>DATCIJ010000218.1:0-47694 GCA_036507855.1 Gemmatimonadaceae bacterium | reverse complement strand
CTGGCTCTTATGACTACTTCCCCGCTCTCGTACCACGCCTTCACGTACGGTGCATACCGTTCCTCGATGGCGCTTCTCTTGAGCTTCATCGTCGGCGTGAGGAGCCCGTTCTCCACCGTCCATGGTTCGCGGGCGATGACGATGGTGTGCAGCCGCTCATGCGGATCGAGCGATGCGTTGATCTCGTCCCGTAACGCGGCCAGGGCGCGGTCAATGCCGTTGGCGTCGGCCTCGCGCGCTGCCTTCGACAGCACGACGATCGCATAGGGCTGTGGCATCGAAGCGCCCGAGACGCAGGCCTGCTCGATTCCGTGAAAGGCGAGCAGCCGGTTCTCGATCGGGGCAGGGGCCACGTATTTCCCCTTGCTGGTTTTGAACAACTCCTTCACCCGGCCGGTGATGCGCAGGTTTCCCTCAGCATCGATCTCCCCGCGATCTCCGGTGTGCAGCCAGCGCTCGTCATCGATCATCTCGCGGGTCCATTCCGGCGACCGGAAGTAGCCCAGCATCAGGCCGGGCGTCTTCACCAGCACCTCGCCCTCACTCGTCAGGCGCTGCTCGACACCCGGCACGGGCGGTCCGACCCAGCCGGGCTTGAGGTGGCCAACCCGCCCCATGTGCGAGTACGCCCACCCTTCCGTCATGCCGTAGATCTCGACCAGCTCGAGTCCCAGCGACCGGTACCAGTCGATCAGTTCGATTGGACTCGGCGCTGAGCCATAGAACGCGACGCGCGTGTCTGACAGACCGAGGCCCTGCAGGATCTTCCGCCTGACGAGTCGGTTGATGAGCGGAAGACGCAGCAAGCGCGCGAGGCGCGGCGCGGACACCTTGGCGAAGACACCGGCCTGGAACTGCATCCAGAGGCGCGGCACGCTGCCGAAGACGGTCGGTTGCGCGCGCTGCACGTCCTGGACGAACGTTTCCAGTCTTTCGACAAACCAGACGCTGAATCCGACCATGAAGCAGGTCGTTTCCAGCAGAGCGCGTTCGGCCACGTGCGACAGTGGCAGGTAGGACAGGAAGCGGTCGTCGCGGTGAATGCCGGCGATGTCGCAGATGGCCCGCGAGTGATTCATCGTCCGGAAACTGTGCATGACCCCCTTCGGCGCGCCCGTGCTTCCCGACGTGTACATGATGGTCACAAGCTCATCGAGGTCGCGGTCCGGCTGGCCGGAAAGGGGTTGCGTCAGGTTGATGACGGTTGTCCAGGACACCCCCGCTCCGGAAGGCGACAGCGGAAACGCGACCCGGTCGATCCTGGGCCGAATGCCGGCTTCCATGGAGGGGAACTGGTCGAGCTTACCGATGAAGACCAGCTGCGCCTCACTGTGATCGAGGATGGCGCGAACGTGGTCGGCGGTGAGCGTCGGGTACACCGGAACCGACACGTGACCGGCCATCCAGATCGCGAGGTCGGCCAGGAACCACCAGGCGCAGTTCTTCGAGATGATCGCGATCCGGGATCCCGGAGGATATCCGCGGTCGCGCAGGTAGGCGGCCATGCGGCGCGCTTCGTCGATCGCCTGCGTCCACGTGATTTCGAGGATCACCCCGCCGCCCATCGGCTGCGTGAGCCAGACGCGGTCGGCGAAGCGTCGTTCGTGCTCGTAGACGAATTGCAGAAGGGTCTTCACGGGCGGTCGGGAAGAAGTCCGATCTGGAGCGGCGCGAAGTTACGTGGGGGGCGCCGTGTCAGCTACCGCCGGCGGTTGTTGTCGTAGCGCTGTGACCCTGGGTCAGGCGCGACATTCGTTCCTTTCGCGACCGACACTCCCGATGACCGACGTAGCGACCGCACTACGCGAAGGACTCGCCGGCAATTACCGCATCGGGCGGGAGATAGGACGCGGCGGCATGGCGACGGGATCGGCGCGGGAGCGCGGTCTCTTAGCAGGGCCGCAACGGGTATATGTGCGCCACGCGTTCCTGTCAGCGCCGCAGCTGGGCAAGCAGGACCAGGGACAGCACCAGGAGGATCGATGCCGTGACAACGCCCGGCGTATAGCCGCCTTGGCGCAGCGACCAGAGTGGATGCCCAACGCCGTTGATCAGTTCGATGATCCCCCAGCCCGTGGCGATGCCGGTTGCCGCGCGCCAGCGCCGGGAGACAGGCCACAGGAAACACCACACGCCAAACGTCACGAGCCCGACGTTGATCACCAGGAACCCGAACTCCCGGTCCGGGGAGACGAGGCCGGTCAGTGCCCGGGCCGGTGGAAAGGTCTCCCACAACCGACCGACGTACTCCTCGATCGAGTGCGCGGCCTGGGCGAGGATCAGCAGGCCGAAGGTGAGCTGAAAGCGACGTTCGTTCATTGCTGGAGGCTGCTTATCACTGACTGCCTGCTTCCTGCCAGTGCTCCCTGACGGGACGGGTGCCGGCTCACCGCCAATCAACGATGGAGAGGACTGGCAGCAAGCTGACAGCAGCAAGCAGTACGCTGCTGCCTTTGTTCATCGCCCGCGCATTGCAACGGCCGGATCGACTTTCGCCGCGCGCCGCGCCGGCAGCCAGCACGCTCCCACACCGATCAACCCCATCATTACCGCGACGCCTCCGAGCGTCACAGGATCGTTAGGCGTTACCCCGAACAGCAGTCCCTGGATCAATCGCGTGGCCAGCAGCGAGCCGATCACGCCCAGGACCAGGCCGATCGCGAGCAGGGTCCCGCCTTCCATGAGGACCATGCGCTGCACGCGCCCGCTGTCGGCGCCGAGGCTCATCCGGATGCCGATCTCGTTCGTGCGCGCGCTCACGGAGAACGCCAGCACGCCGGCAATCCCCACCGCCGCGATCAGCACAGCGAGCCCGCCGAATGAGGAGACCAGCGCCGCATTCAGCCGCCGTGGGGCCACGCTCTGGTCCCGGATCTGCGACACCGTAAGCACGTTTTCGATCGGATCCTGCGGTGCGACGCTCCGCACCACGCGCGTCGTGGCCGGCACCAGGCCCGCCGCGTTACGTTCGGCCCGGATGACCAGGCCGCCCGTGAATGCCACCTCCTGCGCGAACGGCAGGAACATCACCGGCCCGACCTCCGCATCGAGCCCGCCGTCCTTCGTGTCGCCAACAATTCCGACGACGGTGCGCCAGTCACCACTCACCGGAATGAAGCGCAACACATCGCCGGTCCACGCCACGCGCTGATTGATCGGATCCTTGTCGCCGAAGAGTCGCCTGGCGAGCGTCTCGTTGAGGATGACCACCCGAGCCGCGCTGTCGCGATCGGTGCTCGTGAACTCACGGCCGTTCTTGAGCGGAATTCCAGCCGCGCGGAAATACTCCGGGCTCGCCGTGCGGAACTCCGCGCGTGGCATCGGTTCGCCAGTCGCCAGGGGTCGGTTCTCCGCTTTCACTTCCAGCTGGAAGCCTGCCGCGCGCAAAGGCATGGTCGAACCAAGTCCAACCTCGGTGACGCCAGGGATCGCCCCGATCTCGAGCTTCATGCGATCGTACAATGCCTTCGTCTCGGCATCGGCGCGCGGCCCGGCTGACAGCGGCACTTCCATGGTGAGCACTTCGGGTGCACGCAACCCGGCGTCGACGTCGGCCAGTTCGAGCATCGTACGCGTGAGCAGGCCGGCGCACGTCAGCAGGATGACCGAGACCCCCACCTGTGCGACCACGAGCGCGCGCTGCAGACGCTGGCGACGGAGACTTCCACTCATCCGGTTCACGCCCTGCGAAATCCAGGCCCCGATCTGTCCTTCCCTGGCGAGACGCGGGGCGTAGGCCAGCAGGATGGCGACCGCCACGGTGACGGCCATCGTGAACCCGAGCACCATGCCGTCGAGGCGGATCTCGTTCGCCCGCGCCGAATACCGCTCGGCCAGCGAGACCAGCAGGCCCAGTCCGATGCGAGCCAGGATGAGTCCGAACGCGGCGCCCGCGAACGCGAGCACCAGGTTCTCCACCAGCAGCAGCCGGCGGAGCCGCGCCACGCCGGAGCCTAACGCGGCGCGAACCATCAGCTCATGCTCCCGGCGCACCGCGCGCATGAGACTGAGATTGGCGACATTGGCCGCCGAGATGATGAGCACGAACGCCGCCGCGCCCATGAGCAGCCAGAGCGTGAGCTTCGCGCGCTCTCCCAGCACTTCGCGGAACGGGATGACGCTGACGCGGTAGCCCGATCCCGGATCGTAGGAATCGACGAACTCCGATTGCACCCGCTGGCGTATGGTCGCGACCTCGGCGCGCGCCTGCTCCACCGTGGCGCCGGGCGCCAGCCGCGCGATCATCTCCGTCATGCGATGGGTGCGCCCGTGCACCATCATCGCGCTGGTGTGGTGCTCCGAGATGACCATGTTGAGGATCGCGTCCATGCGATTCGGGAACGTCGGCGCCGATTGCACGATCCCGACCACCTCCACGTTGCGTCCGTCGACACGGACCATCTTGCCGATGATCGCGGAGTCCCCGCCAAAGCGTCGCTGCCAGTACTCGTGCGTCAGCACCATCACCGGTGGCACGCCGGTCCCGTCGTCGCGGTCGTTGAGCGCGCGGCCGAGGATCGGTGACAGGCCCATGATCTGGAAGTAGTTCCCGGTCACGAGGCCAACGCTGATCCGCACCGCGTCATCCTCGCCCTGCAGCGTGTACGCCATCTGCGAGTACTCGGCGATGCCCTGCAGCGTCTTCGAGGCGTTGCGGAAGTCGAGGATTTCCGGAACCGAGAAGAGGATGTTCTCCCCGCCCGGGCCGCTGATCGACTGGCGCAGGTAGACCAGCCGCTCCCCGTCGCGATGGGGCAGCGGGCGCAGGAGCACGCCGCGTACCACACTGAAGATGGCCGTGTTGGCGCCGATGCCGAGTCCCAGGGTCAGCATGACAGCGAGCGCGAAACCCGGAGTCCGGGAAAGCGAGCGAAGGGCGTAACGCAGTTCAGTCAGCATCGAGTCAGACTCCATCGGGTTGGTAACCAGCACCACAACTTTAGGCGATTTTGGGTCCGGCGATTAGGGGATTCACAAGATTCTGACAGGCTCGAGGCTTGGACCCCAGTCCCCACGCCCGCGCGAAACCCTCTTACTGAGCGGCCTGTCACCGGCTTGCCCCCAGGCCCTCGGAATCCGCATGGCTCTGGGCACGACGCCGGCCGCCGTGGTCCGAATGGTCCTCGCGCGCGTTGCCGTCCTTGTCGGCGGCGGATTGATACTTGGGGCACTCGTCAACTGGTGGGCGACGCAGTTCACGAGCGCGCTCCTGTACGACCTCGGCCCGCGCGACGTGCCAACCATGGTTGGCGCGGCACTGGTCCTGGCGGCGACCGCAGGCGTGTCCGCCTGACTGCCGGCCCGGCGCGCGGCCCGGATCGATCCGGCCAGTGTACTGCGCGACGCCTAGGATTGCTGGCACGCCGCTGCCCGCTCGAGGAGGAGATGTCGTTCGCGCGTGTTCTGGGTGAGGAACGCCGCGCGCTCAAACTCGCTGCGCGCTTCACCCAATCGCCCGAGCTTGACGAGCAGGTCGCCGCGAACGGCTGGAAGCAGGTGATACCCCCGTAGTGATGGCTCGTCAACGAGTGACGCGACCACGTCGAGTCCCGCCGCTGGTCCATCAGCCATGGAAATGGCGACCGCGCGGTTGAGTTCGATGACCGGCGACGGCGTGAGCTCGGACAACGCGTCGTACAGCGCCACGATGCGCGGCCAGTCGGTGTCCTCGGGCCGCAACGCGCGGGCGTGACACGCCGCGATGGCCGCCTGCAACGCGTACGGGCCTAACGAGCCGCCAATAGCTTCGGCGCGAGCCAATGCGGTCAGGCCGCGGCCGATGAGCAGCCGGTCCCAGCGCGCCCGATCCTGGTCCATGAGGAGTATCGGTTCACCGCCGGGACCGACCCTGGCCCGGGAACGCGATGCCTGGATTTCCATGAGCGCTACCAGTCCGTGGACTTCGGCCTCGTCAGGCGCCAGACCGGCAAGAATACGGCCGAGCCGCAGCGCATCCTCGCAGAGCGCCGGCCGCATCCAGTCGTCGCCGGCGGTTGCTGAATATCCCTCATTGAAAACGAGATAGATGACGCCTAACACCGACGTAATCCGCGCCGCCCGATCGGCGCCGCGTGGTACTTCGTACGGCACGCGCGCCTCGGCCAGCGTTCGCTTGGCCCGGACGATGCGTTGGGCGATGGTTGGCTCAGGGACAAGGAAGGCTCGCGCGATTTCCGTCGTCGTCAGCCCGCCGAGCAGTCTCAGGGTCAGCGCCACGCGCGCTTCGATCGAAAGAACGGGATGGCAGGCGATGAACAGCAGGCGGAGCAGGTCGTCGCTTATGTCGTCATCCATATCGCCCACAAGGCTCTCGGCAGTGTCAGGCTGGCTCTCGTCGAACTCACGCCCCAGTTGTTCGTGCTTCTGGTCGGCCATTCCGCGATGGCGGAAATGGTCGATGGCGCGGCGGCGTGCGGTCGACATGAGCCACGCGCCGGGGTTTCGCGGAACACCCGACTCGGGCCACTGCTCCAGGGCGGCCACCAGCGCGTCCTGGGCGAGGTCCTCGGCCAGGCCGACGTCACGGACGATGCGCACGAGACCGCCGATCAGGCGGGCTGACTCGATGCGCCAGACCGCCTCGATTGCTCGGTGGGTTTCGTTGACGGGTTCGGTCATCGGGTGCTCACGCCTATCGCGCGAGCGCCGCCGCCTCAGCGCGTAGCCTCTCTTCCTTCGCCCGCAGCTCAGGCGTGAACTCCGCACCAAAGTCGTCGGCCTCGAAAAACGGACGAATCTCGATTTCGGAGACGGTCTCCATTGGATTCGGGCATCGCTTCACCCACTCGATCGCCTCATCCATGGAGTGGACCTGCCATATCCAATAGCCGGCGATGAGCTCCTTGGTTTCCGTGAACGGGCCGTCGATGACGGTGCGTTTCGAACCACTGAACCGCACGCGCTTACCCTTACTGGACGGGTGCAGTCCGTCTCCAGCCAACATGATGCCGGCTTTCACCAGTTGCTCGTTGAAAGCCATCATGTCGCTCAGCAACTGCTCGGTGGGCATCTTGCCCGCCTCGGAGTCCGCGGTCGCCTTCACCATCACCATGACACGCATTGGGAAACCCTCGGTTGGAGATGTCGGTGCGAGTTCCACTGAAGCGTCGTTCGAGAAGCCCCGAGATCGACACCGGATGGGAGATGGGAGATGGGAGATGGGAGATCTGAGATAGACTGCCTGAAGCCTGATCAGGGCGGATGTTGGCGGTTCCTGGGCCCCTGAGCTCTGAGCCCGGTTAGCTTAATTCTCGGATCACTTCGTCCTCCATGCCGTGACTGACGCTATCAGCGCACACCGGGACTTCATCAGGGACATGGTGGCGGAAGACGTCGCCAGCGGCCGCTTTGGGCGGCCCATCAAGACGCGCTTCCCACCCGAACCCAACGGTTTCCCGCACCTCGGCCACGTGAAGGCCATCTGCGTGGACTTCGGCGTGGCGAAGGAGTACGGCGGGACCTGCAATCTGCGCTTCGACGATACGAACCCCGCCGGCGAGGACGTCAAATACGTCGAGGCGTTCAGGAACGATATCCGCTGGCTCGGCTTCCAGTGGGACGCCGAGCTCTACGCCAGCGATTACTTCGCTCAGTTCTTCGAGTTCGGCGTGCTGCTCGTGAAAAAGGGCAGCGCATACGTCGACTCGCAGAACGATGAACAGATCAAGGCAAATCGCGGCACCGTAACGGTTCCCGGGACCAACAGCCCGTACCGCGGCCGGTCCGTCGAGGAGAACCTCGACCTGCTGCATCGCATGAAGGCCGGGGAGTTTCCAGATGGCGCACATGTCCTGCGGGGCAAGATCGACATGGCGCACCCGAACATGCTGATGCGGGATCCGATCCTCCTTCGCATCCGTCACGAGACGCACTACCGGCAGGGCGACGCGTGGTGTCTCTATCCGCTGTACGACTTCGCGCATCCCCTTTCGGACGCCATCGAGGGCATCACCCACTCGCTCTGCTCGCTGGAGTTCAAGGACAACAACGACATCTACCGGTGGCTCGTGCGAGAGTGCGGCTTCGAACGCCCGCCGGAGCAGACGGAGTTCTCCAGACTCGCGCTCGAATACACAGTGATGAGCAAACGGAAGCTGCTCAGGCTCGTGAACGACGGTGTGGTGAGCGGATGGGACGATCCCCGCATGCCGACGATCTCCGGCTTGCGCCGCCGCGGCGTGACACCCGAGGGGCTGCGTGCCTTCGTCGAACAGGCCGGCGTCTCCCGCAAGCCACAGAACACGGAACTCGCGACTCTCGAAGCGGCGATCCGAGATGACCTGAACGTGCGCGTACCGCGCGTGCTATGTGTGCTGAACCCGCTCAAGGTCGTGCTGACGAACTACCCCGAGGGGCAGGCGGAGTGGCTGGACGCGTCGTACTACCCGCACGACGTGCCTTTGACAGGATCGCGAAAGCTGCCGTTCTCGCGCGAGCTCTACATCGAGCGCGATGACTTCATGGAGGATCCGCCGAAGAAGTTCTTCCGCCTCGCGCCGGGTCGCGAAGTCCGGCTTCGGTATGGCTACTTCATCACGTGTCAGGAAGTCGTGAAGGACGCATCGGGCAACATCACCGAACTGCGATGCACGTACGATCCTGCCACGCGCGGTGGCGACTCCCCGGATGGGCGGAAAGTGCAGGGCACCATCCACTGGGTGGCCGCGCCAACAGCGCTCGACTGCGAACTGCGACTCTACGACAGGCTGTTCAGTATTCCGGAGCCCGACACAGTGGATGATTTCGCCGCGGCGCTGAATCCGGAGTCTCTCGTGGTCGTGAAGAACGCGAAGATCGAACCCAGTGTCGCGTCGGACCCCCCGGGCTCACGGTACCAGTTCGAGCGAATCGGATATTTCATGAGCGACCCGATCGACTCGCACCAGGGCGCGCTCGTGTTCAACCGGACGGTGGCGCTCCGCGACTCCTGGGCGAAGGTGAAGGCGAAATAGCGCTTGGCTCACTTGTGTGAATGGTCGGTCATGCCGCGTGCCATCGCGAGGTGGTGCGGGCCGTGATGATCTCCCAGCGTCAGCAGGCCGTGAAAACCGAGGCCGCGGATTCTCGCGACGGCCTGGGCGGTTGCCGGCGTCGCGACAACGGTGACGACCGCGCCACCGGTCACCTCCTCGACGGAAACGCGCATCGAGTCGGACGCGCTCACCATCGCTGCGTGGGCTTTCGCCATCCGTTGGATCGCGGCCGTCGTGCGCCCCTGGCCGGTCACCGTGAAACGCGCGCCAGAGGCGATCGCCTCCTGCCGAACGACGGCGCGCATCGTGACGTCGTCCATGTCGATGAGGTGCTGCCGGAGCCCCTCGATGTCGACCTTCGTCCAATCCGTGGTCGAATCGGCGCGCAGGATGGCGACAATCTCCGCGATGGCGGCGAACGCGGCCTGCCCGGGGCGCGTCGGGGCGGCCGGGGTCGTGGCGGCCGGATGGGTCATCCCGGGCTGGTGGGTGTGATCCTGCCCTCGAAGCTGCACAGGGAGCAGCAGGGCAAGGCTGATCGCAATGTTGCGCGCGCTCATGGGTCGGTGAGGAGAAAGGTGGGGGGCGGGAGGTTGGGTCGAATAATGCCACTCGCACATCGAAGTCGCACCTGATGGTTGACGGTCCCGGGCGGATTTCACGCAATGGCATGCGAGCGAGCGGACGATGTTGTCGATCGTTCGCCGGCGGCCGGGGAACGGGGTGATGGGTGGCCGGGAATAGCTGCTGGCACCCGAGGATCGGCACCGGACTCCCACGCGGACCGGTCCCCGCGGCTCTTCGGCTCCGTTCGGGAGACCACAATCCCGTTCAATTGAGCAGCCGGCGCGGTCGATAGATTCGCCCGCATGATCGACCCGCGGCCTGGAAGCGTGGACTCTCGCTCCGAGCGCTCCGTTGTGCCTCATGTTTCACGCCGGCGTGCGATGATTCGCGCGGGCGTGTTTATCGCGGGATTCGTCACCGCGGCGGGCCTGACCTGGGCGCGACTCGAAGCGCGCGAAGCGTGTCGCGTGGACGGCGTAAATGAGGACGTCCGCTGCCTCAGCGTCCTGGTGCCGGAATCAGCGGCGAATCCCTCCGGCCGCAAACTGCGCATCAGGGTCATCGTACTGGCGGCTCGCGGTCCGGCGCCGCATCGCGAGCCGCTGCTGCTGATTCAGGGAGGGCCGGGCGTGCCGGGCACCCTCATGGCCCGGAACTTCGCGCAGCGGGAGGCGCTCAGAGATCGTCACGACCTGGTCTTTTTCGACCAGCGCGGAACCGGAGGCTCGGGCTCGCTCTCCTGTGCCGTCCTTGGTCGCGACAATTTCCTCGGCGCGCTCTTCCCGTCCGATCACGTATCTGCTTGTCGGCGTGTGCTCGGTCGCAACGCGGATCTCAGCGCGTACACCAACGAAACATCCACTGAGGATCTCGAAGCAGTGCGGAAGGCGCTCGACGCGGACGTCTGGTCGTTGCTGGGATTCTCGTTCGGCACCAGACTCGCTCAGACTTACGCACGAAAGCATCCGAACCGGGTACGCGCGGTCGTGCTGGATGGCGTCGTTCCGTTTGACGCCGATCTCGCGGCTGATCTCGCGCCTTCAATGGAGCGCAGCCTCGATTTCGTGGTCACCCGCTGCCAACGAGACGGGGAGTGCGGGAGGCGATATCCTGACACGCAGCGATCACTCCTCAGGATCGCCCGGCAGCTCGACAGTCTTCCCGTTTCGATCCAGGTAACGGACTCCGTGGGCCGAGTGCTTTCGGGCTCGTTCGGCCGCTGGGATTTCGCGTATGCCGTAAGGGGGATGCTGTATGGGCCTTTGGCGGCATCACTGCCGGCATGGGTTCACGATGCCGAGCGCACGCGCGATTTCAGTTCCTTTGCGCGCGTGTACTGGCAGCGCACCCGATGGGTCGGCGATTCGACAAGTCTCGCGCTCCACCTCGGAGTCTACTGCAGCGAAGACCTGCCTTTCATCGATTCCGTCGAGGCGGTTCGCCGGGTGCGAGGAACGTTGATGGGAGCCGGCTACTACCTGGCGTATCGCGCCGGTTGCGCGTCCTGGCCCATGGCGGCTGCGTCGCGCGGAATGCGCGAGCCATGGAAGTCTGACATCCCGACGTTGCTGTTCTCCGGGGAGCGGGATCCGGTTACGCCGCCGGAGTATGGTGACAGAGTGTCGCGGAACCTCACCCGAAGCCGGCACATCGTGATCCGGGGTGGGGGCCATTCCGAGCAGAGCGCGTGCAAGACGCAGGTGGTTGCATCCTTCCTTGCCGACCCGCTCGAAAAGGTTCCCACCCGGACCTGCCTGGATGAGCTCGACTTTCCGTCGTTCGTCTTCGAACGGTGAACGAAACTCAGAATTCAGAATGCGGATTGCAGAACGCGGCAATGAGGTCGGCTTTCATTCTGCAATCTGCAATCCGCAATCTGCATTCTGCGTTTCTTTACGGATTCACGCGGATCGTACCCACAGCGACCGGGAAAAGGGATCCCAGACTCCAGAACGGGCCGTCGGCGAACGTCAGTGCACAATACTCTTCCGAGGTGGTGACCAGGACCGGTGCAAACCCGAGGACCGTGGTGCGATCGACGACGCTTCCAGCGTTACCGTTGTCCTGAACGCGGAACCAGACGTCGTCTCCAACTTCATGGTTCGTGGTCAGAGAGCCTGGTGAAGTCGAGTTATTCGCGGTCACGATTCCACCGACGCGCGCCCGACCCGGGAAGTTCGCGTCGCTCGTTACGCACGTCACGTCCCCCTCGAAGTCGATTAGGCCGTCGGGGTTTTGCCGGGTAAAGCGGAAATGACCGTTCACAGTGCCGTCCGCCCGACGCTTGGCAACAAACTGATAGCTCAAGTCGCCGAACGGCAGCGGGAGATCCACAACACCGGCGCCGTTCACCTGAAGCTCAACGCCTTCGCCGTTGTTCAACATTGCGGATGCGGCGATGAGCGGTGCGCTCGGCTCGCTTCCCACGGAACACGCGACCAGCGCTGCAGCCAATACAGGGATGGTTCTCTTACTCGGCATGAACATGGTCTCCTCCGTCTGAGTGGTCAGTGCCGGCGGATTGGAGCGATGCCCGCGAGTCAGTTCCATCCGGCGGTTGCAGGGCAAACGGTAGGCGAAGGCGATTGAGGCGTATTGCATGGCGTTGTGAGCATTTGTGCGGGATTGCGGTGTGTTCCCGTCACCTCAGCACCGTATCCCGTGTCTCCGTCACCCCGTCACTCGAACGTCGTTCGCCGGCGCGTTAGGTTGGCAAACCGCTGCTGGAGTGAGCGTCATGCGACATCGACCGGTTCCGGTCACGATGGGTAGTCCGTGGTTCAGATCGATGAGCACGCAGACGTGTCTATTCACGGAGGCGCGGTTCAGCGCCGGTGACGCGTTGCACCCGCACTCTCACGATCGCCCCATCATGGCGGTCATGCTGGACGGTTCGTTCGACACGGCGATCGCCGGCCAGCGCCATGCATGCACACCGGGGTGGGCATGGACAGAACCGTGTGAAGAGCGTCATGCCAATTACATCGGCAACCGGGGAGCCCGGGTGCTCGTCATGCAACCTGACCCGGCGGCGATAGCCTCGTTCGAATTCGTCCGGCCGTTGATCGAGGACCTCGCGCACGTCAGGGACCCCGTCGTGGGAGTTGATGCGCGTCGAGTTCTGGCGGAAATGGATCGCAGCGACGACCTCTCCCCGCTGGCCGTGGACGCGCTGATGGTCGGCATGCTGGTGCGCGTTTCTCGTGGCGGCCGCTCTGAACGCGCGCCGCGTCGCCGGCCACCATGGCTCGATCGTGTGCAGGACATGCTGAACGAGGAATTCCGCGGCCCGCCGTCGTTGTCACGGCTCTCCATTGAGGCGGGTGTGACGCCCACGCACCTGTGCCACGCGTTCCGCGCGCACACCGGCACTACCATCGGCAGGTACGTCAGGTCGGCGCGGGCCTCGTGGGCGGCGGAACAGTTACGGAGTTCGGACCAGCCGCTCTCCGCGATCGCCGCGGCCGCGGGCTATGCGGACCAGAGTCACTTCATTCGCGAGTGCCGTCGCCTGCTGGGCGCCTGCCCGTCCGACTACCGGCGGAACAGCAGAAGTCACGGGTAGGCCGTACGCGGCGCGGGTGGGACGAATACCTTACTGCATGCGCTCTCCTGCATGCATTCGTGCCCACAACGCCCCGAGCGATGCCGATGTCCGCTGAGGAGCGGGCGGCGCCCGGCAGCGGCGACGCCGGCGCCCGGCTGGCTCTGGGCCGCGTGGTCGCTACCGAGCGCCGGCCGAACACGCCGCATGAGTTTCACTTCTGGACCGCGCTCGATTCACCGGTAGGCATCGGCACGATCGTGCGCGTGGATGGAGCGCACCCGATCGACGGCCAGCTTCCGCACATCTACGGAGTCGTCACCGACGGCCTGAGTTACACGGACCTTCTCACGCCGCTCCATGACGTGATCGGGGCGGACGGTGAGCCCGGGAGGGCGCGTGACGCCGCCACCGAGCGCCCGGAGATCCGACTCTACACCGCGGCCGTGCTGCGCCAGTTTCCCGAAGAGCCGCTGCAGCCGGTGCCGATGGGTGAGGTCTTCCTTGCCGACGCGGACGATATCGCCCTGGCCCTTCGCATGGATTCGTACCTCCGAGCCGAGAGCAGGACGGCGATTCCGGTCGGGGTATACCGGGCGGGCGCCACCAACTCTCCCATTTACGTTGACGCCGATTTCCTGCTTGGACCGGAGGCGGCGCACCTCAACATCACCGGCGTCTCGGGGCTCGCCACCAAGACGAGCGCGGTGGAGTTCCTCCTGGCGTCGATCTTCACGCACTTTCCCGAGTCGAAAGGATCCGTCGCCGCGCTCTGCTTCAACGTGAAGGGACCCGATCTCTGCTTTCTGGACCAGCCAGGACGGATCGAGGACAGTGATCGGGAGATGTACCGGCTGATGGGGATCGAACCCAGGCCGTTTCAGCAAGTCCACTACTACGCCCCCTACACGGCCCGCGGCCTCGCACTCAACACGCTCCGCTCACACCCGGACCTCGCCGCGAATGTCTCGCCGCTCACGTGGGGCCTGACGGACGTTCTCCGTTTTGCTCCGGTGCTGCTGAATCGGGACGACGTCGACGCCAAGGCCGATGCGCTGATCGACTTCATCGGGGACCGCATCGTCGATCATGATTTTTCCGACGAGCGGTTGGCCAACGGAAAGCGGTATCGCGTCCAGTCGTTTGCCGATCTCGAGGAATGGTTCCGCGACCTGCTGGATCACATGGAGGAGCGTGGCCATGAGGCCTGGCGCACGCATCACATCGCCACAGTGCGCAAGGTCAGAAACCGCCTGATCAACATCGCCCAGCGCTGCAAAGGTCTCGTGACCGACGCGGGCGTCCGGTCGGACCTTCCCTGGGGCACCTTCCAGGACAGGGCGGTGTACGTGATCGACATCGCGAACCTGGAGGAGGACGCCCAGGATCTGGTCTTCGCGCGAGTCGTTTCGCTCCTGCGGGAGCACCTGGAGCGGCGCGCGCTCGGCGTCAGTCACCTCGTAGTCTTCGTCGATGAACTGAACAAGTATGCGCAGTCGGATGGACCGGATACTCACGTCCGACGAATGCTGCTCGACATCTCCGAGCGAGGCCGGTACCTGGGGCTCGTGCTCTTCGGGGCGCAGCAATTCCGGTCGCAGGTCCATCGGCGGGTGGTCGGCAACGCCGCGACGGCGCTTTTTGGACGCATGGACGCCGACGAGTTGGCGACACCGGGGTATCAGGTCCTCGGGCCGGCAACACGGACCAAGCTCGCCACGCTGGACAAGGGACAGTTGATGGTCAGACATCCGCACTTTGCGCAACCGATCTTCGTTCGTTTTCCGCGCCCCCCGGTGCTCTCCGGCCGGGAGGGCGCCGATCGCTTCCCGCAGGCGGAGGAACCGTCGCTGACCGAAGCCGTGTTGCGGTCGCTGCGTTCCCTCGATTCGTCCATCCAGCTGAGTTTCGTCGAGGACGTCATTGCGCTGTACGAGGAGCATGAAGTCCTGCGGGCGCGGGATGCCACCGTGAAGACCCGACCGCAGGACGTGAAGGCCTACTTCAAGGCGCAGTTTCGCCGCATCGTGCGCAGCGAGCAGGCGACGGCGGCGCCGCGGTCGACGATTCGTGCCACGCCGGTCGATGATCCCTACGGGTAACCCGTTGCGGAAAGCGAAACACTGGCACTGCCTGTTGCCGGGCGTGGTGGCGTTGCTGATGGTGCCGGTCGAACGGTCGCAGGCCCAGGCGGGTGCCGTCCTGTTGCAGGTTCGACCGGGCGCGGGCGACACGATCAAGGTGCGACTCGACCAGACCGTGGAAATGAGCGGACCTCCCGGGACCGACGGGAAGGCTGCGGTGGAATCCGGCACGCTGGTGCTGCTGGCCACGCTGGCCGTGGAATCCGTGGACGGCGAAGGAGCCACGATCGTCAGCGTGACCGACTCGCTCCGGGTGAATTCCCCGCCGAACTCCGCGTCGGGCGCCGTCCTGGCCTGGGCCGCATCGGCCGCCAACCGCGCAGTGCGGTTCCGTGTGGCGCCTAACGGGTCGGCCTACGTGCCGTCCAGCCGCGGGCGCGCGATGCCGTCGGCCGCCCTGGCGTCGCACATGCCGGCCACGCTTCCCTCGCGCCCCATCGTCCCGGGCGCTACGTGGACCAGCGTCCTGCAGGTGCCCCTGGCGAGCTCGGTCGATCCGAAAGGTTCCGCCACACTGGTCGCGACCTTCACGTTTGATTCGCTCTCCCGGTCCGGAGAACTGGCGTTCCTCTCGCTACGCGGCCGCCTGATGAAGGCGGAGAACGACTCGCCGGCGCCGTCGACGGGGCGGAGTGTCGTCGAAACCTCGGGGACGGTCCTCGGCCAGGTGCTGCTCGACCGCCGCCGTGGCTGGATCACCGATGCCCGGACGACGTTTTCCCTGCTGTCCCTTGTAACGCACGCCGATCCAACCAAGCCGCCGGTCCGGGTGAGGATGACCATTTCGCAGTGGCTGAGGGCCATGTGACCGGATGGGAGATGGGAGATGGGAGAACTGAGATAGACTGCCATCCGGATCGATTCTGATTTGAGCGGTCGGGAGACACCGTTTCCCGATGGAATCCGATCTGACCGGGATTCGAGCAGGTGATCTCAGTTCTCCCATCTCCCATCTCATATCCGCGCGCCCCACGTATCTTCCTGCTGGCTCGCCGGATATTTTCGCGCCCCAATGCGCCTCGTTCACCTCTCTGATCTCCACCTCGGCTACCGCCAGTTCCAGCGGCAGACCGCCGCCGGAATCAACCAGCGGGAGGCTGATGTCGCGTCCGTGTTCCGGGCCGCGATCGACAAGGTCATCGACATCAAGCCGGACCTGGTGCTGATCGCGGGCGACGTGTTCCACAACGTCCGTCCGCCGAATCCCGCGATCCTCCTTGCTTTCACACAGTTCTCGCGGCTGGTCCACGCCCTGCCCGAGGCGATCGTCATCATGGTGGCAGGGAATCACGATGCTCCGCGCTCGTCGGAGACCGTGTGCATCCTGCGGCTGTTCATGCCGCTCGGCATCCACGTCATCGATTCCGAGCCCCGACGGTTGACGTTCCCGGAGCAGGACCTGGCCGTGCTGGCGATCCCCGATGGCATCGGGCCGAAGCCGGCACTGCATCCTGATCCTGCGTTCGGGCGCAACGTGCTGATCATGCACTCGGAGCTGCGCGGCATCATCCCGCTGTCATCGGCCGACACCGAGCGCGCGGCGTTGCAGGTGGATCCCGACGAGATCGGCTACGACCGCTGGTCGTACGTGGCAATGGGGGAGTACCACATCCACCGGAAGCTCCATCACAACGCGTACTACTCGGGCGCCATCGAGTACACGAGCTTCAACATCTGGGGGGAAAAGCAGGAAGAAAAGGAGGCGCGCCTCCATGGCAAGGGCATCGTTGAGTACGACCTCGAGACGAAGAAGAAGCTCTTTCACTCGCTGGAGCCGGCGCGCCCGCTCATCGACCTTCCCATCGTCAGTGCGAAAGGTGCCACGGCCGCGGATATCGATGCCGTCATCAGGGACAACGTCGAGAGCTGGCCTGGTGGCATCGACGACCGCATCGTCAGGCAGGTCGTCATCGACATTCCGCGCCATGTCTCGCGTGAGCTGGACCAGCGGGCGTTGCGCGAATACAAGCGACGCGCGCTGTCCTTCCAGCTCGACCCTCGCCGGCCGGAAGTGCTTCGCCAGACTGGATCCGGCGCGGCCGGCCGCAAGGCGTCGTTGACCGACACCGTACGCGACTGGCTCTTTGCGCGCACGCTGCCCCCCGACGTCTCGCGTGAGGCGCTCGTCGAACTCGGCCTCGGGTACCTGAAGCAGGCGGAATTGGCGGAACACGATACACTGGCTGTGTTGGCGGAGCATTCGTGAGGCTCAACAGCCTGCACCTGACGAACTTCCGTCAGCACGCCGATACACGCATCGAGTTCGATCTCGGCCTCACCGGGATCATCGGGCCTAACGGGGCGGGCAAGAGCACGGTGCTCGAGGCGATTGCCTGGGCGCTGTACGGTCAATCCGCGGTGCGCGGCACACGCGATTCCATCCGCAACGTGCGCGCGGGCGCGCGCGCACCGGTCCGGGTCGAGCTCGACTTCGATCTGTCGGGGCACCGCTACCGCGTCGTGCGAGGACTGAGCAGCGCCGAGCTGTACCTCGACGGCGGCAGTGAGCCGATAGCGACGACGATCACCGATGTCGCGGACCTGCTCGGCCGCCGGCTCGGCATGACCCGCTCCGAGTTCTTCCACACGTACTTCACGGGTCAGAAGGAACTGAGCGTCATGGCGGCGATGGCGCCGACGGAGCGGGCTCAGTTCCTCTCGCGAGTGCTGGGTTACGACCGGATCCGGGCTGCCCAGGGGATTGCCCGCGAGCGGCGGAAGGAGCTGGTGGCCCGGATCTCCGGCGTGAAGGAGATGATGCCGGATCCGCAGCTGGTCGAGTCCATGCTGAAGGAGTCCTCAGTTCGCCGAAAGGAGGCTGAGCGCCGCCGTTCCGTGGCGGTCAAGGCGCAGAAGGGCGCGGAGTCGGCGCTGGCAGTCCTCGCGCCCCAATGGGAGGCGGCGCAGCGCGCCCGCGAAGCGCTCCAGCAACTGGTCTCGGACCTGCGGCTGGCGCAGCATGCCGCCGACGGACTGGTGCGCGAGAGCGAACGATTGACGCGTGAGCTCGATGCCGTGGCCCAGGCCCGGGCGGAACTCGAGTCCATTGCGACGCAGCTCGCGCCACTCAGCGAAGTGATGGACGAGTATCGCATGCTGGATACGCTGGCCCGCGAGGAAGGACGCCGACGCACGCTCGCGGAATCCCTCCGCGCGCTCTCCGAAGAGCTCAGTACGGTTCGGGCGCGGCAGGCGACGCTGGCGGCGACGGCCGAGTCGCAGGACGAATACGCGACGCAACTCAAGGCGCGGACCGCCGCGCTCGAGGCAGCGACCACGTCGCTCGAGGCACGCCGGACCGAGTGGGTACGCGATCAGCAGGAAGCAGTCACGAGACGCGACGCGCTACGGGTCCAGTACCAGGACGTGAAGACCCAGCGCGACCGGATCGTGGAGCTCGGGGAGGACGGCATCTGCCCAACCTGCCAGCGGGTGCTGGGCGATCATTTTCGCTCCGTGTACGATGGGCTGGAGGAACAGCTCGAGACGATCGCCGTGGACGGGAGGTACTTCGCGACGCGGTTGGAGCAGATGGAGGGAATGCTGGGTGAGTTCAGGCAGCTCGAGGAGCAGCGCAAGGCGATGAGCCAGGAGGTCAACGAACTCGAGCGCGCAATGGCGCGCGCCCAGTCGGCAGCTCAGGAACTCGTCTTGCTGGGCCGCGAGGTCTCGGTGAAGGAGCAACGCCACGACCAGCTGGCCAACGAGCTGCGCGGGATTCCCTCGGGCTTCGATCAGCGACGCCATGCTGAACTCGAGCGGGAGCTCGAGCGACTGGGGCCGCTCAACGAGCAGGCAGCGCGCCTGAGTTCCCGTGTCGATCGTGAAGCGGCGCTTCGCGAGGAGCATGAGAAAGTGTCCGGCCAGCTCACCGACGCGCGCGATCGCGTCGCTGCGCTATCGGCTCGCTACGAGGAAACCCACTTCTCCGAAGATGACCTGCAGCGAAAGCGTCAGCAGTACGAAGAGGCGGTGACCGCCATGCGGCTCGCCGAACTCGAGTTGCAGGCGGCGACATCGGATGAAGCCCGAGCGGCCGAGGCGGTGGCTACAGCAGAACGCGCCCGTCAGGAACTGGAGCGTGCTCGCGATCTGCACGCAAAGCTCGAGGCTGAGCGGCGGCTTCACGATGAGCTCGACAGGGCGTTTGGCGACCTGCGGACCGATCTGAACTTGCAGCTTCGTCCAGACCTATCCGAACGGGCAAGCGATTTCCTCTCGGAATTGACCGATGGCCGCTACGACGAATTGGAGATTGACGACGAATACAACATCGTCGTCAAGGAAGCTGGTATTCCCAAACCCGTCATCTCAGGTGGAGAAGATGACCTGCTCAACCTTGTTGTGCGACTCGCAATATCCGCCATGATCGCCGAGCGGTCTGGACAGACGTTCTCCCTGCTCGTTCTGGACGAGGTCTTTGGTTCGCTTGACGCGGACAAGCGCTTGCGAGTTGTGGGCTTGTTGCGGCGCCTGCTGGACCGTTTCGAACAGATCATTCTTCTGACACACATCGAAGGCACTCGCGACG
This sequence comes from Gemmatimonadaceae bacterium, assembly GCA_036507855.1. Taxonomy (GTDB): domain Bacteria; phylum Gemmatimonadota; class Gemmatimonadetes; order Gemmatimonadales; family Gemmatimonadaceae; genus JABWBJ01. The sequence continues at coordinate 27,936 of DATCIJ010000218.1, read as the reverse complement.
ACATGGACCACCGGATCGGAGTGTATCTCGATGATCGAACCGGCAATTCTGTTGTTCGAATGGAAGATCTTGATGTCATTCCGGACTACGACGACCTGCGCCCAGAGGTGCTCTCCGCTGGAGCGGGATTATGACGCTCGCCCGTCCTCCCAAGCGCACCGTTGACGCGATCGGTCCCCAGCAGGCGGAGCATGCCGACATCACGGAGCTGAACCGGGTTTTCAGCGACGCCTTCACGGAGCGGTACCGGAAGGACGGCATGACGGGCGTCCGCGTGCCCCAGTTGAATCCCGTGATCTGGCGGTATGCGATGGACGATGCCAATGGCGGCGCCCTGGTCTGGCGCAACGAGTTTGGCGACATGGTCGCGTTCAACATCGCGCACGCGTCGGGCACGGAGGGGTGGATGGGTCCGCTCGCGGTCCACCCGGAGTGGCAAGGCATCGGCCTGGGAAAGGCAGTAGTGCGCGCCGGAATAGACTGGCTCTCGGCGCACCGGACAGCGGTGATCGGACTGGAGACGATGCCGCGCACGATGGACAACATCGGCTTCTATTCGGCACTGGGATTCGTGCCGGCGCGGCTCACCATCACCGTCACGCTGGATGCCGCCCGCTCCGACGCGCCGGTTTCGCTCTTGTCGCGGATGCCTGCGTCGTCACGAGATGACCTTGTGGCGGCCTGTCGGTCGGTGACCACGGCGCGGATCCCGGGTTACGACTATACGCGTGAAATCAGACTCACGAGCGAACTCGGGCTCGGTGATACCGTGTTGCTCGAGGAAGGTGGCCGTGTCCGTGGCTTCGCGCTCTTTCATTCGGTGCCGCTCGTCGAGGGCCGGGCTCGCGAAGAGTTGCGGGTGCTGAAGCTCGTGGTCGAACGCGAGGAGGATCTCGATGAGCTGGTGCGGTTGCTGTCCATCGCGGCGCGGCGCACCGGAACGAAGCGTCTCGCGATTCGCGCTCAGGGCGATTATCCGGGCGCCTATCGACGCCTGGTGGCGCTGGGCGGGCGTGTGCGATGGACGGATCTGAGGATGGCGGAAGCTGCTCATCCTGAGCCCATCGCCGCCAACGGCGTCATCTACTCCAACTGGGAGATATAGAAAACAGGAAACAGGAACCGAAGGAGCCGCCGTCATTCCCCGAGTAGTGCGGGGAAAAGACACTGGCTGCGTTAGAATGATGACAGGATTGCCGACTGGTGCGTTACTGTCGTCACGTGACGACCGGCCGCAGTCTTCCGAAGGTCCAGAGTTATCGAGACCTCATTGTCTGGCGGAAGTCAATCAGGCTTGCTGTCGAGGCCAAGAGTCTGAGAACTCGAAAGCTCGCGCCAAGGGCGTCATCAGTCGCCACCATACAGACGCCTTTCCGCCCCTGTTTCCTGTTTTCAGTCTCCAGTTTCCAGTTTCCAGTTACTTCGTCACTCCTTTACGAGCAACAATGCGCCAGACCAGCAGGAACACTCCAACGCTCAGCAGGAGGTTGATCCATCCTGGCGCGTCGAGGAAGAACACTCCCGCGACCCAGAGCAACAGCATCACGATCGCGGCAAGTAATCCGATATCCATAGGGAGTAATCCTATTTGACCGGGCATGTGCGCGCCCGTACATTGGCGTCGACTACAGAAACAGGGGCGAAGAGACCGATTTTTGAGCCAACAAGTCCAGCGAGGGGACCCGACACTCTGTGTCGACGTCATGCCCCAGTGCGGGGAAGGCGGAAGCATGGTGAGGGCCTTACACCTACCGTTTGGGCTTCAAAAAACACTCTTCGTTCCAACTGCGCGAGGGGGCTCCTGACGGGGCCCCTTCGTCTTTTGCGGGGTTGGCGGCGGCGGATGCGGGATGTGAGATGGTCAAATGCAGTATACTCTGAGCTCCGGGCTCGAACTCCCATCTCATGCCTACCGTCACCGTCACCCGCCGGCTGACCTTCAACGCCGCCCACCGGGTCCACAACCCGGCACTCAGTGACCTCGAGAACGCGCGCCTCTTCGGCAAATGCAACAATCCGAACTGGCACGGCCACAACTACGTCCTCGAGGTTTCGGTGCGCGGTCCGGTCGAGGCGAAGACCGGTTACGTCATCGACCTCGCTCGACTCAAGGACGTCGTGGTACGAGACATCATCGAGAAGGTCGATCACAAGAACCTCAACCTCGACGTCGATTTCATGCGCGACGTCATCCCGACGACCGAGAACCTGGCCGTCGGGATCTGGCGGATTCTCGAGCATGCCATCGCGCCCGCCAAGCTCGTGCTCATCCGCCTGTGGGAGAGCGAGAACAACCGCGTGGAGTATGCTGGCGAGTAAGCGATTCCACGGCAGGTTGACTGCGCGCGAGGGAGGGGAATCGTCGTGACGACGGACGACCGCCCGCTCGAAGGGCGCACGGTCGTCGTTACCGGTGCGTCGCGGGGCATTGGACTCGCCACCGCTCGCATGCTCGCGTCCGCGGGAGGACGAATCATATGCGTCTCACGAGCGGGCCAGCGCCTCGATTCGGCGGTGGCGTCGCTGGGATACGCAGCCGTGGCCGTTGCCTGCGACCTCTCCAAACGCGATGAGATCGATCGCGCCGTCGCGGCGGTTACCGAAGCCTGCGGCGGTCCGCCTGGGGCATTGGTGCAGGCCGCGGGTGTGTTCCCCCTGGCGTCGATTGAAAAGACGCCCGCTGATGAATTCGACGCCGCGTTGCAGGTGAATCTCCTGGGCGCATATCGGTTCGCACAGCCGCTGGTGGCGGGAATGCGCGCTCGCGGCGCGGGGCACGTGGTCACGATCGGGTCCATCGCCGATCGAAAGGCTTTCGCTGAGAACGTCGCGTACGCGGCTGGCAAGTTCGGCGCCCGTGCGGTCCACGAAGTCATGCGGGAAGAACTTCGAGGAAGCGGCGTGCGCGTTTCCCTCGTTTCACCCGGACCGGTGGACACGGCGATATGGGATGCGATCGATCCCGATCATCGTCCGGGGTTTACGCCACGCGCCATGATGCTTCGACCCGAGGCGGTTGCCGAAGCCGTGCTGTTTGTGTTGACGCGCGGCGACGAAACCAACATCGACGAGCTCAGGCTGAGCCGGTCGTGAACGCGACGTAGTCTCGTGCAGCTATCGCTCGTTGATTCGCTCCGGTGTCCCGCCGAGCATGAGGAGACGTCGCTCGTGCTTTCCGTGGAATCCTGGGAAGGATCACGCGTATCGAGCGGTGTGCTGGGCTGTCCGCGGTGTCACGTCCGGTATCCTATCCGCGACGGCGTCGTGGATTTCGCGGGGGGAGCCGGGCTTCCCGCGGAGGTTGAAAGTGACGAAGACGAATCAGACGCGATTCGACTCGCTGCTCAACTCGGGTTGAGTGAGCCCGGTGGGCTCGTCCTTCTCACCGGCCGCTATGCGTCGCTCGCCGAGGGTCTTCTCAACGTCGTCGACGTTACCTGTCTGCTGGTCGATGCGCCCGACGGCTCACCGCCAGGGGCCGTTCGGCTCAGACTTCACAATCGTGTGCCACTGATGAGTGGCGCGCTGCGGGCGGCGGCGATCGATGATTCCGGCTCCAATCCAGCCTTCCTTGGAGACGTGATCCGCTGCATTCGTGACGGCGGCCGCATCGTGGCGCCGACGCATTCACCCGTACCGGAGAACGTGCGCATTTTGGCGCGGGACCGTCGAGAATGGGTCGGACAGGTCGAGCGACTTACTTCACTGGTTGTCCCTCAACGCGCAGTCCCGCGATAGCCAGGGAACCTCGAAGTGGATCGCCATCTGAACCCGCCAGCTGAGTTCGCCGGTCTTGTTGCACTGGGGCCTCAACATCACGCCACAAGTCGATGTCGTTACGCACCGGGACAGCGATTCAGGGTCACTGGACTGTGGTTGTGAGCGAGCGCATGTGCCATCCAATCTCAGCATTTGGAGCACTATCCACGGATCGTGAAGCCTGGCAATAAGATACGCATTAGACGCTCCTAAGGTCGCTACGGTCTCGTCGTCGAAGACCGCACATAAGTTGCGTCCTGAAGATGACATCGGGGGTTGTTGCGCGAACGGCACATTACCTGCCATGACCTTGCATAGCCGTCAAGGAGACAGCCATTTAGAGCCTTGATGCTTTTTGCTTCGCCGCCTTTAACTGGCTCGCGAAGGCTTCCACGTTTGGTGATTCAGGCGAACACAAACTCTCGTGAGGGGATGAAGATGACGACGAAGAAACTGAGCTCTCTGGCGGTGGCCATCGCCGCGTTTGCGATGGCTTGTGCCGACCCCGCAACCGCGCCCAGCGGCGTTCAGATGCTGAGCGGAGTCACGCGGGCCATCATTGAGGACAACGACGGAACTCCGCCTCTCCCGGTCCTTGCCGGCAGGGTGCAAGTGTGCAAACTGGCAAATGCCACGGGTACGTTCGGATTCTCGTGGTCGTACGACGGCGGTGCGCCCGTGCACGTCGACATCGTGGTAACGAGCGCGAACGTACCGGCCTGCGTAACTCTGCCCTTCAGCTCCCCGACTTCGCTTGCAGGCGGCCAGGAGGCGGTCGTGGTGACAGAAGATGCGGATCAGACCAATTGGGCGCTGACCAATATCGACGTGACCCAGTACCTCTTCGCCGGCATTTACAACGCTACGGACACACAGGGTGACGGCGAGGGCGGCTACAGCAACGCGCAGCTCGCTGACACGGAGAGCGAGGCGACCCGCACTGCCACCATGTACATCAACAGTGACATGTCTCGCAGTGTGACCTTCACGAACACCTTCACGCCGCCGACCGGTTGCACCTACACCAAAGGCTGGTATCGGAACAACGGCTCCAGCACCGTGATCGCCGTCGATGGCCGGACAATAGCGCAGGCGCAGGCCATCTTTAACGCTACGCCGGGCAAGCCCGGCAACGTGACCTTCGGTGGCAACAACACGCTGCTCAACCTCTATCAGCAGCTCCTGGCGGCCCTGAACAACCTCGGCGGCGATGCCAACGAGGACGACGGTCCGGCGGCGGTCGACGCTGCCATTGACGCCGCGCAGAACGGCACCGGTGGCACGGGCCTGAACATCACGACGACCCTGAGCCAGACGGAGATGAGCTCCTTGATCGACACGCTCAGCGCCTTCAACGAAGGGACGTTTACGGGGTGGCCGCACTGCGACGATAACTGATCGCGAAGCCCAGCTCGAACAGCAGACTGATTCTTCGGGACGAGAGACGAAGAGCCCGGGCCGGAACGGCCCAGGCTCTTCGTTTCCGTCACGTCCTGACGCGCCTACTCTCGCACGCTGACCAGGGCCGGGTCCGTGGCGTCGTAGAGTGAATCGATCAGTGACTTATAGTCCTTCTCGATCACGCGGCGCTTCACCTTGAGCGTTGGGGTGAGCTCCCCGCTCTCGACGGTGAAGTCCTGGCCCAGCAGCGCGATCTTCTTGGGCATCTCGAAAGGCGCAAGGCCAACGAGCCTTGTTCGCACCTCCTTGTCCATCTTGGCGTGAATCGTCGGCATCGCGAGGAGCTGCGACCGGTCGGTCCAGATGATGTTCTTCAGCTTCGCCCACTTCTCGAGCTGCTCGAAATTCGGCACGACGAGCAACACCGGGAACTTCCGCCGATCGCCGATCATCACGGCCTGCGACACGTACTTGTTCGTCTTCACCATGTTCTCGATCGGCTGCGGCGCTATGTTCTTCCCGCCGGCCGTCACGATGATGTCCTTCTTCCGATCCGTGATGCGAATGAACCCGTCCTCGATCACGCCGATGTCGCCGGTGTGGAACCACCCGTCGGGATCGATCGCTTCGCTCGTGGCATCCGGCTTGTTGTAGTACCCCTTCATGACGTGTGGCCCGCGCGTCAGGATCTCGCCATCCGGAGCGATCTTCACCTCCACGCCGTCGATCGGCTTCCCGATCGTGCCGATACGGAAGTTTGCTGGCGTGTTGACGCCGATGACCGGTGAGGTCTCGGTGAGCCCGTAGCCCTCGAGAATTGTCAGTCCGGCCGCGAAGAAGAACTTGTTGATCTCGGTGGCGAGCGGCGCGCCGCCGGACACGAAAAACCGCATGCGACCGCCGGTCCTGGCCTTGAGCTTGGAGAAGACCAGGCGCTGCGCGAGGTCGTATTGGGCCCCGAGCAGCGCACCCGGCTCGCGGCCGGCCAGCTTCTCGTTCGCCCAGCGATCGGCGACGGCGCGCGCCCAGAAGAAGATGCGCTTCCTGATCGCTCCGCCGGCCAGCGCGTTCTCCAGCACGCGCGCGTACATCTTCTCGTACAGGCGCGGTACGGAGAGAGCAACGCTGGGCCGAACCTCCTGCATGGCCAGCGGAACGAAATCAAAACTCTCCACATATGAAATCGTCGTTCCCGTGGCAAAGAACCAGTAGTCGCCCATCCGCTCGAAGATGTGGCTCAGCGGGAGGAACGAGAGTGCCACGTCATTCTCAATGGGTACTACACGCCGCGTCGCCTCGACGTTCGAGTGGATGTTGTCATGAGACAGCATCACGCCCTTCGGCGCGCCGGTGGTGCCTGACGTGTAAATGATCGTCGCGAGATCGTCGGGTCCGACGTCCATCGCTGCGCGTTCGTAGTCCGCCGCGCGCTCCACAGTGTCCAGCGCGGCTCCCTTTGCCTCGAGATCCCGGAGCGTGAGGTTCGCATCGTGCCGCGCTGCTTCATCGAACGCAATGACGTGGCGCACCCGCGGGCAGCGGGACCGGATGCTCGCCACCTTTGCGGCCTGGGCTTCATTCGAGACGAAGATCGCGACGGCGCCGCTGTCTTCGAGCAGATACTGGATCTGCTCGGCGGGTAGTGTTCCGTAGACCGGCACATCCGCAAACCCCGCCGTCAGGCATGCGTAGTCAGCCAACGCCCACTCGGGGCGGTTCTCCGAAAGGATGGCCACTCGATCGCCCCGCGCGACGCCAATCGTTCCGAGTCCCAGCGCAATCCGTCGTACGCGCTCGACGATCGTCGCATGAGAGATCGGCTGCCACTTCCCGTCGACGCGCACCTGCATGGCGTCGGGCTTGTTCCACTTGCGCGACGCGGTGAAGAACAGGTGGTTCAACGTTCCCGGCGGCGGACGGTCACCCTCACCGCGTGCATACATCGACAACCTGCCTCCCTGAATGGGTCCCTCGATATGTTCGCGTCAGCCCGGGCGCAACGGAAGAACCAGTCGCACTGGTGAGCCGGCAAGAGCCGCCCCTCGATGGGCTGCACTCACAGTGATTACGGCCGAGTCGGGTGGAACGAGGCCGGGCGCAATTCGAAGCCGGAGTCTGCGCGATGCCTTGCCCGCGAGATCCGTCGTGTCGGCGTACGATGGTCGTCCGTTGTCCGCGACAAGGAATACCTGTGTGGTATCCGAGGGGGGAATCACCCGGCCGCCTGCTTCGAGCTGGAACGTGACGACCCAGGCCCTGACTCCCGTGGCGGCCGCCGAGAGCACGCGCACGCCGAGTGGCTGCGACACGTTCAGTTGCGGATCGTCGGGAACGACCCAGTCGAGTGGCACGACCGTTCCGTCAGTCGCAACCGAGTCAGGCGCGGCCACGATTTCGACCTGCCTGACGATGCTCTGGACTCCAGTGGTCGAGGCAAAAATGCCGGCCTGTCCGGTCGCTGTATCATCCGCGACGAGCCGGTCTCCGCCAACGACGTGAACCGAAGTCTGCTGAGTGAGGAACTCGACCGGGCCACTCACCACGTCGCCACCGCCGTCGAACAGCCGCGCCACGAGAGGTGCCACGGCGCCGGTCGCGTCGCGCAGCGTGTCACCAGCCACGACCGACGGCCACGGCAGGTCCACGAATTCGATGGCCACGATCTCGTCGACGTCTGTCGAGAGATCGATGCACGCCGCGGCGACCATTGTCGCGGCGACGATCGCGCCGCCCCACCGGTGTTTCAACGGAGTCGCTCAGCCAGGATGGTGGCCAGATTGACGTAAGCCTGGGCAGCGGCGTCGGACGGGGTGCGGAGGACGACGGGCTGGCCGGCAGCGAATGCGTCCACTGCCGCCACGGTGCGCGGAATGGACAGGTCGAACAGCATGTTCCTCGGCAGATGCGATCGCACGTACTGGGCGATTCGTTCCGAGGCAGGGTTCGCAGGATCGTGCATGGTCAGGAGAATCCCGTCCAACGTCAGTCCCTCGTTGGTGGCGATGATCTCCTGGATACCCCGGAGGATCTGCGGCGTTGTCTGCAGGGCGAGTGGTTCACTCTGGAGGGGGACGAGGCAGCGATCGCTCGACTGGAGCACTCGCTGCACGACCGGCCCGAGCCCTGGTGGCGTGTCAACGACGACGACGTCGCAGCGTTCGCGAGCAATCGTCAGGAGCTGGTGCACCACATCGGTACTGGAAACGAGGTTTATGTAGCGGGTGTGGTCTGGTTCATCGGTGACGCTGCCGGCCAGGATGACGCGCAGCCAGGGCAGGGAGGTCGGCAGAAGTACCTCACGAAGCGACCGTGTTCCCGACAGGTAGTCGGCGAATCCGTAGGCGGCATGTCCGCGCCGAAGGCCCGCGCCGTAGCGGACGGCGCCCTGGGGATCCATGTCGACCAGCAGGGTCTTGAGTCCCCGGCGCGCGAACGCGGCCGCCAGGTTCACCGCCGTGGTCGTCTTCCCGACGCCACCCTTCTGGCTCACGATCGCGAGGACGCGCCCCACGCTACTGCTCAGGCGTCGAAGGGGGAGTCGGGAGGTCCCTGGTCCGGAGTTCGGCGCCGTCCCGCGCTTTCAGCGAGACCAGCGTTTCACGCGCGTGCTCAATCCAGCGGTCGGGCTCGCCGCTGGACGGCGGGGCCGCGAGAAACGCCTCCAGGTGTTCGATTGCCGCGTCGCGCTCCCCTCGCCGCACATGCAGGAAGGCGAGCCCATAGTGCGGTCCGGACAAGGTCGGTTTGAGGCTGAGAGCCTGGCGATAACACTTGATCGCTTCCTCGAAGCGGTTTACCCGCGTCAGTGCGATGGCGAGATTCTGGAGCACTTTCGTGTCGTCCGGCTTGGCGCGAAGTGCAAGCCGATACGAAGTGATCGCAGCGTCAAAGTCCCCGGACCGCTCCAGCGCCAGCGCCTCGTTGAGGTAATCGAGGCGCTGCGGCTTCAATTCGCTGTCGGACCTGCCGCCGAAAAGGCGGCTCAACCAGGACATTCTCTCGAGGCGACGTTGAGGCGCGGGGCAAGGCCGGAGCCCGAGGACACGGCGTGTACCCGGACGCGAACGGTTCGAAACTAACGGGCGCAAAGCGCAAAGCGCAAAGGGGATGCACGCTGCTCGCGGCACATTGCGGCACGCGATACCTTGCGAGGGCCAATCCTCCGCGACCAACCACTGATTTCCCATGGCACGCCAGTACGAGGCCGATCCGACCAAGGGCGTTTTTCAGGTCGAGTGGCCGCTTTTCGGTGAACTGTCGCGAGCGTTAGCGCTCAAGGTGGCGCGCGCCTACGACCCCGAACTCGTCGTGGGCATCGCGACTGCCGGCGTCATTCCAGGCGCGGTGATCGCCGCGATTCTCGATCGTGATTTCCGTTCGATCCTCATCTCGCGGCGCGTGGACCATTCCACGGTGCGCCAGACCCCGACGGTGCTGGGCGCGGCGCCCCAGGAGGTGGGTGGTCGTCGCGTATTGATCGTGGACGAGACGTGCGAAAGCGGCGACACGCTGCGTCTGGCGGTCGCCGCGATGGTGAACGCCGGGGCGCGCGAAGTGCGGACGGCGGTGTCGTTCCGCACGGGCCCCTACGAGCCCGACTTCTTCGGGCTCGAGACCGAGAGCGTCATCGTGCTACCGTGGGATCGGGAGATTCTGGTCGAAGGCGAGCTGGTGCCGAACCCGAAATACAACCCCGAGTCCTGAGATCCAGAGACGGGTTCGGTTGCGCCAGGGGGCTACGAGCTGGAACTCTGAGTTCTGACCGCTGCCTCGTAGTCCTTCCCGTGCCCCATCTCCTCGTAGACGGCGTCCATGACGTCCGGGCTGCCCACGAGAAAACGGCAGCGCTCCTGACCCGCTGAGCGACATTCGACTTCGAGCACGGCCACTGGCGCACCGGCCAGCCGGCCGAACAGGTCGGCAAACATGCCCGTGGTCAGATGGCAGGACGGTTGCTGGGCGCCCAGGTTCGGATCGCATTCTCCCCAGTCGGGCGAATCGAGCGTCGCGACGATGTCGTCGATGGTGCCGACGTTCAGGGTGCCCCATCCGGTCTCACTGAAGTACTCCGACGCGCGATGCTGAAACGCGTCGACATCGAGATCCTCCACCCCCACGTGCGTCCGCTCGGCCAGCCACTGGCGGAACGACTCGAAGAGCGTGGGACCACCGGCATAACCGGCTTCCTGCAGAGTGACCGCGGCCTGCGTGTCGCCGCTCCGAAGCAGCGCGGCACGCAAGGAGAGCAGTGATGCTCGCGTCACTGTCAGCATGTCCCGGCGTTCCGTAATCACGACCATGTCAGTCCCCGTTACTTGAGGCGCCGCTTCAATTCCGCTTCATCGATGATTTCCACACCCAGGCTCCGGGCTTTCTCAAGCTTGCTTCCTGGAGAATCGCCGGCCAGCACGAAGCTCGTCTTCTTCGACACGCTGTCGGTTACACGCCCGCCGGACTGCTCGATCAAAGCCGTCGCCTGCTGCCGGCTCAACGTCGGGAGTGTCCCCGTAATGACGACCGCCAGCCCGCGCAGGGCACCGTCGGAGGCGGCCGCCGCAGGCTCCTCAAATGTGAGCTTCCTCACGCTCAGCCGGTCCACCAGCCGCGCGCTGGTACGATCACGAAAATAATCAGTGACCGACTTCGCAATGACGTCTCCAATGCCGTGGACCGATCCGACGCGTTCCTCGGACGCGGAACGCAGTGCGTCCATCGTGCGGAATTCGCGGGCCAGCAGCTCGGCGGCGGTCGCCCCGACGTGCCGAATCCCCAGGCCGAATAACAGGCGCGACAGCGGCCGCGCCCGTGAGGCGGCGATGGAGGCCACCAGCTGCTCGGCGCTCTTTTTGGCGAATCCCTCGAGCTTCATCAACTGCCCGGGGGTCAGGTCGTAGAGATCCGCCACGTCCCGCACCAGGCCGGCGTCCACGAGTTGGGCGACGCGTGAGTCGCCCAGTCCGCGGATGTCCATGGCCCCCTTGGACGCGAAATGCCGAATGGCTTCCAGGCCCCGCCCCGGACAGGCGGCGTTCGGGCAGAAGTGCATGGCCTCGCCTTCGTCGCGCACCACTGGCGTTCCGCAGACGGGGCACTTCGCCGGCATCCGCCACTTCCGCTCGTGCCCGGTCCGACGCTCCGGGACCGGGCCGATGAGCTGCGGGATGACCTCGCCCGCCCGCTTGACCTGCACGCGGTCGCCGATCCTCAGGTCCTTGCGGAAGATGAGGTCCTCGTTATGCAGCGTGGCGTAGGTCACCGTCGTGCCGCCGATCTCCACCGGCTCGAGCACCGCGTACGGATTCAGGGCGCCGGTGCGGCCCACGTTCACTCGAATTTCCAGGAGCTTCGTCTCGGCGATGTCGGGGGCAAACTTGCGCGCGATCGCCCAGCGCGGCTCGCGGCCTCCGATGACGCCAAGGTCCTCCTGAAGGGCAATCTCGTTCACCTTCACCACGCCGCCGTCGATGGCGAAGTTCAGCCCGGCGCGGAATTCATGCTCCACCTTGTGTGCCCAGTCCATGACTTTTTCGAGCGTCCTGCAATGCCGCCGGTGTGGTGCAACAGGGACTCCCCACTCTGCGAGCAGGTCGAGCACTTCCGACTGCAGCCGGCACGGCCGGTCCTCGCCGTCGCCGACGACGATCCCATACCCGTAGAAGCGCAGCGGCCTCGTGGCCGAGACCCTGGAGTCGAGCAATCGCAGTGATCCCGACGCGGCATTGCGCGGGTTCGCGAAGACACGCTCCCCCTTCTGCACCAGCTCTTCGTTCATGCGCTCGAACAGGTCGAACGGGTAGTAGATCTCGCCGCGGACCTCGATGCGCGGCGGAAGCTTCCGACCGCGCAACCTGAGCGGAACGTCGCGCACGGTCCTGATGTTCGGCGTGACATCCTCGCCAACGTGTCCGTTGCCGCGTGTCGCGCCGGTGACGAGGATGCCGTCAACATAGGTGAGACTGACCGCGGCGCCGTCGATCTTGAGTTCCGCCGAGTAGCCCTCGCGCCGCACTTCCTCTCCGGCGATACGAACGATGCGATCTTCCCAGGCCCTCAGTTCCTCGTCGTCGAACGCGTTGGCCAGCGACAGCATCGGGACGCCATGCGTGTGCTTCGGGAATGCGCTCAGCGGAGTGGCGCCGACCCGCAGCGTCGGGGAGTCCGGGGTGTGGAGTTCAGGATGCTCGCGCTCGAGAGCCTGCAGCTCGCGGAACAGGCGGTCGTATTCGGCATCGGGCATCGACGGCCGGTCGAGCACGTAGTACTCGTACGAAGCGGCATCAAGCTGTTTTCGGAGCTGTGATGCCCGGCGAGCGGGGTCAGGAGCCATGATCCCGGGACTTTAGGCGCAAGACGTGATGGCATCCAGCCCCAGAAAGACCGCTGAGTTGTCAGTGGTGGGTGCCAGGGCACCCACTACAACTCAGCTGGTTTCTGGCTGCACCAGACTCCTGCTATCCTCTCGCTTCCTCGGTGATGACCTGCATCGCGACAGAGGTGAGTCGGTCGAGCTCTTCATCGCTCGCCCGCGCCAGCAGCGTCTCGGCCCAGAGATGTTCGGCGCTCGTGGCGTAGCGCTCGAGCAGGCGACGCAGGAACGCGATCAGTGCGATTCGTTCAAGCGCGGCGCGCCGGTCCCGCTCGACCTGCTCCGAGTTGGCGCGCTTCAGGGAGCCGAAGCGGTGCGCGTTCCGCAACGCCTTCGCCGTGAGTGACGCGATCATCTCGCAGAACCGGATGTCGCTCTCGGAAAACGGCGTCGATCCCCGCTCGGTGCGCAGGAAGACCGCGCCAATGACATTCGTGCGCCAGCGAACCGGCACGACGACGATCGACCGCACCGAACGGTCGCCCAGCGTCTCCCAGACCCGCTCCAGCGACGGTTCCCGCGTCGCTTCTGGGATGAAAACCGTCTGTCCCGACTCGAAGGCGCGCTTGAGTTCAGGGTACCGTCCCAGATCGACCACCAGATTCCCCAGTTCGGGATTCTCGAAGGTCGCCACCATGCGCACTTCCTCGACGGCGTCGCCGGCCAGGTAGATCGAGCAGCGATCCAATCCAAACAGGTCACCAAGACGCTTGGCGATTCGCTGCAGGATCTCCGTGAAGTGCAGCGACGAACTGACCTCCTGCAGGATGTCGACCGCGGCCGCCAGCTGGTCGCGCTCGCGCGTAAGCTCCTCCACGCGCGCGCGAAGTGTCGCGACGTCAGAAACGTCGCCGACGGCGGTGTGGCTGGGGGAGAGTGACGAGCGGGCGATCGATGTCATAGGCGCGGCGAAGGCCGTGCGGGGGGAGTCCTCATATCTGGGACGCCCTCGCCGCGCATCGGGTCATACTTGTGCGCGGGGACACGCTGGAACGGCGACTCGTGCCTCTGGCCCAGTCCATCGGGCCGCACATTCAGGCAATCGTGCCTAGCGAATCCGCTTCAACCGCTCCTCGGCCTGCCGTTTGTACAGGGCATCGTTGAAGTCGGTGCGCGTCGTCGCCGCGATGACAGATTCGAGGCTGGTGCGCGCCTTCTCCTTTTCTCCGACGTCGGAATAGATCCCGGCCAGGTCGAGCCGATGGACGAGTCGATCAGGGTCGACTGCGACCGCGCGTTCCAGGTAGCTCACGGCGTCCTTCCAGTTGGCCTGCCCCATGATTCCACCGCCAAGGAACCGGCGGGCGAAGAACAACTCGAATCCGTTCAGCCGTTTCACCTCGGCATTCCACATGCCTAACACGTGCAACGCGCCGGCGTGCTCCGGATTGACCGCCAGGGCATTCAGCGCGTACTTCCGGACGTCGACCGCGTACCGGACGCGATCGCGCACGCCGACGCTGAGCGCGGTCCGCCCCAGTGCCCGCGCCAGGTGGAACCAGGCCTCGGCGCTCGTGGAATCCGCCTGGACGGCGCGCCGCGCGTAGCGCTCTCCCTTCCGGAACAGCTCCTTCTGTGGCTGGCCCTCGGCCAGTGACTCACCCAGGTCCACCGCGCTCCGCGACGCCTTGCCAAGCGCGTCCGCGTTCGACGAGTCGATCGCGATCGCGTGCTCGTACTGCGCCAGTGCTTCTTCGGCATTGAAGACGGCGTAGGCGCTGTCGCCGCGTGCGACGTGTGCCGTCGCGTTCTGAGCCAGTGACGGCGTCGCGGCCATCGTGGCGGCAAGGACCAGGAGAAATCGTTGGGGGCGCATCGGGCTCGACGGAGTGGTGGGCGGGGGACAGATTGGCGCAGGTGTCGCCTGGACCCGTCTCGTACGACACGTTGCATGACACAGTGGTACCCGGGAGCCCACTGAATGCTCGCCTATCAGCTCATTGAACGGAAGCGCAACGGCGGCCGGATCGAGCCGGGCGAGTGGCGTGAGCTGATCGCGTCGTACCTCCGTGACGAGGTGACTGACGCGCAAATGGCGGCGCTGCTCATGGCGGTCTACTTCCGTGGCCTCGACGGTGACGAAACCGCGGCGCTCACGGAAACGATGCTGCGAAGCGGCGCTTCCCTCGATTTGTCGCACATCGAGTCGCCGCGGCTCGACAAGCACTCCACCGGCGGCGTTGGCGACAAGGTCTCCCTCATTCTCGCGCCACTGATCGCGTCACTGGGCGCGGCCGTTCCCATGATGTCCGGACGTGGACTGGGGCACACGGGCGGCACACTCGACAAGCTGGAGTCCATTCCGGGATTTCGGACCCGTCTTTCACTGTCAGAGGTCAGGTCCCAGATCGGCCGGATCGGGTGCGCGCTCATTGGGCAAAGCGAGGAGATCGCGCCGGCCGACCGCCGGCTCTACGCGCTCCGCGACTCGACCGCGACGGTCGAGAGCATTCCGCTGATCGCCGCGAGCATCATGAGCAAGAAGTTCGCCGAGGGACTCACGGGTCTGGTGCTGGACGTCAAGCGAGGCTCAGGGGCGTTCATGCCCGAGGTGGAACGCGGCCTCGAGCTGGCGCAGACGATGGTCGACCTGGGTCGGAGTCACGGTTTGCCGGTGGTCGCCCTGTTGACGGCGATGGACCGCCCCCTGGGGCGCGCCTGCGGCAACGCGCTGGAGCTCGAGGAGGCGATCAATGCGCTCCACGGGGATGGTCCTCCGGATCTGATGCGCGTGACGTACGCGTTAGGCGCGGAGCTGCTGGTCCTTGGCGGCCTGGCGGTGGGGCGGGATGCCGCGCGGCGCGCCATGGAGGTGGCGATCTCCTCCGGGAAGGCAGCCGACAAATTCCGGGAGGTCATCGAGGCGCAGGGCGGCGATCCGGCGGTTGTCGACGATTCCTCACTTCTGCCGCAGGCCTCGTGCTGCGAACTGTACTTCGCGCCGCGCCCCGGGTTCGTGGCGACGGTGGATCCACGGCAGGTCGGGTTCGGCGTGATTGAGCTCGGCGGCGGAAGAACGCGGCCCGGCGACCCTGTGGACCACAGCGTGGGGTTCGTCATTGCCGCGCGACCGGGCGACCTGGTGCGCGAAGGCGAGCCGCTGGCCACCGTCATGGCTCGAGACCCGGCCGGGATCGAGGCGGGCCGGAGCGCGCTCGAGCGCGCCATCGTGATCGGCGATGAAGCGGACTATCCGATACCGCTCATTTCGCATCGGGTGACGCACGAAGGCGCGACGCCGTATGAGGCTTCGGATACTCCGGTGGAGCTGGCGGCGCAGCCCTAGAAAGAGCGAAGAGCGAGGAGCGAAGAGGACCACGGAGGCCACTCACGTTCTTTGCTCTTCGCTCTTCGCTACTCGCTACTCCTTCGCGTAGTTCATCAGGACGCGCGCATAAACCAGATGCGCGCCGATGATGAGCGCGAACGGAACCGCCAGCGAGATCCAGGACACGATGGCCTGCGTCTGGTCCATGCCGCCGAGGGGCGATGGTCGCGAATTGAATGCGATGAGGAGGAAGATCCCCAGTGAGCCGGCGCAGACGCCGAGGGCGCCGAGAGCAGCGAGCTTGGCGTAAGGTCTGAGCTTCAGTTCTTCGAGTCGCATGGCCGGGTGGGGTGAGCGCCAAGCGCAAAACGCAAAGCGCAAAGGGATGTGGGTTTCGGTCTTTGCGCTTTGCGCTTGGCGTTTGGCGCCTTGCGCTCTGCCCTAGATGTCCAAGTTGCTCACGAACTTCGCGTTCGCCTCGATGAACGCGCGGCGCGGCTCCACATCGTCTCCCATCAGCGTCTGGAACACGTCGTTGGCCTGCACGGCGTCCTCCATGCTGACCCGCAGCAGCGTGCGCCGCTCGGGGTCCATCGTGGTCGACCACAGCTGGGGCGGGTTCATTTCGCCGAGGCCCTTGTAGCGCTGCAGCGTGACCGATCCGCGACCCTCTCCGTTGCCCAGGCGTTCCAGGTAGCTGTCGCGTTCCTTTTCGTCGTAAGCGTAGAACTCGTGCTTTCCCTTCGCGACACGGTAAAGCGGCGGCTGCGCGATGTACATGTACCCTGCCTCGATCAGTTCACGCATCTGCCGGAAGAAGAACGTCAGGAGCAACGTGCGGATGTGCGCGCCGTCAACGTCGGCGTCGGTCATGATGATGATCTTGTGGTACCGCGCGTTCTCGATCTGGAACTCGTCCTTGATGCCAGTGCCGATCGCCGTGATGATCGTCCGGATCTCCTCGTTCGACAGGACTTTGTCGATGCGCGCCTTTTCGACGTTGATGATCTTGCCACGCAGTGGGAGGATGGCCTGGAATTCCCGGTTGCGCCCCTGCTTGGCCGAGCCGCCGGCGGAATCGCCCTCGACGAGGTAGAGTTCGCACAACGCGGGGTCGACGAGTGAGCAGTCGGCCAGCTTGCCGGGAAGGTTGCCGACGTCGAGCGCCGACTTCTTGCGCGTGAGGTCGCGTGCCTTCCGCGCCGCTTCGCGGGCGCGCGCGGCCGACACTGCCTTCTCGATGACGATGTTGGCCGTGCGCGGATGCTCGTCGAGATAGGCGCCGAGCCAGTCGTTGACGACCGTCTTCACCGCGCTCTCGGCCTCGGAGTTGCCGAGCTTCGTCTTCGTCTGCCCCTCGAACTGAGGCTCGCGGATCTTGACGGACAGCACGGCGGTGAGGCCTTCCCGCACATCGTCGCCACTGAGCGTGAAGTCGGCCTTCTTGAGGAAGTTTCCCTTCGAGGCGTGGTTGTTGATCGTGCGCGTCAGCGCCGCCTTGAGTCCCGTGAGGTGCGTGCCTCCCTCGTGGGTGTTGATGTTGTTGACGAAGGAGAAGACGTTCTCGTTGTAGCCGTCGTTGTATTGCAGGGCCAGCTCGATGCCGATGTCGTCCTTCTCGATCTCGAGGTACATCACCTCGGGATGCAACGGCTTGAGCTTCGAGTTGAGGAACTGCACCATCTCCTTGAGGCCGCCCTTCGCAAGGAACGTCTCGGTGCGCGCGGGCTCCTGCCGCTCGTCGGTGAGGGTGATGCTCAGACCCTTGTTCAGGAACGAGAGCTCTCGCAGGCGAGATGCGATCGTCGAATACTCGTACGCCAGCTCGGTGAAGATCTGCGCGTCGGGCTTGAACCAGACCTTCGTGCCGGATTCCTTCGCGCCCGCCTTGCCCAGCACCTTGAGCTTCGTGGTCGTGATGCCGCGCGTGAAGTCCATGTAGTGCTCCTTCCCATCGCGCTTCACCCAGACCTTGAGCACTTCGGACAGCGCGTTTACGACCGAGACGCCGACGCCGTGCAGTCCGCCCGACACCTTGTAGGAATCCTTGTCGAACTTTCCGCCGGCGTGCAGCACCGTCATGGCGAGTTCAACGCCGGGTATCTTCTCGGTCGGATGAATGTCGACCGGAATGCCGCGACCGTCATCCTCGACGGTGATTGAATTGTCGGAGTGGATGGTTACCTGGATCCGATCGCAGTAGCCGGCCAGCGCCTCGTCGATGGAGTTGTCCACGACTTCGTAGACGAGGTGGTGCAAACCGCGCGACGACGTGGAACCCACGTACATACCGGGGCGCTTTCGCACTGCTTCGAGGCCCTTGAGGACCTGAATATTTCCAGCGTCGTACTGGTGCGTCGGCTGGTTGGGACTGGCCATGAGGCTGGGGGATTCGGGCGACAAAAAAGGGGCCGAAGAAACGGCGAATCAGCGTGTCAGCAAACAGCTGAAATTAAGCGGGAGTAGCTTCCGAAATCAACCTCGCTGGTGACTCCTAACTTTCACTCTCTCAATGTCTTAGGGGGCAATCTGCCACCTGATCCGCGACAGCGGCGCGGTGGGGTTCTCCCGGTTCAGCGCCTCGAGCAGGTCGCGCTCCATCAGCGACAGCTCATTCATCCAGGCTGATGAGCGCACGGCCACGATCAGCGTGCCGTCCGCCGTCACCGAAAGCGGCCGTGCGGCCGCGGCCACCGCGGGCCCCACGACGCGCGGCCAGGCTTCGAGCGCGGTGGCCTGTCCTACCCGCTTGGCGAGGCCCTTTCGATCGAGGAACCGCCGCAGGGCGGCGGCCAGCGGTTCGGGACGTTCGTTAGGCATCGAACGGCTCCACGGTGCCTTCGCGGACCCGCCGCCGCGACAGCGATGTCAGCGCCGCCGGGATGTCATCCTCGCGCGGCACCGCCAGCAGGACCTGTCCGGCGGCCTGTGACGTCAACAGCGCGAGCACTCTCGCCGCGCGACCCCGGTCCAACTCGGCCACCGGATCGTCGAGGAGAAGGATCGGTTCACAGCCGCCCCGTTCGCGATGCCACGCGCACTCCAGCGTGCGGAGCGCGATGGCGGCCGTCCGCTGCTGGCCGGCCGAGCCGAATCGGCGCAGGGCGACACCATCGAGGCGCAGGTCGATGTCGTCGCGATGCGGTCCGTGATGCGTCATGCCGCGCTCGATGTCGTGGTCGCGTCCAGTGGCGAGCGCGGTGGCGATGCTGTCCCGCACCTCGTCCTCGGAGGCGTCCGCGGGAAGCGTTTCGCGGGTACGGTAGCGCACATCGAGCGTGCCCCGTTCACCAAGCGCGGTGCCGAGGCCGGACATGCGCGGCCGCGCCCAGGCAAGGAAACCGGCCCTGGCCGTCGTCAATCTGGCGCCGTGCGTCGCCAATGCACCGTCCCAGACTCCGGGCGGTGAGGAGCGTGATCGAGCGCGAAGGGCCGCATTCCGCTGGGCCAGCGCGGCGCGATAGTCGCGCAGCGCCGCCAGGTACCTGGCGGACGTCGAGGCCAGGGTGACGTCGAGCCAGCGCCGTCGGGCGGCCGGACCTCCGGCGACGAGAACGACATCCGCGGGCGAGAAGGCGACCGAGGGAAGCGCGCCTAACGCGTCGCTCACGCGCTCGCAGGGCACGCCGTCCAGCAGGATCCGCCTCCGTCCCGACTCCCGCTCGAAGCCGGCTCCGATCCGGTTCCATCGCGTTCCCTCGGCGACTGCTGCCACATGAAACGCCGCCGCGCCAAAGCGCACCAGCTCGATTTCGCGCGCTCCCCGCAGGGAGCGGAAGAGGTGCAGGTAGTAGATCGCCTCCAGCAGGTTGGTCTTGCCGTGGCCATTGTCTCCCACGAGGGCGAGTCCGGTGGGAGGGACCTCGAGCGTAACGTCGGCCAGGTTCCGGAAGTCGCGCGCCGTCAGGCGCCGCAGTGTGACCGGAACCGGCGTCATCGCGGATTCGACCGTGCCACCAGCGGCGGCGGTGGAAGTGATCACGCGCCCCGTGTCAGTGCCCGCTGAACCGCGGCGCCCGTTTCTCCAGGAAGGCCGTCCTGCCCTCGCGGGCGTCCTTCGTCCCCGCCAGCATCCCGAACGCCGAAGACTCCAGGTCGTACATTGTCGACGACGGCACATCGGCGGCGCGTCGCAATAAATCGAGAATGCGCGCCAGGGCGAGGGGAGCATTAGCGAGCATCTGCTTCAACAGGGTCTCGGTCACGACCTGGAGTTCCGCAGCCGGCACGACGCGATTCACCAGTCCGATGCGCGCGGCTTCGTTCGCGTCGATGATCTCACCAGTGAGGAGCAGTTGGGCGGCGTGACCGGGACCGACCAGCCGTGGCAGTCGCTGCGTGCCGCCGTAGCCGGGAATCAACCCCAGTTTCACCTCTGGTTGTCCGAGCCGTGCGGTGTCGGCGGCAATGCGAACGTGGCAGGCCATGGCGAGCTCGCACCCGCCGCCTAACGCGAACCCATTGACCGCCGCGATCACCGGCTTGGGGCTCGCCTCGAAACGGGCGAACACCTCCTGGCCGCGGCGGGACAGGCCCCGCGCGCCGTCGCCGTCCAGCGTCGCGAATTCGGCGATGTCGGCACCGGCCACAAAGGCGCGCCCGGCTCCGGTCACGATGATGCCATCGACCTCCGGGGACGCGACCAGCTCGCCAATCGCGCGATCCAGCTCGTCGATCGTGGCCGCGTTCAGGGCGTTGAGCTTGTCGGGACGATCGACCGTGAGCGTACCGACACGGTCAGCGACGGAAAGACGCAGGTTCTCGTAGGACATTCGGGAGTCACCGAGCGGTGCGACGGCGGCGCGATCAGCGGCGCGCGGAAGGTCATTCTCGATGACCTCGAATCTAGCGCGGCGCGGCACCGCCTGCTTTCGTGTCCTGAGCGCCGTCCGTCGATTGTCCTGATGCCCGATGCCCGATGCCCGATGCCTGATGCCGGTCCCATACAGTCGGTCCGCTGGGCGGCGAATCAACGCGCCGTACGAATCATCGACCAGCGCAGGCTCCCGAACGAGTTCGTGGAGCTCGACCTCACGACGCTGGCCGAGGTCCGCGAGGCCATCCAGACGCTCGCGGTGCGCGGCGCGCCGGCCATCGGCATCTGCGGCGCGATGGGACTCGCGGTGTCGCTGGCTGGCCACGCGGACGAGAGTCGCGACGCGTTCCTGGCCCGCGCTCGCGACATCGCGAGCGACATCGCCGCGACGCGAACTACAGCGGTCAACCTGGCGTGGGCCCTCAATCGAGTCCTTGATCGCGCCGGCCGGACGCAGGGCGAAAGCATGGACATGCTCGAAGCGATGCGGCAGGAGGCCACCGCCATCCTCGAAGAGGATCGCGCCATGTGCCTCAGGATCGGCGAGGCGGGTGCCGACCTCTTGCCGGACGGCGCCCGCGTCCTGACACACTGCAACGCCGGCGCGCTGGCCACTGGCGGACTGGGGACGGCGCTCGCCCCGATCTACGTGGCCTCGTCGCGCGGGAAGAAAGTGTGCGTGCTGGCCACCGAAACGAGACCGCTCCTGCAGGGAAGCCGGCTCACCGCGTGGGAACTCACGCGCGCCGGGATTCCTGTCACCGTCATCACCGACAGCGCGGCGGGGTCACGGATGCGCGCCGGCGGAGTGGACGTGTGCATCGTGGGCGCCGACCGCGTGGTGGCCAACGGCGACGTGGCCAACAAGATGGGCACTTACGGCCTCGCGGTGCTGGCGCGTCATCACGGAATACCGTTCTATGTCGCGATGCCGTCCTCGACGATCGACAAGACCCTGCCATCGGGCGATCGAATCACGATCGAGGAGCGCGATCCGCGCGAGGTCTCGACGTTAGGCGGCCGCTCCGTGACGGCGGAGACGGCCACGATCGGCAACGCAGCCTTTGATGTCACCCCGGCTGAGCTGATCACCGCGTTCATTACCGATCGAGGAGTTGTTTCACCTCCATACTTTTTCGGAGAGCAATGAGACTTCCTTTCGCAGCCTCTCAGCGCTTGGCGCTCTGCGCTCTGCGCTCATGACCGTCCTCGCGATAGATCAAGGCACCACCGGCTCCACCTGCCTCGTCATCGGCGAGGACGGGCGGATCGCCGGACGCGGGTATCGCGAGGTCACGCAGCACTACCCGCGGCCAGGCTGGGTCGAGCACGACGCCGATGAAATCCTGGCCCGCACCGTGGAAGCCGGACGAGAAGCGCTGGCGCGGACGAACGCGGCGCCGCGCGCCATCGGAATCACCAACCAGCGCGAGACGGTGGTTGTCTGGGACCGGAAGTCCGGCAAGCCAATCGGACCCGCCATCGTCTGGCAGGACCGACGAACAGCCAGCCGATGCGCCGAGCTGGCGCCTGAGGCCGAACGCATTGCCCGACTCACGGGCCTGGTGATCGATCCCTACTTCTCGGCAACCAAGCTCGAACTGCTGCTACGCGATCGCGCGGTGGCGGCCCGCGCCGCTGCCGGGGATGTCCTCGCCGGCACGATCGACTGCTGGCTGATCTGGAAGTTGACGAACGGGGCGGTGCATGCGACCGACCCGAGCAACGCCTCGCGAACGATGCTGTTCGACATCGATCGGCTCGAGTGGTCCGCTGAACTCGGCGCACTGTTTGGCGTTCCGCGGAGGATGCTGCCCGAAGTCCGTCCGTCGTCTGGCGATTTTGGCGTTGCCGCGCCAGAGTGGTTCGGATCACCGGTTCCGATTCGTGGCGTTGCCGGCGATCAACAGGCGGCGCTCTACGGTCAGGGATGCTGGCAGGCCGGCGAAGGAAAGAACACGTACGGCACCGGGGCGTTCCTGCTGTTCAACGCCGGATCGAGGCGTCCAGCCGGTGGAGGCGGATTGCTCACGACGATAGCCTGCGCGTCACGCGGCGAGGCCGCCTACGCGCTCGAAGCCTCGATCTTCATTGCCGGTGCTGCCGTGCAATGGCTCCGCGACGGCCTGGGCCTCGTGAGCAGCGCTGGCGAAACCGAGGCGATGGCAAGGTCGCTCGCGTCGAACGACGGCGTCTACTTCGTGCCCGCGCTGGTGGGTCTGGGCGCGCCGCACTGGGAACCGGCCGCCCGCGGGACCATCGTCGGCCTTACCCGGGGAACCACGAAGGCGCACCTCGCCCGGGCAGCCCTCGAAGCAATGGCGTACGGGACGCGCGACGTGGTGGACACGATGACCACGCACGGACTCGGGGCGCCGGCTCGCCTGCGGGTCGACGGCGGCGCGGCCTCGAATGACTGGCTCATGCAGTTCCAGGCGGACCAGCTTTCGCTTCCGGTCGAACGCCCTGATGTGGTGGAGACGACCGCGTTAGGTGCCGGCGGCCTTGCCGGACTGGCGTCGGGAGTCTGGAGCAATCCGTCCGAATTCCTCGCGGGGAGAACGTTCGCCCGATTCGAGCCGTCCGGACCTGGTGATGTGGCCGCCGCCAACCTCGCCGGCTGGCGTCGCGCCGTCCGCGCGACGCTGTCCTGGGCCAGGGACGCCGGATAAGCCAGGACGCAGTCGGGAACCGGCAAGTCCGCCACTCCGTTCCCAACAGATTTCGCTTAGCTTTGTGCCAGAAGACTCTGACAGCGACCGGGAGCCATCATGTCACGCCTTGCACACCCTCGTTCACTCTTGCTGGCCGCGATTGTCCTGATCGGGTGCCAGGCCGCCGAACCGGCACGCGAGCCTGCTCAGCCATCGGCAACGCAGACGGCCCCTTCGAGCCAGGTTGCCGCGGATGTCGCCGGCGTGAACAAGGTGCTGGATCCAGCAGGATTCTCCGATCAGAGAGTGCGCACCGCCTATGAAGCGGCGAAGAAGTACGCGCACGTGCTGGAGGAGATCTACTGCTACTGCCGGTGCAAGGAGAACATCGGTCACCGGGCGCTCGTCGAGTGCTTTGAAACGGATCACGCCGCGAATTGCGATGTCTGCATGAACGAGGCGATCATCGCCGCCCGGATGGCGGCCGAGGGAAGGACTCCGAAAGAGATCCAGAAGGCGATCGACGCGTATTATGCCGGCTGAAGACGCGCCGCGGGGAGCACCGGTCGGCGACCGGCGGCGGGACCCGCTGTTCCGTGCACTCATTGACGACATGATGCAGCAGATCCGCGAACTCAGGACCCACGCGGGGCCCTGGCCGCCTGACGAGCGCGCCCGGGTGGAAGCCGACCTCGAACGCATCATGGCCCAGGTGCGGAACGCGGCGCTGCGCTCCGGCGAGTAACGCCGTCGTGAATCGGGAAGCGCCGCGTGGCGGTCCATGACGTGGATCGCTGACGCGAGCCTGGCGCCCGTGGCCATCTGGGTGGCCATCGCGCTGACAGGGCTGGCCACGGGCACGGTGGCGTCACGCTGGGGCGATCCGCGAGCTCCTTTGTCCCCCCTGATCGATGGACTGCTCCTCGCGGGCGCCGCCGCAAGCGTGATTGCGTGGAGCGCGATCGCGGGCGGACTGCTCGGCGCGGCCACGCCGAGTGCATTTCTGTCGGCGTATGTCCCCATCGGTATCGGACCGGGGTTTCGTCTGGCCGTCCAGTGGGCAACGATTCCGGGCGCATCACTCACGATCGCCGCGATTCTCCTGATCTGGACTGCGCTATCCAGTCACGGTGGCGCTCCCCCCGGCATCGCTGACCGTCCGCGCTTCGTGGGCCTGATGTCCGCGATTGCCCTTGTGGCACTTGGCGTTTCAGCCTGGTTCGCACCGCCTGTTGGTGCCGGCACAACTATCATCCCGACGTTCGTGCAATCGACGCCCGCCGCACTCGCTCCGCTGTTTGCCCTGCTCGCGATCGTCGGCGTGGTGGTGACGGTCGCGCTTGCGATCGCTCGAAGCGCGTCGAGGAATGTGTTACTCGGCGCCTGGCTGGCTGCCGCGGCCGCTGTCGTGAGCGAGCAGATGGCGCGAAGCCAGTTGGGGATCGGCCCTCGCGATCCCGTCGTCCTGGGAAGCGCGTCGTCCGGTCTGGTGCTCTGGCTCCTGACAAGTGCGCTACTCCATCGGCGCGTCCAGTCGATCCTCCTGCGCATTCAGCCAGTTCAGGACGCGGCGATCGGTGCGCGCGGGACGTACGCTACGCGCGCCGCCCACGCCGGTGCGATCTGCCTGGCCATTTCGTTCGCGGCCCATGCCTTTGCCGTGCGATCCACCGTTTCTCTCCGTCCGGGCGAATCCGTCGCAGTCGGTGACACCTTTCGTCGAACCTGGCAGCTGGTCAATCAGGGTGTCTCGCGATTCGACGCCGAAGGAGTCGACGTGACCGCCCTGGCCATCGAGACGCGAGACGCGCGGGGCAGGACTGATCTGTTGACGCCCGAGGTTCGTGAATACCACGCTCCCGATGGGCAACACCTGGAGAGCACGGTCGCCTTGCGGAAGTCGACCCGAGGCGCCTTCCAGACAATGCGCGTCCTCCTGACGGCGACCGACTCGCTCGATGTCGCCAGCGTTCGGGTTACCTTCCTTCCTGCTCCATTTCTGTGGCCGCTGGGAGTAACGCTCCTGGGTATCTCGGCAATCCTTGCGTTTTCAGCGTCACCAACGGCCGAACCTCGCTCGACTTCCTCCTGACGACATGAACGAAACGGTCGTGGCGGCAGCAATCGGTGTCGTCGCCGCTGTGTTCATCCTGCGGCCACTGTTGCGTGGCCGTGGGGCATCAGTCCGTCTCGCAGCGCCGCGGGATTCCCTGAAGGTCATTCAACGCGCCGCGTCGATCTCCTCCGAGGAGTTGGCTGAGCTGGAGCTGGATCGCGCGATGGGGCGCGTGAGTGAAGAAGATTTCGTGAAATGGCGCGGCGAAATCGAAGCCGGCACCCCTGTGGATGAAGGGGATTCGCTGCCAACCGCCGACGCGAAGCCGACGGATGCGACGGCGAGGGCCGAGGCACTGGTGCGAAAGTGGAGCGAGGCCCCCAGGCCGAGGTGTCCGAACTGTGGTGTGCGCCCGGAGCCGGCGGCTCGCTATTGCTCGAATTGCGGCGCGTCGCTCACGACCTGAAGCCCGTCCCGCCGCCTAACGTTCGATACTGTCCAGCCGGCGCTGGGCCAGGCGAAGCGGAACGAATGTGGCCAGCAGGCAAACGACTGCCGCGCCGGCCAGTCCCGCGATGAGTGCTCCCGGGGAGGCACGTTCCCCGGCGGACTGGGCGCCGAGCCATTCGTAGATCGGGCGCGCCTCGAGCACGAGGACTGCGCCGATCAGGCCGATGGCCGTCATCATGAAGAGGAGTCCCCCGAATGACGTGGGGATCTGCGCCGCGTTCTCCGACTCGAAGCGCGGGTACATCGTGCCGAACCCGATGGCCAGGCCGGCGATGGCGAACGTCATCAGGGTGATGGTACCGAGGGACACCGCGAACATGAAAGGACTGACCTTGAGCAGAACGTTGGTCACAGCGATGATGCCGACGGCCAGCACCAGCAGCGGGAGTGTTCCGGTCCAGTACTTGGCCCAGAGCAGGTCACGCATTGACATCGCGCTGGAGCGGAGCAGCCACCACGTGCGTCCTTCGAGGCTGACCGCCGGGAAGAGGAACCGCGCCGCGATCGAGGCCAGCACAAATCCGGACAGAGCCAGGTTCAGGAACGGGATGACATTCACGATGAAGAACGTCATGCCGTCGCCCTTCAGGGGCAGGTACCGGATGTTCACGACGTAGACGACCACCAGGACGGCCAGCAGAATGAGCTGCGACCACTGCGTCGAGTCGCGGAAGAAGACCCGCAGCTCCTTGAGGACCAGCTCGCGGCGCAACGTGCCTAACGGTTTCAGCAATCGCCGCAACAGCCGCGTCCCGGCTCCTTCCCGGGCAAGGCGCTGCGCGCCCTCCTGGGCGCGCGTGAAACCGATCCCGTACAGCCGCCAGTGCAGGAGCGCGCCGAGCACGACAAATCCGGCGGCCGTGGACCACAGCAGGTACAGCGGCAGGAGGTCACCGCTGCCCGTCAATGATCCCATCAGCACGCGCTGCAACCAGTCACTGGGGAGGAATGGCGACGAGGACCCGCGGAGGACGGAGATGAACTCGACCAGCGACCGGAACCCTTCGGGGCGGGCCAGCTGCTCCGGGCGGATGAGCCGGAAGAGGACGACGAGGCCGGCCGCCGCCATCACGCCGATGACGGACAGGATGTCGCGGGTGCGCCGGGCCGGGAAGACGTTCACCAGCACGAGCGTCACGGCGCTGCCTAACGCCGCCGGGATGATGAGGAACGGGAGGAAGCCGGCCAGCGCCGCCAGCACGTAGCCGAAGCCCCCCTCGAAGGCCAGGCCGTACGCCGTCAGCATGGGCAGCGCCAGCAGCACCACCATCCAGCTCGAGTGCAGCGCCGTCTCGAAGAGCCGGCTGCCATAGAGCGACAGCCAGTCCACTGGAGACGAGACGAGCAGGTCGAGGTCGCGGGCGAGGAAAAAACTGGACAGCGCGGCGATGATGTTCGACAGCAGGAGAATGGCCGAGAAGGAGAGGAGCAGCAGACCGAGCAGCTTTCCGGCGAGCAACGCGCCGATCTCCTCGACCCCGGCGAAATAGCGCAGCACGCGATACAGGAGCCCGAACGCGACCGCCCAGAACACGATTCCCACGACGCCGAGCACGGCCCACCGGACGCCGCGGCCAGGTTCAGCCGAGACTGTCCTGGCACGGGCTGTGAGCCACTTGGGACTCAGCAGCGTGAGGAACGTGACCGGAGCCGCCCCGGGCACGATAAGCCCACCATGCGGCGTGTAATTCGAGCCGGCCGCCTGACGATTGTTCGCGGCACGTGCGTGCCGCTCGACAAGCGTCATTCCGATCGGACTCGCTGGCCGCCGATCCCCCCCGTCAGCACCCAGTACCTCGGGACTCGGCATCGTCACGTATCCAGCACCTCGACCAGATCCCGAGCGGCGGTCTCGCCAGTCAACCGGAGGAAGATGTCCTCCAGTCCTTCCGTTCCCGACTCGGCGTCTCGCCGCAACTCGTCCATCGTGCCCGCGGCAGCGATACGCCCACGGCGGATGATCGCGATCCGGTCGCAGAGGTTCTGCGCCACCTCCAGCGTGTGCGTCGACATCATGATCGTGTGACCGCGACGCACGTACTCACGAAACAGGTCCTTCAGCGTCCGGGTCGCCTTGGGATCGAGCCCGACCATCGGTTCGTCCAC
>DATCIJ010000217.1:0-6670 GCA_036507855.1 Gemmatimonadaceae bacterium | reverse complement strand
CTTCGCGCTGAAAGGCGTGCGAGTCCATGTGCCCGCAGGCCGCCGTAGGGCCGGACTCGGACACTACTCGAATGAGCTCCAGCCGTGCACGAGAGGGTTGGGTGGAGGCAAAGGGAGGCGCGCCGCGAGACGTTCGCATCCAGCGCGCGAGCTTGTTCATCAACTGTTTCCATCCCGGCTGCCTCAGAGATTTTTGGTACGCCAGGTACGCCACTGGGTCCTTTATGGGGTCCGGCGCTTGCCAGCCATATTCAGCCCTGTTCCGACCGGTACGCGCGCGATCAACGGCAAGGCGCGCATCATCAAAGGAAAGCCCGAAACGCAGGTTTAATGCTTCAAGAATGGCAATGGATGAATTGCCATCGTTCTTGGCCGACAGGACGTAGTCGACAAGTTCGTCCAGGGTGCGCCAAGGCGCAACGCGAACAGTCAAATCATCAGTCCAATCCTCGGGCGCGGCCATCGACGTCTCGATTTTCCCGGGACTATACCGCGGAAATCATGACGCCCGAAGACGCATCTCCCGCCCGCGCTCCACATGGAGATCGTCGACGTGGTCGAGCTCGTAACGGCCCCCTCCGTCACTGGCTGCAGCTACGCCTAGGCTCATGCTTAGGCAACGAGCTTGATGCGCCCGGAAATGGGCACCGCAAGTCTTGAGTCCCCCAGGGCGCGCCATCCGCCTCCGCTCGCTCGTGATTGCACGCGAGCTATGGCGAGATGGCCCATCCCGTAGCGCGCCGAAGTTCGGTGTCGACCGCAACCGAACGAAGGCGGGCAGGGCGCGCCACCTCGCTTCGCGTCATGCCTGATCACACTTGACACGCCCGTGACTACCGGCCGATCATCCGCGCGATGCTTCGGCCCATCCGGCTTGTATGGGCCCTTTCGGCCGCATCACGGGTCTCCGGTGAAACATCGGACCGGGCCGGAAAGTGCCGGAATAGTTCCTATCGTCTGCGCAGTGGGCGTCGAGGTGACGTGACGCACAAACGGAGTGCGCAGGGTTGAGCCGGACCGGGAGGGAGGAGATATGAGCATCCTTCGGGTGGTGGGCATCGTGGCGCTTGGAATCGTGGCCGCCGTGTCGCTCGCAGTCGTGAGGGCTCAGGCTCCGTCGGGCACCAATGCAGTCGACACGACGACGGTCGATCCCGACGCGGCAATCAAGGCGGCAGCCGAACGGATGCGGGCCGAGGCCGCGGCGCTGAAGAACTGGACCGTCCCCCGGACGCCGTGGGGCGATCCGGACCTGCGAGGCGTCTGGCACCTGGCGACCTACACGCCGCTGCAGCGCCCGCCGCACCTCGCCGACAAGCCCTTCTACACGGAAGAAGAAGCCATCGCCGCCTTCAAGCGCGCCGTGGAAGCCGACGCCGAAGTCGATCCGCGCACGGTGCATTACGACTGGAAGGAATACAGCATGGACGCATGGCAGGGCGGCGCGCGCCCGAGCCTGCGTACCTCGCTGATCGTCGATCCTCCCGATGGGAGGCTGCCGCCGCTCACTGACGCGGCCAAACAGCGGCAAGCGGCCAGGGCGGCCGCCGCAAAGCGGCGCAATCCCGAGGTAGGCATCCTGACCTTCGGCAACTTCCTTTCTACCTACACGCGGTGCATCATTGGCCAAACGGCAGTACCGCTCATCCAGGGCGGGACTCCCGGTGCCAACCCCGAGGACCTCGCCGCCAGTGTGACGGCCGAGGCTCTGTTCTTCCAGAGCCCGGGCTACGTGACAATCGTCCACCAATCGAACAACGACGTGCGCATCATTCCGCTCGACGGGCGTCCACCTGTGCCTTCGAGCATCCGGCACTGGTGGGGTGACGCCCGCGGCCGGTGGGAGGGGAATACGCTCGTCGTGGAGACGACGAATTTCAAGGACAGAACGCCGGCTCCGAATATGTACGGATCCAGCGACGGTCTGCGCGTGGTGGAGCGCTTTACACGGATCGCCGCGAACACGATCCGGTATGAGTACACGCTCACCGACCCGAATACGTGGACCAGGCCCTGGTCGGCCGAGGCGGATCTGCCTCGTGTCGAACCGATGGTCTTGTACGAGTTCGCCTGTCATGAACAGAACTACGGTGTAATAAACGTCGTACGTGGCGCGCAGATTCGAGAGCGCGAGGCGGTTGCCCGCGCGAGCGCCTCGAGGTAATGACGGACAGTGATTGCATCTCGCGTGGCATGACCGCGTGGCCGATAAGGAATTGTCGACGTAACCGCGCAGATTCGAGTTGACCGGAGGACTACGAACCAGGAGGTCGCAGGTCGAGTCCCGCAGGGCGCGCCACTTTTTCCGATGAATCTGGCGATTTCGATCGCGCCCGTCAGTGGCGGCTGAGGCCGACTGACAAATGACTGACAATTCGTAGCGGCTCACGATCGTTTCCTGTTGCCTCTACTCGCCGCCCGGGGTCGCTTCGTTCGCTTCGTCTCGTGTCCGTTGGCCACCAGCAGCAGCGATTCCCAGGCGTCTTGAAGCTGGCCACGGACTCGCGGTTTGATGCGCCGAACACGAACCCCGAGGGTCGAAATCCATACTGCTGCCCTCCGGTGCGCATGGAAATGTGCCCGTAGCCTGGCGTTCGCCGGTGGGTGTATCCTGCCCACAGGCTTTACATGACGTACACGGGCCGCATTGAGGTCGATCCCGAAGTGATGCTTGGAAAACCGGTTATCCGGGGAACACGGATTCCGGTGGAGCTGCTCCTTCGCAAGCTGAGCGAGGGTGCGTCTGAAGCGGATCTGTTGGAAGCCTACCCTCGGCTCACGCGTGGCGACATTCACGCGGCGATGCGGTATGCGGCGGACACGCTCGCCCACGAGGAAGTCGTTTTCATCGGCAAGGACATCCGCAATTCCAAAGAGTAGCCGGTGCGTTTTCTCGCCGACGAGAGCTGTGACTTCGCTGTGGTCACTGCGCTCCGTACGGCAGGCCACGACGTCTCCGCAGTGGTAGAGATCAGTCCCCGCTCTAAGGATCTAACCAGTGCTCATTCTGGCATCGGCGGACGAGCCGTCCATCCGAGCGCAATCAGCTCTTGCGTCTTTGCTGCGGCTTCAGCTCGGGCTTCGCACGCGCAGCGGCCTGACCATGAGCGGGTCGACCGGCCGCAATGTATCGTCATCGTATAGACTCACCTCGTTCAGAAGTTCCGACTAGGAGAGCGAGACGATGGCTACTTCGAGTTCTGCGCCGCAGACGCTTCCTCCACAAGCGGTGGTGATGCAGATGGCGATGGGCGGCTGGGTCGCCAGAGCGATCTCGGAGATCTCCAAGCTGAATATCCCCGACACGCTCCAGGTGAACGGCCCCATGACGGCGGCGCAACTGGCCGACGGGCTGGATGTGAACACAGGCGCACTGGAGCGAGTGATGCGGGCCTGCGCCAGCGTCGGCCTATTCGCCGAGGATCCAGAGGGCCGGTTCGCGCCGACGCCGCTGTCGGAAGTCTTGACTGCGTCTGCGCCGGGCTCGGTGAAGATGGTGGCGCAAGAGGTCGGTGGCACGTGGCTGCGGATTCTTGGCGAACTCTCGGAGAGCATTCGCACCGGCGAGCCGCAGTCTCACCGCGTCTTCGGCATGGGATGGTGGGATTGGCTGAACGCAAACCCGAAGGAGCTGGCCAATTTCGGTGAGGCCATGAAAGCCAACAGCCAGAACTCGATGCGGGGAGTGCTGGAAGAGTGCGATTTTGACGGCGCAAAAAAGATCGCCGACCTCGGAGGCGGCTTCGGACACATGGTCATCGCACTCCTGGAAAAATATCCCGGGCTCAACGGGATTCTTGTCGATCTGCCGGAGTTAATCCCCGTCGCCAAGGAGAAAAACCCCGCCCCCGATACGGTGGCGCTTCGACTCGAATATGTTGGCCAGAATATTTTCGAGCGCGTGCCGCCCGCCGACACCTACATCATGAAACACATCATCCACGACTGGGACGATGAGCATTGCCTCCGACTGCTGCGGAATTGCCACCACAGCATGGAGGGCGCCGGGCGCCTCATCTGCGTCGATTCGGTGCTGCCACCGATGGGCGATCCTTCGGGGACGTCGGCGAAGTTTCTTGACCTGCTGATGATGGCCGGGATTCGTGGCAAAGAGCGAACGCTGCAGCAATGGAAGGAACTCTACGCCGAGACGGGGTTCCGGGTTACCAGCGTGATTCCACTGCAGGACAACTTCGGGACGAGCATCGTCGAAGGGGAAAAGGCGTAATCCTCGCCCGAGGTCCGCGAGCATAGCGCAGCAACATCCGCAAGCCGAGACCCGCGCTCCTCGCCGTATCTCTCGCTAGTCATGGGCTTGATCGCCTTCACGGCGTCCGCGATCATTCCGGAGACATAGGTAACACTTGCGTCAGGTCCACTAATGGCGCGGCGCGTCCGGTCTACTTGAGGCCGCGTTCGATGAGCAGGGCGTCGGCCGAGGCGTCCCTCCCGCGGAACTCGCGATACATGGCGGCCGCCTCCCTGGTGCCCCCCCGAGACAGCACCATGTCTCGGAAGCGCTGGCCGTTCTCGCGGGTCAATCCACCACGCTCCTTGAACCAGTCGTAGGCGTCGGCGTCCAACACTTGGCTCCAGAGGTATGAGTAGTAGCCCGCTGAGTAGGCCAGGATCCAGATGTGCTGGAAGTACCGTGTACGGTACCGAGGCGGCACTTCGCGGACTGCCAGCCCATGTTTTCGCAGGGCAGCTTCTTCGAATGCATCCACGTCGGTGGGGATCGCGTCCGCGGTCAGCGCGTGCCATTCGAGATCGACGAACGACGCCGCGAGTTGTTCCGTGAGCGCATAGCCGCCGTTGAACAACCGGGCCCGTTCGATCTTGTCCTTCAACGCGGAGGGCATCACTTCGCCAGTTCTGTAATGGCGGGCATAGTTCGCGAACACCGACTGTTCCATCGCCCAATGCTCGTTGAACTGCGACGGCATCTCGACAAAATCGCGGGGCACGCTGGTGCCGCTCAGGAACGGGTACCGGACATTCGAGAACAACCCGTGCATCGCATGGCCGAACTCATGAAACATCGTCCTCACCTGGTCGAGGGTGAGGAGCGCGGGGTTCCCGGCGGATGGCTTGGGGAAGTTGGCCACGTTGGTGACCACCGGCCTGGTCCCGAGCAGGTCCGACTGCACGCTCAGGGAGTTCATCCATGCACCGCCCTGCTTGCTGGGACGGGCGAAATAATCGAGGTACAGCAGGCCGAGTGCAGATCCGTCGGCGTTGGCGACCTCAAAGACGCGCACGTCGGGGTGATACACCGGGATGTCCTGCCGCTCGCGGAACGTGATGCCGTACAGCTTCGTCGCCGCGAAGAACACGCCATCACGAAGCACGCGGTCGAGCTCGAAGTACTGACGCACCTCGGACTCGTTTAGTGCGTAATCCGCCCGGCGTACGGTCTCCGCGTAGTACTGCCAGTCCCACGGCTCGAGCGTCGCGCCGGGAAGATCCATCCGGAGCCTGACCTGCAGCCGTGCGGCCTCGTCGCGCGTGCGGGCGGTGGTTGCGGCCACCATCCCCCGCATCAGCGCCAGCGCGTTCTCCGGCGTCTTCGCCATCTGGTCATCCAGCGTGAACACCGCGTGCGTGGCGAAGCCCAGCAGCTTCGCACGGTCGGCGCGAAGCCGCGCCAGGCGGAGGGCCAGAGATGTCGTGTCGTTCTCGCCGCTTGCGTTCCTGCTGGTCGAGGCCTTGAAGAGCCGTTCTCTCAGCGCGCGATTGCGGAGGTAAGCCAGCGCCGGTTGCTGCGTCGTGTTCTGGAGCGGCAGGACCCACTGACCATTGAGCCCCCGGGCAGCCGCCGCCGCTTCGGCCGCGGCGATGTCCTGCTCCGGCAGCCCGTCGAGCATCACCTTGTCGTCCACGACCACGGCGGCGGCATTCACCTCCGCGAGCACCTGCCGGCGGAAGGTGCTCACCACTTGGGCGCGCTCCTGGTTGATGGCCCGCACCGAATCCTTGTCCGCGTCGGACAGCGCCGCGCCTGCGCGCACGAACGTCCGATAGCGCTCTTCGACGAGCCTGAGCTGCTCCGCGTCGAGTCCAAGCGTCTGCCGACGGTCGTATATCGACTTCACGCGCGCGAACAGCTGCGGGTTCAGATCGATCGCGTCGCGCTGGGCCGCGAGCTTCGGGGAGTACTCGGTGTCGATGGCCTGAATCGTGGCGTCGCTGTGCGCTCCGAGCAGGACGTTGAAGATGCGCTGCGTCCGGCGAAGCACCGATCCCGATCGTTCCAGCGCTTCGATGGTGTTGGCGAAAGTCGGAGGCTGCGGCGCTGCCGCGATCTGCTGAACCTCGGCCAGCTCCTCCTTCATGCCCTGGTCGAATGCGGCACGAAAGTCGGCGCTGGCAATGTGACTGAAGGGTGGCGCGCCATACGGCAGCGGGCTGGGCTGCAGCAGCGGGTTATCGCGCGCCGGCGCCTGCTGCGCAGCAGGATGGACGATGGGGAACGCGCCGAGGGCCAGAAGCATGAACACCGCCGTTCTACCGCGTCTCAGCAGGCTGTGGCGAAACTCACCAAGGCGCCACGGAGACACGGAGTCTTTTCCTGATGTTTTCTCTGTGCCTCTGCCGGCCAGCACCTCGGGCGCCACGTGGACGGCCGCCGCTGCGTCCTCGGGAGGCTACCGCTACGCGCGGCAGCCCT
>DATCIJ010000216.1:0-40941 GCA_036507855.1 Gemmatimonadaceae bacterium | reverse complement strand
TGGCCGCCGACCGCGCGACGGGGCGCCTCGCCGTCGCGCAGATCCCGCCGGGAACCGAAGGCTTCTTCCGGCGGCTGGAAGTGATCCCGGCCTACGAGGGTTTCGTCCGCGGCGCGAAATCGCGGCTGCAGTAGAAGCAGGGTACAGGCTTCGGGCTTCAGGCCCCAGGGAAGGGTGAAGCCTGAAGCCGGGAGCCAGAAGCCTCGCTACTGTGCCACTCCCTTTACCACGGGATACTTGATCCCCAGCTGCTCGAGATACGTTTTGAACTTCGTCGGGTCATAGTAGAACTTCCGCATCTCGTCGCGGTACTTCGCCATGATCTCCGCGTTCAGCCAGATCGCCGGCTTGTCGTTAGGCCCCAGGAAGGACGTGTACTTCGTATCCTTCGTCTGGACGTTGCGAAAGTAATCCCAGGCATCGGTGACGACCTTAGGCGTCAGGAGAATGTCCAGGAGCGTCATCGCCTGGACCTTGGCGCCCGCCACGCCGCCCTTGTGCGCGATCGGCGTCGCCATCGAGATCCCGTTCGCCCAGTTGTGGCCTGGCAGCCCCGGGATGTTGGATGGATAGCGCAGCGTGACCGTGGGCATGTTCCACGAGACGTCCCCGATGTCGTCCGAACCGCCGCCCATGCGGGTCGCCTCGTTGACCGGCCCACCCAGCGAATCGATGCTGGTCTCCAGTCCCACCTCGCGACTGCCAAGCTCCTTCTGGATCCCCTTCGCCAGCGTGATATCCGCATCGTCCCACTTCGGCAGGCCGACTCGCTTGATGTTCGCGAACGTCGCCTCGGCGATCGTCTTGTTGAAATGGCCCGACCAGGCAGAGCCCACGATGTTGATGGAGTCGACCTGCGTGTCGGTCATCAGTGCCGCGCCCTGGGCCATCTTCTTCGCCGCCTCGAACATCGCCATCGTCCGCGGATAGTCGCGCTCGCGGAAGTAGAACCAGATGGAAGCCGTTTGCGGGACTACGTTAGGCTGGTCGCCGCCATCCGGGATCACATAATGCGAGCGCTGCGGCAGCTCGAGGTGCTCACGCTTGAACTCCCATCCCTGCGCCATCATCATGACCGCGTCGAGCGCCGACTTCCCGCGCCACGGCGCGCCGGCCGAATGCGCCGTCTGGCCGCGGAACTTGAAGACGACCGAGAGCAGCGCGTTCGATCCCGACTGCCCCCACGACACGCCGAGGTTGTTGCCAACGTGAGTGAACAGGTTGACGTCGACGTCCTTGAAGATGCCGGCTCGCACGTAGTGCGCCTTCGTGGCCACCTGCTCCTCGGCCACGCCCGGCCAGAGAATAAGGGTCCCAGGTATGCGTTCACGTTCCATCAACTCCTTCACCACCAGCGCCGCCGCGATGTTCACGGCCTGCCCGGAGTTGTGCCCCTCGCCGTGACCCGGTGCGAGCGGGACCAGCGCCTCGCGGTAGCCCACGGCCGGCTTCTGGTTGGATTGCGGTATGCCATCGATGTCGGACCCCAGCGCAATCACCGGCTTCCCCGAGCCAAACGTCGCCGTCCAGGCGGTCGGGATTCCGGCGATTCCGCGCTCGATCCTGAACCCGTTCTTCTCCAGCAATCCAGTGAGGAATTTCGATGTCTCGAATTCCTGCATGCCGAGCTCGCCGAATGAGAAGACCTGGTCGATGATCTCCTGCACGAGCTTGGCGCGCGCGTCGATCCTGGTCGCGGCTTCGGTCTTGAGCCGCTCGAGGCGGGCGTCCTGGGCGTGCGCTGTCGTGGCAACCACGCAGAGCGACGCGGCGGCAATCCGGCTGATCAGAGTGTTCATGTTGGCACCGTAGTGACTCGTGAATCGTGGTCGTGACTCGGTACTGAAACTGCATGGATTCGCGGGCAACCGCGAGTCGGATTCACCAGGGCTCGCGTGTTGTCGTGAGGCCTTGTGGGACCGGTGACAGTGTCGTGGCTTCGCCGGCCGACAGGCCGTGCTCGGCGAAGGTCGCGCGACGATCGGGCTCGGCGGGAACGCCGGCCGGCGATTCCTGAACGCCGTCAGGAAGCGGTGAGCCACGATCGGAACCGCCATCGTCGGCGTCGACAGACACATTGACGGTGACAACAACGGGTCGTGAGGTGCGGGCCGGCTCCAGCCGGGCCGCTGCAGCGCGGTCACGCGCACAGGTGCAGCCGCAAGCCGACGCAAGGTCAATCAGGATGCCTTCATACTGGTTCGTCAGCGCCACGGCGTCGACGGTGATTGGCGCGGCTTCGATCAATCGCGCCCCGGCGCGCTCTTGCAACCAGTCAGCGGCCGGCGTTCCGCCCGGCGTGGAGGCATGGCGAGCCCGATCTACAGGCATCTGCGCTTCGAGATGACGCGGCTGCATGGACGGGTCGATACCGGCCTGTAGCAGCCAGGCAAAAAAGGCGTCCGGGAAGTACTGCTTGTCCACTTCCGCATCGACCGCTCCCGGACACGCACCCACATACGTCACGTGAACCGGCCTGGGGTGAAAGGCAGCGCGGAGGTAGCGGGCGCACGCCACCGGTGGCGGCACGGTCTTCAGCACCGGCGGCTTCACCGTCGTCGACTGCAGCTGCTCGCTCACCAACGGGCAACTCGAAGAAACGACCGCAGCGCTGCCGACGCCGGACATCCGTTCACCGAGATGAGACGCTATGAGCTCCTCGCCCCAGCTGACCGGTGCGACGAAATCGAACCCGGCCGCGAGGCAGGCGCGCGTAAACTGGATCGGGTCGACCGGTCTGGCCGCGAGGAGAGCATCAGTTCCGAGGACCGCGACGTTGATCGGGGTGACGTGATGCTCGGACATCAACCTTGGCCTGGGGTGGAGGCCGTAAGCTACGGCATGAGATCGACGACGGCAGTGCCGGGCGCTGGTCGCACCTGCAAAGCCGACGGCGGCTGGCTACAATTGTCGCCATGGTCGACGTTGTCGCGCTTGCCGCCGAGCTCCTGGCGATTGAATCGTCCTCCGGCAACGAAGGCCGGATCGTCGACTTCGTCTCGCGATG
Organism: Gemmatimonadaceae bacterium; assembly: GCA_036507855.1. Classification (GTDB taxonomy): domain Bacteria; phylum Gemmatimonadota; class Gemmatimonadetes; order Gemmatimonadales; family Gemmatimonadaceae; genus JABWBJ01. The sequence continues at coordinate 37,934 of DATCIJ010000216.1, read as the reverse complement.
GCTCATTTCGCGCGGCTGGAACGTAACGGTCCAGGAGGTCAGCGACCGTCGCGGCAATATCTGGGCGTCGCGGGCCGGAGGTGGAGTCACCTTGTCCACGCACCTGGACACCGTCCCGCCGTACGTGGCGCCACGTCTCGACGGCGCCCGACTCTATGGTCGCGGCGCCTCCGACGCCAAAGGCATTGTGGCGGCAATGCTGGTCGCCGCGGATGCGCTTGCCCATGACGGCGAGGATCGGGTCGACCTGCTGTTCGTCGTGGGCGAGGAGAAGAACTCGGATGGCGCTCGCGCGGCGAACCGGCTCCCGGCAACCAGCCGCTTCCTTGTGAACGGAGAGCCGACCGAGAGCAAACTGGCCAGCGGTGCCAAAGGGTCGCTTCGCGTGAGACTGATCACGCGAGGCAAGGAGGCGCACTCGGCGTATCCGGAACTCGGCCGCTCCGCCATCGAGCCGATGCTCGAGCTGCTTCCGGGTGTAAGGAAGCTCTCGCTGCCGGGTGATCCGCGACTTGGCGACGGATCGGTGAACATCGGTGTTATCCGTGGTGGCACCGAGGCCAACATCATCCCGGGCTCGTGCGAAGTCGAAATGATGTTCCGCCTCACCGGAGACGTCTCGGCGGTGAAGAAGCTTGTCGAGAAATGGGTCGCGGGGCGCGCCGAGATCATCTGGGGCTCGACGATACCGGCGCAGTTCTTTCACACGATTCCCGGGTTCGACACGGCGCCAATGTCGTACACGTCGGACATACCTCTTCTTGACCGGTGGGGGACGCCGCTCCTGTTCGGGCCGGGGTCCATTCACGTCGCGCACACGGCCGAGGAATTCATCGACGTCAATGAGCTGCGCGCCGCGGTAGACGCGTACCAGAGAATCGTGCGGAGCCTGCTCGCATGAATGCGCCCCTGGCTTCCGGGCGGCGGTGGCCCGTCGCGATCCTCGGCGCCACTGGGGCGGTGGGACAGACGTTCATCCGGCAGCTCGCGGGGCACCCCTGGTTCGAGATTGCCGAACTCGCGGCGTCGGATCGCTCCACATCGCGACCCTATGCGGAAGCGTGCCGCTGGCTGGAGGGGACGCTGCCCGCGGAACTGGCGTCGCGCGTGGTCGTGCGCTGCGATCCGTCCGAGGTGAAATCTCCGCTCGTCTTTTCCGCGCTCGACAGCGGAGTGGCCAGCGGAGTGGAGGAGGCCTTTGCCCGCGCGGGACGGCTTGTGCTGAGCAACGCCAGCAATCACCGCATGGACGTGGACGTCCCCCTGGTCATTCCCGAAGTGAATGCGCCGCATCTGCAGTTGCTTGACGCGCAGCGGCGCCATCGGCAGTGGACCGGCGGAATCGTCACGAACGCGAATTGCGCTGCAACCGTCGCTGCCATGGCAATGGCGCCGCTGCACGAAGCCTTCGGCATCTCGCGCGCGATGGTCTTCACGATGCAGTCAGTCTCCGGTGCGGGATATCCGGGCGTTCCTTCGCTCGACATCCTTGGCAACGTGATTCCGTTCATTGGCGAGGAAGAACCCAAGGTCGAGCGCGAACTGGGCAAACTGCTCGGCACCATGGTCGCCGACGGCGTGAAGGCTGCCGGGATCACGGTCAGCGCGCACACGAATCGCGTCCCGACGGAGCATGGTCATCTCGTCTGTCTGTCGCTCGGATTCGATCGGCGCGTTTCGCCTGACGAGGCCATGGAAGCCATGTGCACGTGGCGAGGGCACGCCGAGGCTCGAGGACTTCCCAGCGCTCCGGAGATGCCGCTCGTCGTCACTCGCGAACCCGACCGGCCGCAGACGCGGCGGGACGTCGGGGCGGGTCGCGGCATGACGGTGACCGTGGGCAGGCTCCGCCTCGATCCGGTCCTCGATCTCAAGCTCGTGGCATTGGGGCATAACACGATCCGCGGTGCTGCGGGAGGCTCGATCCTCAACGCGGAGCTGCTGGCCTCGCGTGGGCTACTGCCGCCGGCATGATCGTCGCCAAGTTCGGCGGCACGTCGGTCGGTGACTCGGCCGCGATCGAACGAGCGGCCGGGATCATTGCCGATCGGCTGTCCCGACAACCCCTGGTGGTGGTGTCCGCTCTGGGCGGCGCGACCAACGCGCTGGTCGCAATCGCGGAGCAGGCGGCGTCAGGTCAATTGATTCTCGCCATCCGTGGAGTCGAGGCCCTGCGGGAACGGCATCTGCAGGTCGCGGGCGAACTGCTTGGCCATGATGACGACGCCGTCGACGTGATGGGCGAGCTTTCCGCCACGTTCGATGAATTGGCCGCGCTCGCGGAGGCCCTCTCCGTGCTCGGGCATGCCACGACGCGCAGCCTCGACGCGATTGCCGCGAAGGGAGAATTGCTGTCATCGTCGCTCGTGGTCGCCGCGTTCCGGGCCCGTGGAATCCCCGCCGAGCTGGTGGAGCCGATGTCGGTGATGATCACCGGTGATCAGTTCGGAAGGGCGGAGCCGCTTCCGGAACGCATCGCCGAACGTGCCGGACTGGTCATTCGCCCGTTGCTCGCCGGGGGTCGTGTGCCGGTCGTCGGCGGCTTCGTCGGCGCGACCGAGCACGGGATCATCACCACGCTGGGGCGCGGCGGGAGCGATTACACCGCCTCATTGTTAGGCGCCGCGCTCGGGGCGGAAGCAATAGAAATCTGGACCGACGTTGACGGCATGCTCACGGCGGATCCGCGCGTGGTGCCGGACGCGCGGCTCATTCGGCGCATCCGGTTTGACGAGGCGAGCGAGCTGGCGTCGTTCGGCGCCAAGGTGCTGCATCCGAGCACGATCGCGCCGGCCGTCCGCGTTGGTATTCCGGTCTCGATCCTCAACGCCAGGCGTCCGCAGGGAGAGGGAACGCTCATCGCGTTCGACGCCCCTCGCCGACCCGTGACGGCCATCGCCGGGAAGGAAGGAGTGACCGTCGTGAAGGTGCGCTCGCCGCGCATGCTGCTGGCGCACGGCTTCCTGGCTCGCATCTTCGAGATCTTCGACCGGCACCGCACGTCGGTCGACGTCGTCGCCACTTCGGAGATCAGCGTGAGCCTGACCATCGATGACGCCCGGCACCTGGATTCTCTCGTGGTCGACCTCTCCCAACTCGGCGACGTGTCCATCGAGCGCAATCGCGGGATCGTGGCGCTGGTCGGCGCCGGGCTTGGCGCCGACAGCGAAGCGATGGCGCGCGCCCTTGGTGCATTGAACGGCGCCAGAGTGCACATGCTCTCGCTCAGCGCGAGCGGGATCAACCTGACGATGCTGGTGGACGCGGATCAGGTCACTTCAGCGATGCGGCAGCTTCATTCGGAGTTCTTCCCGCCCGGAGTCAATCCGTCATGAAGATCGCGCTCATCGGCGACGGAAAGATGGCCCGGGCAATTGCGCCGATCGCCATCGAGCGTGGCCACACGGTGACCGTCATGCTCGGCAAGGGCGACAATCGCGACGGGAGCGGCATCACGCCTGAGCGCCTGGGCAATCCGGATCTCGCGATCGAGTTCACGGAGCCTTCAGAAGCGGCAGCCAATGTGATGGCCTGCGTGCGCGCCGGTCTTCCGGTCGTCGTCGGCACGACTGGTTGGTATGATCAGCTGGAGAGCGTGATCGACGAAGTGCGACGACTCGAGGGCTCCATGTTCTGGGCGCCGAACTTCTCCATCGGTGTGGCGGTGCTTTCGGCGGCGATCGGGGCGGCGTCCTCCGCGTTGCGCGGGGTCCCGGGCTTCGACGTCCACCTGGTTGAAACCCATCACGCCGCAAAGAAGGACCGGCCGTCGGGGACCGCGGCATCGCTCGCCCGAATTGCGGCCGAAAAGCTGGGTCGGGACGTGCCCATCACCAGCGTCCGCACCGGCTTCGTTCCGGGGACGCACGAACTGGTCATCGACGCCGCATTCGAGCAGCTTCGGCTGGTGCATGAAGCACGCGATCGGCGGGTCTTCGCCGATGGGGCAGTGTCCGCCGCCGAGTGGTTGCGTGGCCGGAAGGGCGTGTTCACGATGCGTGACGTGCTGCAACATGGGGAGGACGGTCGATGAACGGACGCACGTTGACGGGATGCGGCACCGCGCTGGTCACGCCGTTCCGGCGCGACGGCCAGGTTGACGACGTTGCGCTGCGCCGGTTCGTCGAATGGCAGGTTGCCGAAGGAGTTCATTTCGTCGTGCCCTGCGGCTCGACGGGTGAAGCGGCGACAATGACGCCGGCGGAGCATCGCCGGGTTGTGGAAATCACGGTGGAGGCAGTGGCGGGCCGGGTCCCGGTGGTTGCCGGCGCCGGATCGAATGACACCGCGCGGGCCATCGCCATGTCGAAGGAGATGAAGGCGGCGGGCGCCACGCATCTGCTCCACGTGTCCCCGATGTACAACAAGCCGCCGCAGCGCGGTATAGTCGCTCACTTCCGCGCCATTGCCGACGCGGTGGATCTCCCCATCGTTGTGTACAACGTGCCCGGTCGGACCGGAAGCAACATCGAGGCGCGCACCACGATCGAACTCGCGAAGAGCGCCGGGATCGTTGCTGTGAAGGAAGCGTCCGGCAACATCGGCCAGATCGCCGACATCATTCGCGACCGTCCATCGGGGTTCTCAGTGCTTTCCGGCGATGACTCGCTGACGCTCCCCGTCATGGCGCTCGGCGGGGAAGGCGTGATCTCGGTGACCAGTAACGCGACTCCGCGGCTCATGGCGCAGCTCACCGACGCTTGCGCCGCCAACGACATGACGACGGCGCGAAACCTTCATCGCAGGCTCCAGCCGTGGATGGCGGCGGCGTTTGTCGAACCGAATCCGATTCCGGTGAAGGCGGCGCTGGCCATGATGGGCCGGATCGAGAATGTGCTGCGTCTTCCGCTGGTGCCCCTGAGCGAAGCCAACACGTCAGTGGTGCAGGCCGCCCTGGTTGCCGCCGGTGTCGAGGACATTTGATGGCCGCTGAAGCCGGTTCCGGGGCGACCGCCGTGCACGTCGACCCGCCAGACCTTGTTGCGCGAGTCGAGGAGTTGTCAGCCATACCGGCCGGAGAACCGCTGCCATCCGACGCCGATCACGTGATCTTCCGTGTCCTCGACGCACTCGAATCGGGGGATGTTCGTGCGGCGCGGAAGGATGAGCATGGAACATGGCGCGCCGTTCATTGGGTCAAGCGCGGCATCCTGCTCGCGTTTCGCGCCGGCACAGTCGTGGACATGTCGCCGCCGGGCGGCATGTTCCGCTTCTTCGACAAGCGCACCATTCCACCGCGCCCACTTGGAATCGGTCACGGGGTCCGCATCGTCCCCGGTGGTTCCTCCATTCGGAGGGGCGCGTACATCGCTCCCGGCGTCGTCTGCATGCCACCGATGTTCGTGAACGCGGGCGCCTGGGTGGGCAAGGGAACGATGATCGATTCGCACGCGCTCGTCGGCTCCTGCGCGCAGATCGGGGAGCGGGTTCACCTCAGCGCCGCGGCACAGATCGGCGGTGTGCTCGAGCCGGTGAATGCGGCCCCGGTCATCATCGAGGATGACGTGGTCGTCGGTGGGAACTGTGGGGTCTACGAGGGAACGGTCGTGCGTTCCCGCGCGGTGCTGGCGGCAGGGACCGTGCTGACGCGGGGGACCCCCGTTTTCGACCTGGTCAACGAAACCGTGCTTCGCGCCTCGCCGGAATCTCCGCTCGAGATTCCGCCGGCCGCGGTCGTCGTGCCAGGCGCGCGCGCGGTGACCGGCGGCTGGGGACGCGAACTGGGACTGTCGCTGCAGACGCCGGTCATCGTGAAGTACCGCGATGAGCGCACCGACCTTTCGACCGCGTTGGAGTCATGGCTGCGATGACCGTGGGGCGCGTCCGTCTGGTCGTTCGCGGCGAAGTGCGGGTCCCGGGAGACAAGTCGGTGTCGCATCGGGCGCTGATGTTCAGTTCACTGGCTGAGGGAACGTCGGCCATCCGCGGCATCCTCCAGTCGGCCGACATCGAATCGACGGCCGGTGCCCTTCGGGCGTTAGGCTGGCCCGTGGGTGAGCTCTCGCCGCTCATCACCGTCGAGGGAACCGGCCTTACCCGCAACCCGCTACCCGTGAGCCGTCTTGATCTCGGAAACTCAGGCACGAGCACGCGGCTGTTGATGGGCATCGTCGCCGGCTTTCCGGTTCAGGCGACGTTCACCGGCGACGCCAGCCTCAGTCGCCGGCCCATGCGACGCGTGGCGACGCCATTGACGGAAATGGGCGCTCGCATCGAGTTCGAGGGGGAGAAGGACGGACTTCCTCTCACCGTGTATGGCGGAAGCCTGCACGCCCTGGACTGGACGCTGCCCACCGCCAGCGCGCAGGTGAAGAGCGCACTCCTCATGGCCGGCGTCACCGGCCGTGTCGCCGTCGTGATCAGGGAGCCGGCGCCGACGCGCGATCACACGGAACGGATGCTCCGCGCCCAGGGCGCGGCCATCGACGTCGGCGGCGGGATCATCGTCCTCGATCCGCCGGAACGCCTGGAACCGCTCGACATCACCGTGCCGGGCGATCCGTCGTCGGCGGCGTTCTTCGCCTGCCTGGCCGCGCTTTCCGACGCGGGCAGCATCACGATTCGCGACGTGGGACTGAATCCGGGGCGCTGTGGGTTCATCGCCGTGCTCCGGCGCATGGGCGCCCGCGTGGACATCGTCGATCGCAACGACAAGGGGGCCGAGCCACTCGGTGACATTGTCGTCCGGCCGGTGCACCTGTCGGCGACGCGGATCGACGGTAATGAGGTGCCATCGCTGATCGATGAGCTGCCGGCGCTGGCCTGCGTGGCGGCCCGGGCGCATGGCGAAACGGTCATCTCCGGCGCGGCCGAGCTGCGCGTGAAGGAAAGCGACCGGATCGCCGCCGTCGTGGCCAACCTTCGCAACGTTGGTGTCGACGTCGACGAAGCGCCTGACGGCATGCGTATCCGTGGAACCCGGGCGCCGCTCGCCGGCGCGGTGTCCACGCACGGCGATCATCGTCTGGCCATGGCGTTCGGCGTGCTCGGCGCATCGTCGCAGGCCGATTTCCACATCGACGACCCGGATTGCGTCGCCGTGTCGTATCCGGGATTCTGGCGTGATCTCGCCCATGTCGTCGTCTGACGATCGGTACGCGGTGGTGGCGATAGATGGACCGGCCGCATCAGGCAAGTCGTCGACCGCGGAGTGGGTGGCGCGTGAACTCGGGTATTGTCACGTCGATTCCGGAGCGTTGTATCGCGCGGCGACCGCCGCGGCGTTGCGGACCGGGATTCCGCCGGAGGAATGGACGCCGCGCCTCGTGCTCGAGGCGGCGAAGGTTGTGACGCTCGTTTCGCGTGGTACGTCGATGGTACCGCAGCTGTACGGTGCACCCGCTGACGATGAGATCCGCAGTGCAACCGTGAATGCCGCCGTCTCCCGTGTCGCGCGAATGCAGGCCGTGCGGTCCTGGGTCAATGAACGCGTGCGAGAGGTCGCCGCTGAGCGGAACGTGGTTGCCGACGGTCGTGACATGGGGACGGCGGCCTTTCCCGAGGCAGCCGTGAAGGTCTACCTCGTGGCCGATACGTGGGAACGCGCCAAGCGACGCCTCGTGCAATACCTCCGCCGCCTGCCCACGGACGAGGAGATCGCAGCCGAAACCGATCGACTCGTGCACCGTGATGCCGCGGATGCGACCCAGTCGGTCCAGGCGCGCGACGCCGTCCTGATCGATACGACACACCTGATGCAATCCGAGCAGGTCGGGCGCATCGTGGCATTGGCGCGAGCCGCGATTCGCCCTCAGGATTGACGCGACAGCCGCCCCAGGTCCGAGCCGGCCTGTGGAGCCTGTCGCGAGATCCGTGGCGCAGTTGAAGTAACCGCGCATATCCGATAGGTTTACAAGCTCCGCCGGACCTGCCGGCACCCCGCGAGACGCCAGTGACGCGGGTCAGCGCAAAACGTTCTTCCTCGACGCGGCGAGGATAATCCGCGAAGGAATCATGGCCGACGATACCACCACCACGACCGTCGACGTCGTGGCCCGCCGCAAGGAGCAGAAGGCGCAGCTGCGCCCGCTCGCCAACCGGCGCCCCGAACTCTACGACGAAGACGAGTACACATCCGCCGAATACGAGCGGATGATGGAACTCTACCAGGGCACGCTCGCCTCGATCGACGAAGGCGAAATCGTGAAGTCGAAGGTCCTCGAGATCCGCGACAACATGGTGGTGCTCGATATCGGCTTCAAATCCGAGGGCTCCATTCCGCTCGAGGAGTTCAAGGACATGCCCGAGCTGAAGCCGGGCGATGAAGTCGAAGTCCTGCTCGAGCACCTCGAGGACCAGGAAGGCTCGGTCGTCCTCTCCAAGAAGAAGGCCGACTTCATGCGGGTCTGGGAAAAGATCCGCATCTCGTACGAGACGGATCAGCCGGTCAGCGGCACGCTGGTCAAGAAGATCAAGGGCGGTGTCGTCGTCGACCTCATGGGCGTCGACGCGTTCCTCCCCGGCTCGCAGATCGCGCTTCGCCGCGTGCCGAACATCGACGACCTGCTCGGCCAGAAGTTCGAGTTCAAGATCATCAAGCTCAATAAGCGCCGGCGGAACATCGTCGTCTCGCGGCGCGTGATCCTCGAAGCCGAACGCGCGGGTAAGCGCGAGAAGCTGATGAAGGAGCTGCAGAAGGACCAGGTGCGGAAGGGCGTGGTCAAGAACATCACCGACTTCGGCGCATTCATCGACCTCGGCGGCGTCGACGGCCTGCTCCACATCACCGACATGTCGTGGGGCCGCATCTCCCACCCGAGCGAGATGGTGCAGATCGGGATGGAGATGGACGTCAAGGTTCTCGACATCGACTGGGACCGCGAGCGCATTTCGTTAGGCCTCAAGCAGCTCCAGCCGTATCCGTGGAAGGACGTCATCGAGAAGTACCCGGTCGGCACGCGCGTCGCCGGCAAGGTCGTCTCGATCACCAACTACGGTGCGTTCATCGAACTCGAGCCGGGCATCGAAGGCCTGGTGCACATCAGCGAGATGAGCTGGACGCGCAACGTCCGGCACCCGTCGAAGATCGTTTCCATTGGAGAGACCATTGAAGCGGTCGTGCTCAAGGTCGACCCGAACGAGGAAAAGATCTCGCTCGGCATGAAACAGACCGAGCAGGATCCCTGGATGGTGCTGCCGCTCAAGTACCCGGTCGGCACGCGCCTGTCCGGCAAGGTCCGCAACCTGACGAGCTTCGGCGCCTTCGTCGAAATCGAGCCGGGTATCGATGGCCTGATCCATATCTCGGACATGAGCTGGACCAAGCGCGTCCAGCATCCGTCAGAGGTGGTGAAGAAGGGCGACACGGTCGACGTGCTCATCCTCAACATCGACAGCGAAAACAAACGGATCTCACTCGGCCTCAAGCAGGCCACCGAGGATCCATGGCTCCGTATCGGTGAGACCTACCCGGTCGGCACCGAACTTCGCGGAACCGTCGCCCGCCTGATGGACAAGGGCGTGGTGGTCGATATCGGCAACGATATCGAGGGTTTCGTTCCGCTCAGCCACATCCCGTCCGACAGGCCGATCGAGTCGCCGGCCGACGTCTGCTACGAAACCATGATTCTCGACCTGCGGATCGTGGAAGTGGATCCCATCCATCGTCGCATTGTCCTGACGGTGGTGGATATCCCGGCCGAGCAGCCGCCGCGGCCCGAGACGCCGCCCAAGATTCACACAGAGGACAGCGAGGCGGCGATTCCGGATGTGTTGGAGATCGATCTGGAGGATTCCGAGTAGCGGAGAATTGGCTGCTGTGTTGATGGAAGAGAGAGAGGGGAGGACGGAGTCTTTGAGACTCAGACCTCCCCTCTCTTTCATCTCCCAACTCTCAGCTGTCAATTCCCAACTGTCAGGCGCATCCGCGCCGATCGCGCATCGAGCAGGTCACGCACCAGCTTCAGTATGGGCTGACCCTCGAACGGCTTCTCGAGGAACGCGGTGGCATGCCCGCGCTCGTACATCCGGCGCAGGCTGCCCTGCTGGTCGAATCCGGAGATCACCAGCACCGGCACTTCGGGGTACGTTGGCCGCAAGGCCGCCACGAGCGCCTCGCCGCCGATACGCGGCATGACGAGGTCCGTGATCAACAACTGGAACGGCGGCATTTCGCCGCGCTCGATCTTCGAGAGCGCGTCGGCTCCATCGGCCGTGTCGACGACCGTGTATCCGTGCGAACGTAGCAGCCGCGCCAGCGTGGAGCGCACGTCGTCCTGATCCTCCGCCAGCAATATCGTTTCGCGGCCGTGCGGTGCGTCAGGCGTCAATTCAGGGGACTCGAGGGGCTCGGGCGCCGTCGTTGTCGCCGGGATGTAGATGCGGAAGGTGGAGCCGTGATGCTCCGTGCTTTCGACTTCGATACTCCCGCCATGCTGGCGCACGGCACCGTAGGCCACCGCGAGTCCAAGGCCGGTGCCTCCCTGGCCATGTTTCGTGCTGAAGAACGGTTCGAAGATCCGCTTTCGCACCTCGGCGGACATCCCGATTCCCGTGTCGGAGACCGTCAGCACCATGTACTCGCCCGGGGTCCTGCCATCGAGCTCCGTTACGGCCTCGCGCTCGGCCGGGCGTGCCGTCGAGATCGAGAGTGTGCCGCCGGCGGGCATCGCATCGCGTGCATTCGCGGCGAGGTTCACCAGCACCTGTTCGAGTTGGGTGCGATCGAATCGGACACAGGGGGTCGCGGCATCGAGATGGATGTCGAGCCTTATCTGGTCGCCGATGACGCGCCGCAGCAGGGGCGTGGCGTCCTCGATGAATCGCTTCACGTCGATGACGCGTGTGCTGGTTGACTGGCGACGCGCGAACGACAGGAGCTGCCTCGTCAGCGACGACGCGCGGCGTGACACGTCCATGATCTTTGCGACATCGGCCGCGACGCGATCAGTGGGTTCGAGCTGCCGCAGCGCTATCTCGGCGTTGCCGATGATCGCGGTCAGGAGGTTGTTGAAGTCGTGGGCAATGTGGCCGGCCAGCTTTCCAATGCTGTCCAGACGCTCGGCCTGCGCCAGGTGTGAGGCCAGCTGGCGCCGCGCCGTCACATCGCGCGCGATGATCATCGCGTGGGTGACCTCACCGGCCGCGTTGCGTTCGGGCGTGACCCGCAGGTCGATCCAGGACTCGCCTTCCCCGGTCGCCACCGCCTGCTCGCTCTCACGGCGACGCCCGGTCTCGAAGACCTCCTCCACATGCTGGGTGATTGCGGCGATGAGTTGCGGCTCAAGGGGGAGCTCATCGAGCCGGCACTCGGTGATGTCCTCGACGTCTGCGCCGAGACGAACGCGAAGGGCCGCGTTCGCCCATTCGATCTCGAGGTTGCGCGATACGCGCGCGATCGCATCCGGGGATGAATCGCCAAGCAGGACGAACTCGCGCCGGCGGTCCTCGAGGCCCCGGGCGAGATCGTTGAACCGGCGCGCCAGGTCGTTGAGCTCCCCTCGCGATGCCGGGACAGCCACTCGCGTCGACAGGTCGCCATCGGCCAGGCGCTCGGTCGCTCCGAGCAGAGCCTTCACGTCCCGGATCACGAAGAGATCCGCTGCGATCCACGCCATGAGCGCGGTGAGTATGAGCATCACCGTCAGCAGGCCGAGGTACGTGATCAGGTGGCGATTGGCGTTGGCGTAGAGAAGCGACGATGGCAGTCCGATCACCAGCAGGACTTGCGTGGCATTGTCGGATGGAAGCTCACGGAACGCGTACAGCCGTCCGATGCCGTCAAGACCAACGCCTTCGACAAACCCGCTGTCCTTGCCGAGCATCTGAAGGAGCGCTTCGTTCGGCGCGTGAGAGGCGCCGGCAAAGCGCTCCGCATCCGGTTGCCGCGCCAGGATGAAACCTGTCGAGTCAACAATGGCGGCCATCGCTCCGGGGTCGCGTGGAATCACCTGCGCGAGGTGTGAGAACCAGTTGAGCTCCGCGTCGAGGGACAGGTAGTACCGAATGCGGCCGTTGCTGTCCCGCACTGGCTCCACGATCGTCGCCACGGGCTCGCCCATGGGGCCGAACCTGATCCAGCTGGTCACAGGCTGCCCGGACTCAGCGGCCCGCAGGAGTGCCGGTACCGCAGCCGCGCTGGTTAGTGTGTCGGACGGCGAGACCGCGCTGCAATCCACGTGAAGATCCGCGGTGACCCGAACGGCATTGGTGAAGTTGGCGTAGGTGCCCAGGATCTTGCGGAGCGAACGACTGCACGTGGCGGCGTCGCCTGACGCGATCTCCGACATTCCCGGAAGGTGGCGGAGGAGTTCCTGGCCGGTGCGCGTGAGGTCCCGGTGTTCGGCGATCGCGACGTCGAGCAGTCGGAGCGAGGCGTCGCGTTCCCTCAAGGTGGTCGCCTGGCGCTCGTCGTTGGCGAGCCTGACGACCAGCATGACGAGGGGGAAGAACGCGATCGCCACCAGTCCCAGCAGGCGAAGCCGCAGCGGCGAAATGCGCCGACGACGTGTTCGCAGAGGCGTATGATCTGGGGCGGCGGACATGCGGGTCAGCGGAAGCTATGAAGTTGAGATGGGAGATGGGAGATGGGAGAATTGAGGTCAACTGCATTCCGATCGAATCTGATCTGATCGAACTGCAGTTTCTCTCGAATCTCCCATCTCCCATCTCCCCTCTCCGGCAGTACCTTTCGCCGCCATGACCATGCGCGACAAGCTGGACCTCCTCGGCCGGCGCGGCGCGGAGGCCGAACAGGGCGGTGGCGAAGCCCGCGTGGCCGCCCAGCACAAGAAGGGAAAACTCTCCGCTCGCGAGCGCATCGACCTCCTGCTGGATGAGGGGACCTTCGTTGAGACCGACCGGTTCGTCACGCACCGGAGCACGGACTTCGGGCTGGATCAGCAGAAGGTGTACGGGGACGGCGTGGTGACGGGGCACGGCCGCATCGACGGCCGCCTCGTTTACGTCTTCTCGCAGGACTTCACGGTGCTTGGCGGCTCGCTGTCCGAGACGGTCGCCGGCAAGGTCTGCAAGGTCATGGACCTGGCGGTCCGCAACGGCGCGCCAATCATCGGACTGAACGATTCGGGCGGGGCGCGCATCCAGGAAGGCGTCACGTCGTTAGGTGGTTACGCCGACATCTTCCTGCGCAACACCCTGGCGTCTGGTGTCGTGCCGCAGATCTCGGCCATCCTCGGCCCCTGTGCCGGAGGCGCCGTCTACTCGCCGGCCATCACCGATTTCGTGTTCATGGTCCGCGGCACGTCGTACATGTTCGTGACGGGTCCGAACGTCGTGAAGACCGTGACCCACGAGGATGTGACGATGGAGGCACTGGGCGGCGCGGACACCCACGCCGGAACGTCAGGCGTGGCGCATCTTGCCTGCGACTCGGAGCCGGCCTGTTTGCAGAAGGTGCGCGAGCTGTTCCGCTACATCCCGCAGAACAACCTGGCCGACCCACCCCGCGGCGCCTCAACCGATCCGCCCCAGCGTCGCGACGAGTCCCTGCTGGACATCGTGCCCGATCACGCGAACAAGCCGTACGACATGCATGACGTGATTCGGCGGATCGTCGACGATGCCGGATTCTTCGAGATCCACCCGGACTACGCCGCGAACATCATCTGCGGCTTTGCCCATCTGGGCGGGCACAGCGTCGGGATCGTCGCCAACCAGCCGGCGGTGCTGGCCGGCGTCCTCGACATCAACGCCTCCGTCAAGGCCGCGCGATTCGTCCGATTCTGCGACGCCTTCAGCATTCCACTCGTGACGTTCGAGGACGTGCCGGGCTTTCTCCCGGGCGTCAGCCAGGAGCATGGCGGAATCATCCGGCACGGCGCCAAGCTCCTGTATGCCTTTTGCGAGGCCACGGTCCCCAAGCTCACGGTTATCACGCGGAAGGCGTACGGCGGCGCCTACGACGTGATGAGCTCGAAGCACATTCGCGGTGATGTGAACCTGGCCTGGCCGACGGCGGAGATCGCCGTGATGGGCCCGAAAGGAGCGGTCGAAGTCCTGTTCAGGAAGGAGATCGCGGATGCTCCCGACCCGGCGGCTGCCCTGGATCAGCGCGTCGCCGAGTATTCGGAGAAATTCGCGAACCCCTATGTCGCGGCGTCACGCGGCTTCGTCGACGACATCATCGATCCGCGCGACACCCGCCCGCGCCTCGTCGATGCGCTCAATGCGCTGGCCGGCAAGCGGGACACGAATCCGAAGAAGAAGCATGGGAATATTCCACTCTAGGCCTGATGTTCAAGAAGCTCCTGATCGCCAACAGAGGCGAGATCGCCTTACGAGTCATTCGAGCCTGTCGCGAGTTGGGCGTAGGAAGCGTGGCGGTCTACTCCGACGCTGATGCACACGCGCCTCACGTGCGCGAAGCCGACGAAGCCGTGTACCTGGGGCCCGCGCCGTCGTCGGAGAGTTACCTGCGCGGCGACCTGATTGTTGCGGCGGCGCGCCGCGTTGGTGCGGAGGCGATTCACCCGGGCTACGGCTTTCTCGCCGAACAGGCGTTCTTCGCGCGGCTGGTGACCGACGGCGGACTTGCCTGGGTGGGGCCGCCACCCGAAGCGATCGCCGCCATGGGGAGCAAGACGGAAGCACGACGGCTGGCGATCGCCGCGGGTGTCCCCGTCGTGCCCGGGACCACCGAACCGCTCAGGGACCTGCGCGATGCGCGGGAGACCGCGACGCGATTCGGCTTCCCGGTTCTGCTCAAGGCGGCTGCCGGCGGCGGCGGCAAGGGAATGCGGGTCGTCCGGTCAGAAGGCGAGCTGGAAAGTTCGCTCGCGGCGGCTCAACGCGAGGCGAAGAACGCATTCGGCGACGACGCGGTCTACGTGGAGAGGTACATCGAAGGGCCGCGCCACGTAGAGATCCAGATTCTGGCCGATCGCCATGGACGCGTGATCTCGCTCGGCGAACGCGAATGCTCGATCCAGCGCCGCCACCAGAAGATGATCGAGGAGGCGCCAAGCGTCGCGGTCACGCCGGCACTGCGCCGTCGCATGGGAGAGACCGCTGTCGCGGCGGCGAGAGCCGCCGGGTACGTGAACGCCGGCACGTGCGAGTTCCTGCTGGATCGCCAGGGGGCGTTCTACTTCCTGGAAATGAACACTCGACTGCAGGTGGAACACCCGGTTACCGAATTCGTGACCGGGATCGACGTCGTCCAGTGGCAGATCCGCATTGCCGCCGGAGAGCGCCTGGACCTGCCCGATACCATTGAACCACAGGGTTGGTCCATCGAATGCCGCATAACGAGTGAGGATCCCGCGCATGGCTTCCTGCCCTCGACCGGCCGCGTGTCGTTCGTCCATCTGCCGGCGGGGCCCGGCGTCCGCTGGGATGGCGGCGTAGAGCCGGGCAGCACGATCGGACTGCACTACGATTCGCTCCTCGGGAAACTCATCGTGTGGGCCTCGACACGGGACCAGGCCATCGAGCGGATGCGGCGGGCGCTGCACGAAATGCGCGTCGTGGGCGTGGAGACGTCTCGCGAGTTCCACCTGCGCGTCATGGACGACGCCGAATACCGGCGAGGTGCGGTCAGCATTCAATGGCTGGAGCAACGGCTTCCTGATCTCGTTGTCACGCCGGTGCCGATGGCCGAGGTGAGGCTGGCGGCCGTGGCGGCGGCGCTGCTGGCCGACCGCGACCGAGGCCTGTCGAGAGCCACGGCGTCCGGCGCGAACGGCTCCCCAGCCGGGTCACGAGTCACGAGTCAGGAGCGTGATCGCTGGCGCGACGCGGCCCGGCTCGACGCGCTGCGTTAGGCGCGTTGGCCCATGGCGACGTTGCGCGTCGATTCGATCGCCGCAGGGGGCGATGGCGTTGGCCGGCTGGATGGGCTGGCCGTCTTCGTCCCCAGGACGGCCCCCGGCGAGCTGGTCGACGTCGCGCTGCGCAAGCAGGGACGCATGGCGCGGGGCCGACTACTGCGCGTGGTCGAGCCGTCGCCGGACCGGGTGAACCCGCGATGCGGACACTACGACGGCGATCGCTGTGGCGGCTGTCAGCTCCAGCATTTGTCGATGGAGTCGCAGCTGGCCGCGAAGCAGCGGATCGTGCAGGATGCGTTTGCGCGGATTGCCAGGCGCGCCGTTGAGATTCCACCGATCGTGCCCAGCCCGGCGGCCTGGGAGTATCGCTCCCGCCTCACGCTCGCCATGCGATGGCTGCACGGCCGGTGGGTCATGGGGCTGCACGCATTCGACGACGTTGACCGCGTCTTCGACCTACGCGAATGCCCGATTACCGATTCGCGCATTGTCGCCGCCTGGGCCGACGTGCGTCGCTCGGCGCGCGTCCTGCCTCGTGCCCCGGAGCTGAGGGGAACCGTTCGGATGGTCGGGCGCGACCTGGCACTGACCCTCGAGGGGGGCGACGCCTGGCCCGCCGCCCGTGAGTTTGCCGCCGCGGTCCCCGCCCTCGACGTGATTCGTTGGCGTCCCGCGCCCGGAGCCACGCGGATCATCGTCGACCGTCGCGGCACCGGAACGCCGGATGAGTCATTCGACCAGGTGAATCAGCCGGCTGCCGCGGAAGCGCGGCGCCAACTCGTCGATCGTGCCATGGCAGCCTCGCCACGCACGGCGGTCGATGCTTACGCCGGGCTTGGCGCGACTTCGCGAATGCTGGCGGAGCGGGGTGTTCAGGTTACCGCGATCGAAGCGGACGAGGCGGCATCCCGGCACGCGGCGAGCCACCTCCCGCCGGAGTCGCGCGCCGTGACGGGCCGAGTGGAGGACGTGCTCCCCGAATACCTGCCGGCCGACGTGGTCATTCTGAACCCGCCGCGCGCCGGGGTCGATGCTCGCGTTGCCGAGACGCTCCAGTCTCCACCATGGCCACGGCGGGTACTCTACATGAGCTGCGATCCGGCCACCCTCGCCCGCGATGTTTCCCGCCTTCCCGCCTATCGAGTGAATTCGCTGCGAGTGTACGACATGTTTCCGCAAACCGCGCACGTCGAAGTCGTGTGCGAGCTCATCCCGGAGGACGCCTGAAGTACATCGTGGACGTGAACGGCCAGCACGTGACGGTTGATCTTGGCCCGAACGGGATCGAGGTCGATGGAGAGCCCGTCACGGCACATCTCGAGGAGGTGGAGGGGACCCCGATCTACCTGCTGACGGCGGGCGGGACCTTGCATCGGTTGGCTGTCCAGCGTGGCGGGGGTCGCGGTCAGTACTCCATCTGGACCGATGCGCGTCGATTCGAAGTCGAAGCCCTGGACGAACGACGTCGCGCGATCCAGGAAATGACCGGCTCCGGGTCGACGACCACGGGCCCGGCCCCGCTGATCGCCCCGATGCCCGGGCTCATCGTGAGAATCAACGTGCAGGTCGGCGACCAAGTTCAACCCGGCCAGCCGCTTGTCGTCATGGAAGCCATGAAGATGGAGAACGAACTTCGGTCAACGTCAGCGGGTGTCGTCCGCGCCGTTCGCTTCCAGCCAGGAGAGGCGGTCGAGAAGGGAGCGATCCTGGTCGACCTTGGGCAGGAGTGACTCAGAACCAGGCAGTGACTCGAGCCTCGAGCATCGAGCCTCTTGCCTAGCCCTAACTGCCTGTCTATGTTGAAGTTCTGCAAAAATCCGGGGGGCGGTTGACGCCTGCCCGCGTGCCGTCATCGAGACCGATTTGATCACATGAAGACCTTTACCGCCACGCCCAGCACAACCACGCACCAGTGGTTCGTCGTCGATGCCGACGGCCAGGTGCTTGGACGTCTGGCTTCCGAAATCGCGAAGATCATTCGCGGCAAGCACAAGCCGATCTTCACGCCGCACATGGACACGGGTGACTTCGTCATCGTCGTCAACGCGTCCAAGGTGGTTGTGACCGGGCGTAAGGCGGAGCAGAAGCAGTACTTCAACCACACCGGCTACATGGGCCACGAGCGGTACACGCCGTTCGCGACCATGCTCGCCAGGCACCCCGAGCGCGTCATCGAGAAGGCCGTGTACGGGATGCTCCCCAAGACCACGCTGGCGCGGGAGTCCCTGCGCCGGAAGCTCCGCGTCTACGCGGGCGCCGATCACCCGCACGCCGCGCAGCAACCGACGGCGCTGACCATCAGCACGAAGAGCGAATAGCATGGCCGAGAATGGACAGATCCACGCCATCGGACGCCGCAAGGAAGCGGTCTGCCGCATCTACCTGCGTCCCGGGTCTGGCAAGTGGGACATCAACGGTCGCACGTTAGGCGACTACTTCCCCCGGCCGGCACTGGTCTCCGCGATTCAGCAGCCCTTTACCGCCACCGACATGCTTGGTCGCTGGGATGTAAAGGCCCGGCTGGAGGGCGGCGGCCAGGCCGGACAGGCCGGTGCGCTCCGTCTCGCGGCGGCGCGTGCCATCCTGAAGGTGGACGAGACGCACCGACGGAAATTGCGTGACCTCGGCCTGCTCACGCGCGACGCGCGCTCGGTCGAACGCAAGAAACCCGGACGCCCCGGCGCCCGGAAACGGTTCCAGTTCTCGAAGCGGTAAACCACACCAATCACTCACGCTTCCCGAGTCTCCCAGGGTGCCGGCAACCGCCGGTCGACGGAGACGCTGAAGGAAGCGGACGACCAACCCGACAAACGTCTCACCACGAAATGCAGCCCACTCTTGAACAGCTCCTCGAAGCCGGTGTTCACTTCGGCCACCAGACCCGCCGGTGGAACCCGAAGATGCGCCGCTTCATCTTCGCCGAGCGCAACGGCATCCACATCATCGACCTGCAGAAGACACTGCGGCAGATCGAGCTCGCCCAGAAGCTGGTCCGCGAGACCATCATGCGGGGCGACAACATCCTTTTCGTCTGCACCAAGCGTCAGCTCGCGGCAATCGTGCGTGGCGAGGCGGAGCGCAGCAATTCGCTCTTCGTCACCGAGCGCTGGCTTGGCGGCCTGCTCACGAACTTTCAGACCATCAAGAAGCAGATCCGCCGGCTGAAGGACCTCGAAGCGGGTTCCGAGGCGGGCGGCGAGTTCGAGAACTATACGAAGAAAGAGCAGCTCCTTCTCACGCGGCAGCGCGACAAGCTGTCCAAGTACCTGCAGGGCATCAAGAACATGGGCCGTCCACCAGGACTCCTGTTCGTGATCGACTCACGCAAGGAACGGATCGCGGTTTCCGAAGCCAACAAGCTCGGCATTCCGATTGTCGCCATCGTCGATACGAACGCCGATCCCGACCTCATCACGGTCCCGATCGCCGGCAACGACGACGCCATCCGCTCGGTCGAGCTGATCACCCGTTTCCTGGCCGAGGCCATCGGTGAGGCACGGCGTGAGGCGCCAGTCAGGTCGGCGGAGGAAGAAGCCGAGGAGAGCACATACAGCTCCGATCGTGGTCTCGAGCCGGCCGCGGCCGCTGGAGAAGACGAGCGGAAACGCCGGCGTCGGCCCCGCCGTCGTCGGGCCAAGCCCGAAGCCATCGCCGCGCGCCGCAAGCCAGGGGTTGATGGAGAACCTGAGGGAACCGAGGCGGGGGAAGCGGTTGAAGCTGGGGACAACGGAGGCGAATAGCTTTCGGGCGCCACGGAATCCGGCCGCACCGTTCGGCCGGACATGATCCCAGGATCATGAGCCATCGGTGAAGCACACCGAAGCGCCGTCGGCCCATGGCCGGCGGCGTCGTCCTATAGCGAGGAACGGAGAGTGAGGATGGAAGAGCAAAGAGCGAGGCAGCCCAGCACCAGCACCAGCAAATGCGGTTTTCACCCAGCACCAGTTCCAGCGAATAGCCCGAGCACCCACTAATCAGCACTTAGCGAGACTTTGGAAATGACAATGACTGACTACAAGCCGGGAGCCAAGGAAGTCCAGGAGCTCCGCCAGCGCACCGGCGCCGGAATGATGGACTGCCGCAACGCACTCACCGCGGCCAAGGGCGACATGAATCTGGCCATCGAGAACCTGCGGAAGTCGGGTATCGCGAAGGCGGAGAAGCGCGCGGGCCGGGTCGCGTCCGAGGGCCGCATCGTCTGCCTCATCGCGCCCGACGGCAAGTCCGGCGCGATGCTGGAGCTCAACTCCGAGACCGACTTCGTCTCCCGCAATGAGGAGTTCGGAGCCGTCGCGGACGCGCTTGGCCGTGCCCTGCTCGCGGACACCTCGTTCGACGGCGCTGTCGCCGACGCGACGGGAGCGGCGTTCCTCGGCAAGGCCTTCGACGGCAAGACGATCCAGGACAAGGTCACCGAGACCTCGGCCAAGACCGGCGAGAACGTCGTGTTGCGCCGGTACGCCCGGCTCACCACCGACGGGACGTTAGGCACGTACATCCACCACAACGGCCGCGTGGCCGTGATCGTGGAAGTCACGGGGCCCACCGGCGCGCACGCGCAGGAGCTGGCGAACACGGTGGCGCAGCATGTGGCCGCCGGCGTGCCGCGCGTTCCCGAAGCGGTGCGCCGCGAAGAGGTACCAGCGGATCTCGTCGAGCGCGAACAGCGCATCTTCACCGAGAAGGCCATCGCCGAGGGCAAGCCTGCGGCGATCGTCGACAAGGTGGTCGAGGGGCAGATCCGGAAGTTCTTCGCCGAGGTCACGCTGGTCGAACAGCCGTGGGTGCGCGACGAGTCCAGGACGATCCAGCAACTGGTCGATGAGGCCTCGAAGGCCGCCGGCGGCCCGCTCTCCGTCAAGCGGTTCGTCCGTTTCCGGATGGGTGAGTAGTACATGCCCAGCGACGGGCAGCCGGTCTACCGGCGTATCCTGCTCAAACTCTCCGGCGAGGCACTCGCCGGAGAGAAGGGCACCGGCTTCGATTTCGACCGCGTCGGTCAGTTCTGCGACGAGGTGCGCGCCGTCATCAGCATGGGCGTGGGTGTGGGCATGGTGATCGGGGGCGGGAACATCGTGCGGGGCCGGCAGTTGGCTGAGATGGGTCTCGATCGCGTCGCCGCCGATTACATGGGCATGCTCGGCACGGTGATCAATGCCCTCGCCCTGCAGGACGTGATGGAACGGCGCGGGCTCGACACCCGCGTCATGACCGCTATCCGGATGGAGGAACTGGCCGAGCCCTACATCCGGCGACGCGCCCTGCGCCACTTCGAGAAGGGGCGCATCGTGATCTTTGCCGGTGGCACCGGGAATCCGTACTTTTCCACCGACACCGCGGCCGCCTTGCGAGCCATCCAGATGAAGGCGGACGTGATCATCAAGGCTACCAGTGTCGACGGGGTCTACTCCGCCGATCCCAAGAAGCATCCGGACGCAAAGTTCTACGACCGAATCAGCTACCGCGACGTCATGCTCGAGGAACTCGGCGTGATGGATCAGACCGCGGTGACGCTCTGCAAGGAGAATGACCTTCCGTTGATCGTTCTCAACATCCACCGCCCCGGCGCCGTGGCGATGGCCGTTCGCGGCGAACGGGTCGGCACACTCGTCAAGGGGGACCACCGCTAGATGAGCTCCGTCCAGCAGATCCTGAAGGACGCGCGCGCCCACATGGACAAGGCGATCGACTCGGTGAAGCACGAGTTCGCGTCAGTCCGGTCCAGCAAGGCCACCACGAACATGCTCGACACGGTGCGCGTCGAGGTGTACGGCACCCTGATGATGCTCAACCAGGTCGCCAATGTCGCAGCGCCTGAGCCGCGACTCCTGACGGTCACGCCGTTCGACAAATCGCAGATCAAGGTCATCGAGAAGGCCATTCGCGAGGCGGAACTCGGGCTCGATCCAGTGACGCAGGGCGCGATGATCCGCGTTCCGCTCCCGCAGATGAACGAGGAGCGGCGCCGCGACCTGGTGAAGATCGTGCACAAGTTCGCCGAGGAAGGGCGCATCGGCATCCGTCACTGGCGCACCGAAGGACGTGCCGGCCTCAAGAAGCTCGACGGTGTGTCCGAGGATGACGTCAAGCATGCCGAGAAGGACCTGCAGAAGGTCCACGACGAGTACATCGCGAAGATCGACGCGCTCCTGAAGGCGAAAGAGCACGAGATCATGGAAGTGTGACGGGACCGCGTCCCGTGCCCTCGGCGCCCGAAGGCCTGCTCGCGAAGGTGCGTGGGCACGGTGACGTGCCTCGGCATGTCGCCATCATCATGGATGGCAACGGCCGCTGGGCGCGCGGCCGCCGCCTGCCTCGCGTCTTCGGACACCGCTCGGGTATGAGCGCGGTGCGCGAGGTCATCGAGGGCTCCGTCGAAGCGGGCATCGAGTTTCTCTCGCTCTTCGCGTTCTCACAGGAGAACTGGGAGCGTCCCACCACCGAGGTTGCGGCGTTGATGGACCTCCTGGTGGAGTACGTGGGGCGCGAGGCCGAGGAGCTCACGGCCAAGGGCGTCCAGGTGCGCGTGCTGGGCGACCTGTCGCGCCTGACGCCCGCCGCCGCGGCCGCGGTCGCCGCCGTCGTGGAGCGGACCGCCGGCAATCGGCGACTGGTGCTGAATCTGTTCATCTCGTACGGCGCGCGGAACGAGATCGTGAGAGCGGCGCGAGCGCTCGCGCGTGAGGCGGTGGCCGGGAGACTCGACCCCGAGTCGATCACTGAGGAGATGTTGAGCGCCCGGCTGTATACGGCGGACTGCCCCGACCCCGACCTCCTGATCCGCACCTCGGGCGAGCAGCGGATTTCCAACTTCTTGCTCTGGCAGTTGGCGTATTCGGAGCTCTACATCACGAAGGTGCTCTGGCCCGATTTCACGCGCGCCGAACTGTTCGGAGCCATCGCCGAGTTTCAGCGCCGCGATCGACGCTACGGCCGGGTGACCGCCTGACGAGTTCGGCGATGGGAGGAAGCGCCCTGGGCCGCCGGGTTCTGGTCGCCGTGATCGGGATTCCGATCGCCGTCGCCGCCGGCTATGCGGGTGGCCTGGTGCTCGCGTCGGTGCTGGCCCTGCTGGCCGGAGTCGGGGCCTGGGAGCTGTTCCGCTTCACCCGGGCCGGTGGTACGCCGGCGCTGGACGCCATCGGCATACCGCTGGCCGCACTGATGCCGTTAGGCGCGCACGCCGTGCGGATCGGGTGGCTGGACGCGCCCCTGGCCGCCGGCGGAGCCGTTTTCGTGATGCTGGCCGGCGCGGTCCTGTGGGCACGCTCGCCGACAGAGCGCCCGTTAGGCTCCATCGCCGTGACGGTCTTCGGGGTCCTCTATGCCGGAGCGACCCTCGCCTACGCCTATGCCCTTCGCCACCATCGGTTCGTGGTCGAGCCCGCGGCCGGCGCGGCACTGGTCTTCTTTCCCATCGCGTTGACGTGGCTGAGCGATACCGGGGCGTACTTCGTGGGCCGCGCATTCGGAAAGCGGAAGCTCATGCCCACCGTCAGTCCGGGGAAAACGGTCGCCGGCGCGATCGGTGGTGTCGTGGCAACGATGGCCGGGGCCTGGGTGTACAATGATCAGTTGCTCCGGCCAGTGGCCCAGCTGGCCCTCGCGCCATGGACGGCGCTGGTGTTTGGTGCGGTGATCAGCGCTGTGGGGCAGGTGGGTGATCTCGTGGAATCGCTTTTCAAGCGAGAGGCCGGCGTGAAGGACAGCTCGACGTTGTTCAGCGCACATGGCGGTGTGCTGGACCGCCTCGACAGCCTCTACTTCGCGATCCCGGTGGCGTACCTGATTCTCGGCCGACTGCTGCTGGCGGCGCCGCGATGACCAAGGGTGTCGCGATACTTGGCTCCACCGGGTCCATTGGCACCACGGCCCTCCGTGTGCTCGCCCGGCACCGTTCGCGCTTTCACGTCGCGGCGCTGACGTCAAACGCCAATGCCACTCTCCTCGCTGAGCAGGCCAGGGCCACAGGTGCACCATTTGTGGGATTGGTGTCCAACGACGCGAACGTGCCTGATGCCTGGTGCCTGGGGCCTGATGCCCTGGTCCAGGCCGCGCAGCTGCCTGACGCCGACATCGTGTTGAATGCGGTCGTTGGCGCGGCCGGCCTCGATGCCACGCTGGCCGCGCTCCGCGCCGGGAAACGGGTCGCGCTGGCCAACAAGGAGACGCTCGTCGTCGCGGGTGCCCTCGCCACGACAGTCGCTCGTGAGGCAGGCGGTGAGATCATTCCGGTGGACTCGGAGCATTCGGCTATTCTCCAGTGCCTTGTTGGCCGTCCCCGCACGCAGGTCCGGCGAATCATTCTGACGGCGTCGGGTGGACCATTCCGGGACTGGAGTCGCCAGCAGCTGGAACACGCCACGCTTGCCGACGCGTTGCGTCACCCCACGTGGCAGATGGGACGGAAGATCACCGTGGACAGTGCCACGCTGGCCAACAAGGCGCTGGAAGTGATTGAAGCACACTTTCTGTTCGACCTGCCGTATGAGGCCATCGACGTGGTGGTCCATCCGCAGAGCGTCGTGCACTCGATGGTCGAGTTCGTGGACGGAAGCGTGCTCGCCCAGGTGGGCGTGCCATCGATGGAGCTGCCCGTGCTGTATGCCCTGACACATCCGGATCGGATCGACGAACCGGCGATTCCACCCTTCGATCCGGTCGCGGCGTCTCCGCTGACTTTCGAGCGCGTCCGCCTGGAAGACTTTCCTGCCCTGCGGCTCGGGATTGAGGCGGGACGGGCCGGAGGCGCGGCGCCGGCCGTGTTCAATGCGGCGAATGAAAAGGCAGTTGCGCTGTTCCTCGACGGGGCGCTTTCATTCGTGGACATTGCCCGGGCAATCTCGTCGGCGATGGATCGCCTCGGCGGCCTTCCCGGTACCAACCGTGAGGAGTTGTTGGCGGCCGACGACGCCGCTCGCGATCACGTTCTGACACAATTCAAGGGATAGAAACGCTTCGTTCCTTCCCTGTTTCCTGTCTCCTGTCTCCTCGATGTTATCCTGGCTTGCTCCCATCCTGGTCTTCGGCCTCGTCGTGCTGGTGCACGAGCTGGGGCATTTCATGGCCGCCAAGTGGCTCGGCGTCTACGCGCCGCGGTTCTCGATCGGATTCGGCCCCGCCCTGTGGCGCCGCCGCTTGGGGGAGACCGAGTACGTCCTGTCCGCGTTGCCGTTAGGCGGGTTCGTGCGGATGGCGTCGCGCGAAGACGAGGCCACCGCGTTTCTTGAAGGCGGAAGCGAGCAGCCAAAGGCCGCCACGGTCCCCGCGGTCGGCGCGAGTTCGTCACCGACGATCACGGGAGAGCACCATGCCGTTGAGGCCAGGTCCGGTGATTGGGATCCTGAGGCGATGGTCCCCTTCGGACCCAAGCCCGTGCCCGAGGATCGGTGGTTCGAATCCAAGCCGCTGTGGGGGCGGTTGATCATCATGCTGGCCGGCGTGACGATGAACGCGATTCTCGCGTTGGTGGTGTCGACGGGTCTCTTCGTCGGCTACGGTCGCGCCTACATCCCGGCCGTGGTCGATTCGGTGGTCGCCGGACGGCCAGCCGAGCGCGCCGGGCTCGAGAAGGGTGACAGCATCATTGCCGTCAACGGCGCGCCGGTGCGGCGCTGGACGGAAGTGACCGAACGCGTCAGCGTTTCGGCCGGGCAGGAGGTCGCGCTCGACGTGATTCGTGGTGGTCGTACGGTGACCATCCGGGTCACACCCGAATTGAGGAACGACACAACCGACTTCGGGACATTGGAACAGGTTGGTCGGATCGGCGCAGCGTCAACCGGGAACATCGCGCGTGAGTCGATGTCGCTGGGAGAGTCCGCGGTCGCCGGCTGGCATGCGACGTGGGGGATGGGCACCGCGGTGATTCGCGTTGTCGGAGGATTGATCACGGGGAAAGTCAGCGTCTCACAACTCGGCGGTCCGATCACCATTGGGCGCGTGTCGGTTGAAGCCGCGCGTTCGGGGTTCGAGGCGCTGTGGTCGCTCATTGCCTTCCTGAGTATCAACGTCGCGGTCCTGAACCTCCTGCCGATTCCCATCCTGGACGGCGGTCAGATTCTCATCAACGCCGCTGAAGGGATCAAGGGCAGTGCGTTCAGTGCGCGAACGCGCGAGTACATCATGCGGGCGGGACTGGTGGCGATCGCGCTGCTCTTCGCGCTGGTCATGTTCAACGACGTGAAGGGCCTGGTCGGGCTCTTCCGCTGATGAAATTGCGCTGCATCCTGAGGACTGGATGCTGGGCCTTCTGGCTGGGACTGGCGCTGGTGCTGGGCGCTCCTCCAGCGGCTGCGCAATTCCGCGGTGTCAGGTTCGAGATCACCCAGGTTGGTGATACGACGTTCCGTTTTCCGCGTGGCACGGCCGGGTGGGTAAAGGCGAGATCGACAGGCATCGTAGTGGATCCGCGGCGGCGTGACGTATTGGTGGCGCGGTTTCGCGTGGTGCGGATCGACTCCGGGCTCGTGACGGCGGTGATTACGGGACAGACGACACGAGTCGCGACGGAACACGTCGCGGTGATGCCGGAGCCGGCAAGACCCTGGTACCGCGGGATCACCTTCTGGGCTGGTGCTGTCTTTGGACTCGTGATCGGGGCACTGATCTTCAACTGAAAGTCGGATCGCGGAGCCGGGCCCGGATACAGTCAGTGAGATCAGGGCGGGGCGGCTTCGTTCAGGAATCGGACTGCCGATGGCCCCTGGTCAGGCGAGCAACAGAGCGAAGCCTCAGGAACAGATCAGCACGATCGACTCTCGCGTGATCGTCTCGCCGGCGAGAATCTCGAGATCATTCTCGGTATAAGGAACGCAGTTCCCCATCCTGATCCGCAGCGTGTATTTCCCCACCGGCAGCACCAGTGGTGCAGCGAGTGGAAGCGTCATCTCGCGTGGTTCCTCCCCGCCAGCCGGCTGCAGGGAGTACCAGATCGACCCCACAATGGGTTTCCCGTCGCGCCGGCCGGATGCCTTGATCATGATCAGCCCGCACAGCTTCGGCGCAAAAGTGACCGGATAGGTCACCCCGGCACGAACCGGGACGGCCCTCGTCTGGGATGCCCAGGAGCACCCCTCGATCATCGTTGGGAGGGTCGCCCGGACGAGGTAGGTTCCAGGCGGCAGGTTGTCGCGGCGGGTGCTCCCGAAACCGATCGTAGAGTCGTTGATCGTGATCTCGGCGTCCGTTGGCGCAGTTATGGCGAGCGCGCCCGTGGTCGGCGACGGTCCCTCCTGTGGCGGCGCCGCCTTGCCGGGAATCGTTCCCTTCGGTGTCAGTATCCCCGGAGGCGTTGGCGGACCGACCAACGTTGCACTGTCGACGACGCCGCCAGCGCCGGTGTCGGGCGGCAACGAATCCGCGGCCGCGCTCGTCGTCCCCACCCGTCCGCCTAACGGGAACACGATCAGAGCCGCGATGGCCGCCATGACGATCGTCGCCACCGCGGCGCCCGACCACAGCCGCCGGCGCGACACCGGCTGCGCCATCGATTTGCCGCTCACCCGTGCGCTGGCCGGGTTCGACTCGGGCGTCGTCAGCATGGTCAGCGTGTTCGCTGACGCCGGGTCGCGCCGCGTCTGCAGGATCTCCTGCATCGTGTCGGCCAGCAATTCGCCTGTTGCGGGGCGGTCGTCAGGCGACTTGGCCATGCAACGCAGGACGATGGCCTCGAACTCAGGCGACAGCGCGGGGTTCACCGACCGCGCCAGCGGCGCCGGTTCCTCGACGTGCTGGCGCGCGATCTCATACCAGTCTTCGCCCTCGAACGGCAGCTGCCCGGTCGCCGCCCTGAACATCGTCACGCCGAGCGAATACAGGTCGGCGCGACCGTCGAGCGGCTTCGCCCGCGCCTGCTCTGGAGCGAAGTACTGCGGCGTGCCGACCACCATGTTGGTGCCGGTCTGATTCGTGTAGCCAGCAAGCGCGCGCGCGATCCCGAAGTCCGCGACCACGGCATTGCCATGCGAGTCGAACAGGATGTTGTCGACCTTGATGTCGCGATGGATGACGCCTTCGCGATGCGCGAATCCCAGGGCTCGCGCGACGTCGACGCCGACCCGGAGCACATAGTCCTCGGGCAGGGACTGGGTCGACTCCAGTCGGTTCGCCAGGCCGGACGGCAGGTAGTCCATGACGAAGTAGACCGCGTCGCCCTCGCGACCCACCGCGTAGATCTTGATGATGTTCGGGTGTCGGAGCCGCGCGGCCGTGGACGCTTCTCGCTTGAACCGGTCGACCACGGCCTGGTCGCCGGCGAACTGCGGCTTCAGGACCTTGATCGCGACCGGTATGTCGAGCTCAGGATCGTAGCCCTTGAAGACCCATGCGAATCCCCCCGACCCGAGCAGACTCTCGATCCGGTACTTCCCCAACGTCTGACCGAGGTAGCGTTCGGGCACTCAGGGCACGCCTTTACATGAGATAGGGGAGCCAGTAAATTGCTGTGCTCCAAAGGACTTAGCACACACGCGACGCGGGATGCGCGGAGAATATACGTCATGAGTTTTGAAAAGGCACCGACGATCGCCAAGTACCGGGCAAACGCCGAGGACACGGGATCGCCGCCGGTGCAGATCGCGCTCCTCACCGAGCGGATCAACTACCTGGGCTCACATTTCAAGAGTCACGTCAAGGATAACCACAGCCGCCGGGGCCTCCTGAAAATGGTGGGCAAACGCCGCCGGCTTCTGACGTATCTCAAGCGAACTGACGTCGAGCGGTACCGCCAGATCATCACCGATCTTGGCCTCCGCCATTAACACGCCTCGGGCAACGGATTCGCGCGGGCAGGAGGACACAGCCCGCGCGTTTTGCGTTTCCCGGTAGCGCATCCACGCTCCGGGCGCACAGCGCGTCCGCTCGCAGCGAACCGAGAGGGTTGAAAAACAGAATGCAACGCATCGAGAAAGTCTTCGCCGGACGGCGCCTCATCATCGAGACCGGGCGCATGGCGAAGCAGGCTGCCGGAAGCGCCGTCGTCACCTTCGGTGACACCATGGTCCTGGCCGCCGTCACCGTCAGCGACAAGGAAAGCACGCTCCCGTTCTTTCCCCTGCTGGTCGAGTACAAAGAGAAGACCTACGCCGCGGGGAAAATCCCCGGCGGCTTCATCAAGCGCGAAGGGCGCCCCCACGACCACGAGATCCTGGCCGCGCGGATCATCGACCGGTCCATCCGGCCGCTCTTCCCGGAAGGCTTCAAGAACGAGGTCCAGGTCTACGTCTATGTGATCTCGGGCGACCGGGAGAACGACTCGGACGTCCTCGGCCTGATTGCGGCTTCGTATGCCCTGACGTCGAGCAGGATCCCATGGAACGGACCCGTTGCCGGCGTCCGCGTCGGCCGGATCCAGGACAAGTGGGTCCTCAATCCCACTTTCCAGCAGCTCGCGTACAGCGACATGGAAGTCGTGGTGGCCGGCACCGACCACTCGATCAACATGGTCGAGGGGGGATGCCTGGAAGTGAGCGAGGCCGACATGCTCGAGGCCCTCACCCTCGCCCACAATGGCATCGACGAGCTGGTAGGCTACCAGCGCGAACTGCTGAAGGCCGCTGGCCCGACGCCGAAGATGGCCTGGACGAAGAGCGAGGCGCCGTCGGATCTGGTCGCCCGCGTGAAGGCCGAGGCGGAGTCGAAGATCGTCGCCGCGATCAACCAGAAGGAGAAGCACACGCGCATCCTGGCGGTCGAGGAGGCCAAGAAGGCCGCCGCGGCCGTCCTGACGCTCGAGAAGGCAGAATGGGCCCCGCAGCTCGGCCACCTGCTCGAGGAGATCGAATACAACGCCCTGCGCTCGCAGGTGCTCGACACCGGGAAGCGCGTCGACGGTCGCGCGCCGACCGAAGTCCGCCAGATCACGATCGACACGAGCGTGCTGCCCCGCGCTCATGGCTCGGCGCTCTTCACGCGCGGCCAGACGCAGGCGCTGGTGGCCTGCACGTTAGGCACGGCCGACGACGTCCAGCGCCTTGACTCCATCAAGGACTCGGGCGAGACGACGAAGTCGTTCATGCTGCACTACAACTTCCCGCCGTTCTCGACGGGTGAGGTGCGCCCGATGCGCGGCACGAGCCGGCGCGAGATCGGTCACGGCAACCTGGCCGAGCGCGCGCTGCAAGGCGTGCTGCCGCCGTTCGAGGAATTCCCGTACACGATCCGCATCGTTTCCGACGTGCTGGAGTCGAACGGATCGTCGTCGATGGCGTCGGTCTGCGGTGGTTCGCTCTCGCTGTTCGACGCCGGCGTGCCGGTGCGGGCAGCCGTCGCGGGCGTCGCGATGGGACTGATCAAGGAAGGATCGAAGTACGCCATCCTCACCGATATTCTCGGCACAGAGGATCACCTGGGCGACATGGACTTCAAGGTCGCGGGAACGGAGTCCGGCATCACCTCGATCCAGATGGACATCAAGATCGAGGGGATGGACCTGACCATCATGAAGGAGGCGCTGGCGCAGGCGCGCGAAGGACGCCTTCACATCCTTGGCGAGATGAAGAAGGCGCTTACCGCGCCCCGCGAGGAGCTGTCGCCGTACGCGCCACGCATCGTCACGATGCAGATCAACCCGGAGAAGATCGGGGACCTGATCGGACCGAAGGGCAAGACCATCCGCGGCATCCAGGAGGAAACCGGCGCCGAGCTGACAGTCGACGACTCCGGCACGGTGACGATTGCCGCCGTGGGCGGCGAGGCGATGGAGCGCGCGCGGCAGATGGTTGCGGCGATCACGGCCGAACCGGAAGTCGGCGGCGTCTACGAAGGCACGGTCAAGAGCACGACCGCCTTCGGCGCGTTCATCGAGATCATGCCGGGCACGGAGGCGCTACTGCACATCTCCGAGATGCGCCACGGCCGGACCGAGAAGACCGAAGACGTGGTCAAGAAGGGCGACCACGTGAAGGTGAAGCTGATCGATCGCGACGAACGGGGGCGCCTGCGCCTTTCGATGAAAGCGTTGGTGCCGAAGCCCGAGGCACCAGCGCCTTCCGGTGCCGGTGAGGCCGTGCCGTCAGGCGAGGGAGAGCCCGTGGCGGCCGTCGCAGGTGGCGCACCGGAGGGTGAAGAAGGCGGGCACCGCGATCGCTCACGTGGCGGACGACCCCGCCGGGGCGGAGGGGGTCGCGGAGGTCGTGGCGAGCGAGAGTGACCGTGCTGCCTTCGCGTAGGCTGATCTCGGCAACGCAAGTCGCCGGTAGCGCCGCGGAGGCAGGCCAGCCGGTGGGCGGTTTTCGTCGCTCCACGTTGAGCAACGGGCTCACGGTGGTCTCGGAGTTCATGCCGAGCGTGCGTTCGGTCGCACTCGGTGTCTGGGTGCGACGCGCGTCGGTACACGAACGTCGCGACCAGATGGGCGTCTCACATTTCCTCGAGCACCTGGTCTTCAAGGGCACCGAGCGACGAAGCGCGAAAGAGATCGCATTGTCACTGGAGAGTCTCGGCGGCTCGCTCGACGCCTTCACGTCGCGCGAACACACGTCGTTCCAGGCCCGCGTGCTCGACGAGCACCTGATCCAGGCGTCGGATGTCCTGTGCGATCTCATTTTCCGGCCGGTGCTGCGCGAGAGCGACCTGACTCTCGAACGGAACGTCGTCCTGGAAGAGATCGCGATGGTGGAGGACACGCCCGACGATCTCGTGTTCGAACTGCATAACGAGGCGCTGTGGGGAGCACATCCCTACGGGTACGCGATCCTCGGGACGCGCGAGACGATCGGGGCCCTGCCGGTCGAGGCGGTCCGGGCGCTGCACGGATCGGCGTATCGCCCGCAGCACATGGTGGTGGCGGCGGCGGGACGCGTCGAACACGATGATCTGCTCGAAGTGCTCGCTCGCACGGGATGGGAGGATCTCACCGGCGGCGAGCCGGACGGGCCGGTCGTCCCCGATCCCGTCTCTGAGCCGCCGACCCGGCGACACATCGATCGCGATGGCCACCAGACGCACATCGTCCTCGGCGGCCCGTCCGTGCCGTATGCGGATCCGCGACGCTACGCGGTTTCGCTGGTCGGCCTCATGCTGGGCGGCGGCATGTCTTCACGCCTCTTTCAGCGCGTGCGCGAAGAACTGGGCCTGGCGTACTCGGTGTACTCCTTCCAGTCCTTCCACCACGATTCCGGCCTCCAGGGTATCTACGCCGGGACGTCGGCCGACACGGCCGGTCGCGCGCTCGAGGAGATCTTCAACGAACTGGCGCGAATGGCGGCCGAAGGGTTCCCGGTCGACGAGATCGAGGCCGGCAAGAGCCAGCTCAAAGGGCAGCTGACGCTGTCGCTGGAATCGCCGTCATCGCGCATGTTTCGCGTGGCTTCAGCCGCGCTGTATGGTGAGCCATTCCTGCCCCTCGACGAAAGCCTGGCGCGGATCGACGCGATCACGCCACAGCAGGTCGCCGAGGCCTGTCGCGACCTCTTTCATCCGGAACGGCAGACTGTCGTCACCCTTGGCCGCTCCGGTGACCTTCCCTGACCCATTTCCCCCGAGCTGTACCTAACGAGCTATGCAGATCGGCGTCCCGAAGGAAATCAAGACAAACGAAAATCGCATCGCGCTGGTCCCTGCCGGGGCCGAAGCGCTGGTGGCCGCCGGTCACCAGGTGCTGGTCGAGAAAGGCGCGGGCGAAGGGAGCGGTTTCGAGGACGCCCAGTATGTCGCCGCGGGCGCGAAGATCGGTGCCGACGCCGATGCGGTCTGGGCGGCATCGGACATGATCATGAAGGTGAAGGAGCCGATCGTGTCAGAGTGGAAGCGAATGCGACCCGGGCAGCTGATCTTCACCTACTTTCACTTCGCCGCCGACGAAGAGCTCACTCGCGCCCACCTGAAGAGTGGCGCGACGTGCGTGGCGTATGAGACGGTGGAACTGCCATCGCGTGAGCTGCCGCTGCTGATCCCGATGTCCGAGGTCGCGGGACGCATGGCGGTCCAGGAAGGCGCCAAGTACCTGGAGAAGATCTACGGGGGCCGCGGCGTGTTGTTAGGCGGCGTTCCCGGCGTCCCGCCGGCCAAGGTTGTCATCCTGGGCGGCGGCATTGTCGGAATCAACGCCGCGAAGATGGCGGCCGGGATGGGAGCGCGAGTCGTGATCCTCGACCTCTCGCTCGAGCGGCTTCGGTACCTGTCGGATGTGATGCCGGCCAACGTGCAGCTCATCCACTCGAATCGCCACAACATCCTGGACGCGATCGAGACGGCGGATCTCGTGGTTGGCGGCGTGCTGATCCCCGGCGCCAAGGCGCCGAAGCTCGTGCGGCGCGAGGACCTGAAGCGGATGAAGAACGGGTCCGTGATCGTCGACGTCGCCGTGGACCAGGGTGGATGTGTGGAAACCATCAAGCCGACGACCCACGAGAACCCCACGTATGTCGTGGAGGGCGTGATTCACTATGGCGTCGCGAACATGCCCGGCGGCGTGCCGCGGACGTCAACGCTGGCGCTGACCAATGCCACGCTGCCGTACGCGATGCAGCTGGCCGGGAAGGGATGGAAGCGCGCGCTTCGTGAGAACGACGCCCTGCTCAAGGGACTCAACATCGCGGAGGGAAAGGTGACTTATCCCGGTGTGGCGGAGGCGTTCGGGATGGAGTTGCACGACCCTTCGAAACTGCTTGGCTGAGTTGTCAGTGGTGGGTGCTGGAGCGAGTTGCTGGAACTGGAGCTGGAGCCAGGTGTGAAGGCTTGGGGCTGTTCCATGGCATGTTGACTCCCGCTGCACCTCGCACTCAGCACGAGTACCAGCCCCAGTCGCGGCAAATAGCCCCAGGACCCACCACCAACAACTCAGCTTGTTGCCATGGAAGTTCGCCTCTCCCGCCTGCCCTCGAATCCCGACCTCCCGGTGCCGGCGCGTCAAAGCGCGGCGGCCGCGGGCTACGACGTGGCTTCGGCCGACCCGGATTTCGTCCTTGCGCCGGGCGAGCGGCGGGCGGTGGGGACCGGGTTCGCCTTCGAGTTGCCAGAGGGCTTCGAGATGCAGGTGCGGCCGCGGTCGGGATTGGCGCTCCGGCACGGCATCACGCTGCCTAACGCGCCCGGCACGATCGACGCCGACTATCGCGGCGAGCTCAAGGTGATCCTGCAGAACGGGGGCGGGGAGTCGGTTACGATCCGTCGCGGCGAGCGCATCGCGCAGCTGGTGTTCGCGCGGCACGAGTCGCCGGAGCTCACGGAGAGCGATGGGGTTGGCGAGACTACCCGCGGTGCTGGCGGGTTTGGAAGCACGGGGCGCTAGCGGTCGACGCTCCATGCTCAGGCCGCCCCGCCCCGGTCGCCCGCTTCGCGACCGGGACCGGAGCCGACCAGAGGTTACTTGCGGAAGTACACCGGAACGTCGCCGTCGGCGGGGATATCGACCGCGATGACGTCCTTCGCTTCAGGTTTCTCCTGGTGCCCGGCCAGCGCGACGGTATAGGCCATGTGCTTCGCCACAGCGGCCCGGAGCGCAGAGATGTGGTCCTTGTGCTGCTCGAGCGCGGCCTTGATGGGCTCGTCGTTGTCGGAACAGATGACCGTCGCGGCGTCGACCACACGAATATCGGTCGCGGTGACGGCACGCGTGCTCATCCGTTCCGTGGCTGCAGGGGTCGCCGCGAGGGCCGCAATGAGCGACGCGTACGAGGGCGTCCGCGCCAGTGCACCCGTTCGCTGCAAGGTGTCCTGGGCGCCAAGAGAGTCGGCAAGGAAGGCTGCGGCCGCGATCGAAAGCGAGCCGATGAACAGGATGCGTTTCATGGCGCTACTCGGTGAGAGACCGCAGGGCCCCACTGCGGAGACGCGGCGGGCGTATGGCACCGGGGGCCGACGATGTCGCGCGATGATGCGTCGTGCCGCCCATGCGCGCTGCGATACATGTCACCACCGCGCAGAATCTCGTTAGGCCGACTGGCCGTGTGAAGCATGCCCAGCGATCAGCGATCAGCGATCAGCGATCAGCGTCAGCCGGGCTCAGCCTGACACGGGAAGCGACGTGGAGCACGGCGCGTCCTCGCCCAGTCTGGTCGCTGCTCGCTGGTCGCTGATCGTCGATCGCTTTGTGCCCTCGGTCTCGGCTTGCGCGTCATTGAAGGGTCCCTCCAGCGATGCGTCAACCGAAACGTCTAGGTTGTGGAAAGGCAATGTCTTGCAACACCGATAGGGTGCCACTAGCTTACCCGGCGTCCGCCCCCATCCGTCCCTCGGCTCCCGACGCGCCATACGCGTCTCCTGCACAATAAATGCGCTGGCCATTCCTGAAGGCGGGGGGGCTCTTCCCCGCCAATGCGATCGCAGTCGACCTCGGCACCGCCAACACGCTTATCTACGTGAAGGGCGAGGGCATCGTCCTCAACGAGCCGTCGGTAGTCGCGATCGATCGCGAAACGAAACGCGTCAAGGGCGTCGGACTCGAAGCCAAACGGATGCTCGGCCGGACACCGGACGGGATCATCGCGGTGCGGCCCATGAAGGACGGCGTCATCGCCGACTTCGACGTCACCGAGAAGATGCTCCGCTACTTCCTGGAGCTCATCATCCGGAACCGGATGTTCAAGATCAAGCCGCGCGTGATTGTCTGCGTGCCGTCCGGCATCACCGAAGTGGAAAAGCGCGCGGTGCGCGACTCCGCGTTAGGCGCCGGCGCCAAGGAAGTCTTCATGGTGGCTGAGCCGATGGCGGCCGCCATCGGCGTGGGGCTCCCGATCGAGACGCCCACCGGCAACATGGTGATCGACATCGGGGGCGGAACCACCGAAATCGCCGTCATCGCGCTCTCGGGCATCGTGTCCGACACATCCATCAGGACCGGTGGCGACGAGCTGGACACGGCCATCGTGCAGTTCATGCGCAAGAACTACAACCTGCTCATCGGCGAACCCACCGCGGAGTCTATCAAGGTCGGGATCGGGTCGGCCGCGCCGGTCGGCGATGAGAAGGAGATGGACGTGAAGGGACGTGACCTGGTCTCGGGCATTCCGAAGACGGTCCGCGTCCACTCCTCGGAGATTCGCGAGGCGATCCAGGAGCCGATTCAGCAGATCGTCGACGCCGTGCGTCGGGCGCTGGAGATCACGCCACCCGAGCTGGCGTCCGACATCGTGGACCGCGGCATCGTCATGACTGGCGGCGGCGCGTTGATCCGCGGCCTCGACCTCGTTCTCCACCAGGAAACGGGGCTCCCGATCCACGTCGACGAGGATCCGCTGACCTGCGTGGTGCGGGGCACGGGCAAGATCCTCGACGACGAGGAGAAGTACTGGTCCGTCCTGCAGACCTGACATCACCGTGGCGCGGGCCACCCGCTCAGGCACGCGCGTCGATAAGGTGGTCCTGGCCGCCTGCCTTGTCGCATCCCTCCTGGCCCTCGTCCTGCCGGCTTCCGCACGGCAGTCAGTGGCCGGCGACATCCGTGAGACTCTTGTCGGACCGCTGATTGCGTTGCAGGTGCAGGCCGAGCGAGCTCGCGGCGCGTTCGTCGCGCGAGACATCAGCGCTGCCCGCCTCGACAGCCTCGTTCTCCGGAACGCGGAACTGCGTGACATGGAGCTCGAGAACGTTCGATTGCGCGCGCTGTTGGGCCTCGGCGCTCGCCTTCGTACCGGCTTCGTCGCCGCCGAGGCGTTGCACCGCCCTGAACTCGGCGATGCCCACACCGTTCTCGTGACGGCGGGAGCCCGTGCGGGCGTGGTCGAGCGTTCGGCGGTTGTCGCGCCCGAGGGGTTGATTGGCACCGTGATCGGGGTCGAACAGGAGAGCAGTATCGCGTTGTTGTGGACGCATCCCGAGTTCCGCGTCAGCGCGATGAGCGCCGACGGGCGCGTGTTCGGCATAATCGGGCCACATCTCGGGAGGGGCGCCGGGCGTTTCCTGCTCGAATTGCAGGGTGTCGCCTTCCGCGATTCGCTGGCCGCCGGCACGGAGATCCGCAGCTCCGGGCTGGGGAGCGTCTTTCCGCGCGGCATCCCGATCGGCACCGTCGTCTCGGACATAACGACGCCAGGTGGCTACGCCAGAACCTATCTCGTGAGACCGGTGGTCATGCCGGCGGACGTGACGGTGGTGATGGTCCTCCTTCCCGCGACGGCGAACCTTGAGTCGGCGTGGAAGGCGCCTGCCGCGGATTCCCTGCAGAGAGCGATCGGACGCGCGGCTGATTCGCTCGCCCGCGCGGCGAGGCGTGATACCGTGCCGGGTGACTCGACGAGACGCCGTCCATGAAGTCGTTCTTCAAGGGGATCGGCGTCTTTGTGCTGCTGGTGGCGCTCCACTACTCCGTTCGACCCCTGCTGGGCACGCGCATCTCGGTCGATTTCCTGGTCATCGCGGTCCTCCTCGCCGCAGTGCATGTGCGACCAGGCGTCGCGGCGCTCATCGGGTTCGCCACTGGATTGATCGCCGACTCATTGACGCCACTGTCCTTTGGAGCCGGCGCGTTGGCGTTGAGCGCGATGGGCTCGGCGGCGTCCTGGCTCAAGGCGGCAGTCTTCGGTGACAACCGGGTCCTGCAGGCCATCTTCTTTGCCGCAGGAAAGCTGGCCTTCGATATCGTGTATCTTGTGGCCGAGCGCAGGCTGGGGCTGGGTGATCTGCTGGTGCAGCTTTTCGTGTGGTCTCCATTGTCAGCGTTGGCTACCGGGCTGGCTGGTGTGCTCGTCGTGTTCGTCTTCCGGATCTCGATGGAGTCACGTCCGTGAGCCTTCACCCTAACGAACTCCAGCGGCGGGGGCGGTCGGCCGGAATCCTGGCCGGCACCGCTCTGGGCATTCTGCTCGTCGCGTTCTTCCGCGCCCAGGTTGTCGAGCACGCGGAGTTCGCGCTTCAGTCCGATGACAATCGACTCAACGAGGTCCCGCTGCCCGCGCCTCGCGGGATGATTCTCGACCGCAACGGTCAGGTGATCGCCGAGAACATTCCCGGCTACACGGTGTCCATGCTGAGTCCGCTCTCCGATTCGCTGCGAGCGTCGCTGCAACGGTTGTCCTCCATCCTTCCGTTGTCCGACAGCCAGGTCGAGGTCGTCGTCAGGCGGTTCCGGGCGGCGCCATCGCGGCCTGCGGTCATCCTGACGGACGCGACGTTCGAGCAGGTGTCGATGCTCGAGGAGGAGCGGAGCCGGTTCCCGAGCCTGGTGATCCAGGCGGCTCCCAAGCGCCACTACCCGGACAGCCAGGCGGTCGCGTCGATCGTCGGGTACACGGGCGAGATCAACGAAGCCGAGCTGGCCGCGGAGAC
>DATCIJ010000215.1:0-4022 GCA_036507855.1 Gemmatimonadaceae bacterium | reverse complement strand
GCCGAGTTGTTCAAGGCCGGGGCGATTCCTGAGCGCGATTTGCGCAGCGCGCAGCAGGCGCTCGTCGCCGCCAGCGCCAGGGTGTCAGCGGCGCGGTCCCGTTCGCACGCCGCCTCACGCGACTTCGAGGACACACGCGTGCTGGCGCCCACGAGCGGCGTGGTGTCGGTGCGGTCCGTCGAATCGGGGGAGCACGTTTCGCGTGGCGCCCAGATGTTTACCGTCGTGCGCTACGATGTGCTGGAGCTCGAGGCGGCGGTGCCGGCGCGGTTTGCCGGCGATGTCAAACCAGCCATGCCGGTGCGCTTCAATGCCGGCGGTCGGGAGATGACTGGTCGAGTGGCCCGCGTGAGCCCGACGATCAACCCCGCCAACCGCTCGGTCACGATCTATCTGCAGTTGCCCAACCCCGGCGGTACGCTCAAGGGGAACACGTTTGCCACCGGTCGGATTGTGGCGCGCACGATCAACGGCACCATCATCGTGCCGACGTCGGCGATTCGTTATGGCCAGCAGCAGAACGCGCCGTTCGTCTACCGTATCGCTAATGAGACCATAGAGCACCAGGCCGTGCAGCTCGGCGTGGTGGATGAATCGTCTGGCATCGTGCAGATCACGTCGGGACTGGAGGTCGGCGATCGCGTGATTGTCGGCAACGTCGGCGCGATCGGCCGGGGCGTGAAGGTTCGCATCGCCGGCAGCACCAGCGACACGCCTCGTGGCGGTGCGGGGAATGGTGGACCAACTCGCGGCGGGCGTTCGGCGCGCCCGGACTCCTCGGCGCTGGATTCCAGCTCCTTGAACGGTAAGAAATCGTGACTCGTGAATTCTGGTCAGACCGCTCAGCGCTCAGCGCTCCGCGCTCCGCGCCTCTCGGACCTCGGACCTCGGACCTCTGACCCATGTTCCTCAGCGACGTAAGCATCAAACGACCCGTCTTCGCCACGATGTTGATGGTGGCGCTGCTGACCTTCGGGCTCGTGTCGTACACGCGGCTCGCCATCGACGAGTACCCGGACATCACGTACCCGGTCGTGAGCGTCAACACGGCCTTCCCGGGGGCGTCGCCCGAAGTGATGGAGCGCGACATTTCCCGCCCGATCGAGGAAGCGCTCAACACGGTGCAGGGAATCCGCGAGGTTACCTCGACGTCGCAGGAGGGAAACTCCAGCGTCCGTGTCATGATGCAGCTCGACCGGAACGTGATGGAGGCCCAGCAGGACGTCATTTCGAAGGTCGCGCGAATCCGGCGGCAACTCCCTCCCGACGTGCAGGATCCCGTCATCGTCCGGTACGATCCGAACGACAGGCCCATCATGTCGGTCTCCATCCAGTCGACCGATCGATCCATCCGGGACCTGACCGACCTCGCCGACCAGGTGATCGCCAACCGGCTGGAGTCGATTCCGGGCGTTGGTGGCGTCAACGTCAATGGCGGTACGCCTCGCGAGATCCGCGTGCTGCTCAATCCCGAGGCGTTGAACGCGTACCAGGTCAGCCCGCAGCAGATCTCGCAGGCGCTGGCGCGCGAGAACATGGAGGTCCCGGCGGGACGCGTCTTCCTGCCCGAGACCGAGAAACTCGTCAGGGTGACCGGTCGCATTCGCGACCCGATGGCGTTCCACGACGTGGTGGTGGCGACTCGCGCCGGCGTCCCCGTGCGCGTGCGCGACCTGGCCACGGTGGTGGACGGCGCTGCCGAGCGGCGGTCGTCCGCGTTCCTTGGAACGCGGGAGGCAGGCGAAACGCGTGCTGTCTCGGTGGAAGTGCTCAAGATTTCCGGGTCCAACACGGTTGAAGTGGCCGACGCCGTTCGCGAGCGACTCGACGAGCTTTCGCTCTCGCTGCCGTCCGACATCGAGATGCGCGTCGTCCGCGACGACAGCGTCAAGATCCGGCACGCACTGTCCGACGTGCAGATCACGATCATGCTCGGCGCGGTCCTGACGATCCTCATCATCTACCTGTTCCTGAACTCGTGGCGCTCGACGGTCATCACCGGCCTCACGCTGCCCATCTCGGTGATCTCGGCGTTCTTCGCGATGTACATGTTCGGGTTCACGATCAACACCATGACGCTGCTGGCGCTGTCGCTGGCGATCGGGCTGCTGATCGATGACGCGATCGTGGTGCGCGAGAACATCGTCAGGCACATCGAGATGGGGAAGGACCACTACCGGGCGTCGAAGGAGGCGACCGACGAGATCGGACTCGCCGTGTTGTCGACGACGCTGGCGGTGGTGGCCGTGTTCATTCCCGTCGCGTTCATGGGCGGACAGATCGGCAAGATCTTCTTCCAGTTCGGCGTGACGGTGGC
This sequence comes from Gemmatimonadaceae bacterium, assembly GCA_036507855.1. Taxonomy (GTDB): domain Bacteria; phylum Gemmatimonadota; class Gemmatimonadetes; order Gemmatimonadales; family Gemmatimonadaceae; genus JABWBJ01. The sequence continues at coordinate 1,705 of DATCIJ010000215.1, read as the reverse complement.
GTTCGCGGTGCTGGTGTCGCTGTTCGTGTCGTTCACGCTGGATCCGATGTTGTCGTCGATCTGGGCGGACCCCGAGCTGGAGCATGGTGGGCACGCCGAGACGCGGAAGAAGACGCGGAATCCCATCCGGAAGTTCGCGTTCGCGTTCGATGACCTGTTCGAGCGGACGGGTGATCGGTACAGAGGGTGGCTGGGGGCCGCGCTGCGGCACCGGCTGGCGGTCATGCTCATCGCGGTGGGATCGATCACCGGCGCGGTGGCGATGTATCCACTCCTCGGCTTCACCTGGCTTCCGGAATTCGACGCCGGCGAACTCAATGTGAGCTTCCGTGCGCCGCCGGGTTCGCGGGTCGAGTACACGACGGCGAAGGGGCACGAGGTGGCGGCGCTCGTCAGGCAGATGCCGGAGGTCCAGTTCACGTACCTGACCGTGGGTGGTGGCGGCGGGTTCGGTCGCGGCTCGAACAACGGTCAGATCTACGTGCGGCTGTCGGACAAGCGCGACCGGCCGCGGAGCCAGCAGGAGATCGAGGCGTCGCTGCGGCAGGAGTTCCCGAAGGTGACCGGCGTGCGCCCGTCCATCGGCGGGGCGCGTTCCATCTTCGGGGGGATGGGCCAGCCGATTCGCATCTATGTACAGGGCCCGGAAGTCACGCGGCTCAAGTTGGCGGCCGAGCAGGTGATGGAGGCCGTGCGCGACGTGCCGGGGGTGGCGGAGCCGACGTCGAGCGACGAGGGGGAGATTCCACAGCTCGACGTGCGGGTGGATCGGCAGCAGGCGTGGGCGGCGGGACTCGGGATCAATGCCATCGGCTCGACGCTGCAGCCGTTGTTCCAGGGGCAGCGGGCGACGCGGTGGGAGGACCCTAACGGGTACTCGCACGACGTGGTGGTGGTGTATCCCGATTCGATGCGTGTGTCGCCTGAGGACGTGGCGCGGATTCCGGTGTTGAGCCAGAACATCGACCCGCGGACGGGACAGGCGGCGACGGTGCCGCTGTCGCAGGTGGCGACCATTCAGGCCGGCGTGGGTCCGCAGCAGATCGAGCGGCGGGCGCTGGAGCGCCAGGTGTCGTTGAGCGCCGGCGTGCTGGCCGGCTACAACATGGGTGACGTGGCCGACCAGGCGCGCGAGGCTATTACGCGCATCGGCCTGCCAGCGGGATACCACACGGTCTTTGGCGGTGACGTGCAGAACCTCGAGGAGACGAAGGGTTATGTGCTCGAGGCCATTCTCCTGGCGGTGATCTTCATCTACCTGATCCTGGCGTCGCTGTTCGGGTCGTTCCTGCAGCCGCTGGCGATCATGTTGTCGCTGCCGTTGTCGTTCCTTGGGGTGGCGCTGTCGCTCTTCATCACCGGCGGAAGTCTCAACGTGATGTCGATGATCGGGATCATCATGTTGATGGGTCTCGTGACGAAGAACGGTATTCTGATGATCGACTTCGTGAACAAGGAGCGCGGTGCGGGTGCGGAGCGGACGCAGGCGATCTTGACCGCGGCGCGCGTCAGGCTTCGTCCGATCATCATGACCACGTTCGCGATGATCTTCGGCATGTTGCCCCTGGCGCTGGCGATCGGGGAAGGCGCCGAGCAGCGGGCCCCGATGGCGCACGCGGTGATTGGCGGGTTGATCACGAGTACGTTATTGACGCTGTTCGTGGTGCCGGTGGTCTACACGCTGCTGGATGATCTCGCGGTGCGG
>DATCIJ010000214.1:0-7829 GCA_036507855.1 Gemmatimonadaceae bacterium | reverse complement strand
GCTGGTGTCATCCGCAGCGTAAAACGCGCAGGCGCGGGAAACCACACTCGCACGTCATCCCTACGAGCGATAGGGAATTGGCGCGACGCAGGCTATAGTTGGTGATACCGCCTCCCCACGGGGAATGGCAAAGGCGACGTCGCGGTGAGAGGAGCGTGAGCCCTCCGGTTCCGCAACAGGACGCCACTGGCGCGGAAGTCCATGAAGGGGCGCCGCCGCCAAAGCCCGACGCAGTGAGCCCAGGGTTGGTCTGACCGGGCAAGTCGCGCAGAACTCGGCCCAACAGAAACAGAAACAGAAGGGAGCAGCGGGCGCGCGACTACGCGCCGTACCCAACCACCCCACATCGGGCGTGCTGCACCCACGGCATCGATAGGCGTTATCGACACAACTGGACGCGGCATCCTCGGCATCGAGTCTCCGTCGAGCGTTCCGCCCGGCAGTCCTACGCAGCACCAGGAGCTCTCAATGGAGAATGACATGTCACACAGGATCATCGCACTCGGAGTCGCCGCGCTGGTCGCCGCGTCCCCGGTGCAAGCACAGCGTCGCGGGACCGTGGAGCTGGGCGCGTTCGGCGGTGCGACGTCGTACGACAACAACCTGATCATCAACACCGGATCCGGCGGCGGCCTGCGCGTCGGCGCGTTCCTCGATCCCCGCTGGGCGATCGAGTTCGACGGCAGCGGCATGGGGGCAAGTCGCTCGAATGGGTTCGCGGACATTCACGTGACGTCGCTGTCCGCCCGACTGGCGCTCACGCCGGTTGTGATGGGACGGCTGTCGTGGGTCGTCGGCGCTGGCGCGGTGCAGACGGACTATGGAACGAAGTCCAGCTACGGCATGACTGGATTGCTTGGCGCGAAGTTCGCGCTTGGCGAGCGGGTGGCTCTGCGCGTCGATGCCATCACGGATTACATGCCGAAGGGTAAGGACACCAACACAGGCTTCCGTGCTGGATTCAGCTTCTTCCGCCAGCCGGGCACTCGCGTGCAGACGGTCACGGTAGTCGGTCCGCCGGCTCCCGCGGTCATGCATGAGGATTCCGTCAGCGCCACGGAGCAGCGGCGCCTCCGGTTGATCGACGCCAATTACAGCGCGCTTCGTGATTCTCTGTCACGTCCGACGCTGCTGAAGCCAACGGCTGCCTCGTCAGTCACGGCGCTTGCGACCATGCGCGAGATGATTCACTTCGCGACCGATAGTTCTCTTCTCAACGACTCGGCGAAAGTGACGCTCGACAGCAAGCTCGAGATCTTCAGGAACAACCCGGCGATGCGCATCGTCATCGTGGGCAATACCGACGAGCGCGCGACCGATGCGTACAACCTGGCACTCGGTGGACGTCGCGCCGATGCGGCCAAGGCGTATCTGGTCAGCAAGGGTATTGATCCAGTCCGGATCGAGATCGCCAGTCGTGGCGAGTCGCAGCCGATCGCGGCGGGAACGTCAACGGATGCTCAGGCGCAGAATCGACGCGCCGAGTTCCGGCTTCTGGTGGCTTCGGACTACCTGCTGCCGCCGAAGATGTAGGGTGTGCTCCGGTGGCCGAGCACCAGCCTCCGGGCAGTGGAGCAGCGGGCGTGGGCAACCGCGTCCGGCTGCGTTCCCCTGATGGAGAAATCAATGAGAAACACGATGTTCGCAGTGCTCGCGCTGTCTGGCCTGGTCGGTTGCACCCGTGGAGAGCTGGACGCGGCCTCGAGCGGCAGCGGTCGCAACCTCGATCTCCTGGCGACCGATACCGTTCTTGCCTTCGATGATCAGCCGCTTGGCGCGGTACCCGGCTCGCGAACACTGGCCATCGGTTCGCGCATCGATGCCACGTGGGGTCGGACCATTACGTCGCGCAAGAATAAGGCCGGTGAGACGGTCACGATCATTGTCACGTCCGACGTGAAAGACGGCGGCGGCCGCGTGGTCATCCCCAGCGGAGCCACAGTTGCCTTGCTCATCACCGAGCTCGCACCGGCGACGAGCCGTAGCGACTCGGATGGGAAGCTCACACTCAGCGTGACCTCGACGACGATACGCGGCAGGACCTATTCTCTGCAGGGCGACGTTACGTCGGTGCCGCACTCACTCAAGGGTCGAGGCATCGGGAAGGCCGAAGCGGTGAAGGTGGGGGTTGGGACGGCTATTGGAGCGGCGGCCGGCCAGGTGATCGGCCGTGATACAAAGAGCACAGTCATTGGCGGCGCAGTTGGCGCCGTGGGTGGCGCCGCGGTAGCCGCCCAGACGGCAAGCCGCGATGTCGTCGTGAGCGTCGGTTCCCGGGTGTTGATTACACTCACCGGCCCGTTCACGGTCGCTGGGCAGTGATACTGATGTACGGAGCTGTTCGCATCGCCGGAGCCGGCACGCTCGGCTTCGAACGATGCGGAGCTACTCCCGCCACACTTCAGCGGACTTACTTGATCCGTTCGTACGTCGCGAAGCTCACGGCCGTCGTCTTCCCGTTGCCATCGTCCCGCATGTAGATCACGGCGATCGTGTTGCCATCGGGAGAAAGGACGTTCGTCAGGACCTGTGTGACCCTTCCGTCCCGCTTGTTCACGATCTCGTTGATGCGATCGGTGATCCTGCGGACCGATGTGTGTGTCGTGCCCGTGCTGCCGGTGACCGGCATGTCCTTGCCATCGAAGTCAGTGGTGTACCACCACTCGGCCTTCTCGCCACGCGCGTTCACCGAGCTCACCGTGACCTTCATCCCCGAGGCGCCGAACGCCTCGTAGATCATGATGTTGCTCGATGGGGCAGGGGCATCGGACTTGAGCTTCCATTGCCCGAAACGGGAGTTCGTGGCCTGTGCGCGGGCGCCGCTGAAGGCCACCAGCATGCCGATCGCCATTCCGAGATTGGGAAAGATGCGGGTCATGATCCCTCAGCCGGTTGAGTTGGTCGGGCCTCGTTTCCTGACATTGACCGTTTCTCGACAATCGCGTGCACTTCGCCGGCCGCGTCCTTCAGCTCAATGGTGAAGTAGGGAGGCGTGAGCGCAAAGCGCCGAGCGCAAAGCGCCAGGGAACAGCCGCCAGCACGCTGCACGGAGGCCCAGGAGTCGGCACTCCGCTCCGGCCCCAGTTCCAGCAATCGCCCTGGCATCCAGAACGCACGACTCAGCTGAGTACTTCGTCGGCAAGCACTGGCGACATAAGCCCCGCGGCGGACCTCCCATGCGGGTCCTGGTTCGCGCGAATCGCATTCACCAGCTGGAGCGCGGTCCCATCGTATGGTGGAAACGTCATGGAGGACTCTCCCAGGGGCGTGACCCGCTCGCCCCAGCGAACCAGCAGCGCCCCGAACGTCAGCCCTGCGCCAAACCCCGGCATCAGCACCAGGCTGCCCGGTTTGATCCGACCGTCCTTCAGCGCTTCGACCAGGCTCACCGGAACGGTCGCGGAGCTCATGTTCCCGTACTTCTGCACGGTCACCATCACGCGCTCCATCGGGATGCCGGCGTACTTCGCCACTGCTTCGATGATGCGGAGATTGGCTTGATGCGGCACGACCAGGTCGACCTGCTCTGCGGTGAATCCTGCCTCAGCGAGTACTCGTGTTGAGGCCTCACTCATCCCTTTGACCGCACGCTTGAAAATCACCTGGCCGTCGAAGTCCCACAGGGTGTCGCCGAGTGTCACGCCCCGGTTGGCATAGCCACATCCGATGCCTCGTACGCGCAGGCTGGCGCGCGCCCCGGCGTCGCATCCCAGCACGCTCCCGAGGACGCCTTCCTCGCGTTCGGTCGCCTGCACCACGACGGCGGCGGCTCCGTCGCCGAACAGCACGGCCACGTTCCGGTTGCTCCAGTCCATGTAGCGGCTGATCAGCTCCACGCCGATCACCACCGCGTTGCGCACGACGCCGGTCCTGATCATCGATGTCGCCGTGGACAGTCCGTAGAGGAAGCTCGTGCACGCGGTGTTGACGTCCATCGCCGCGGCGTGCGTCGCCCCCAGCGACGCCTGTACACCTGACGCGCTGTTGGGGACGGCCTCCTCGTTGCTGCACCCGCCGTAGATGATCAGGTCCACCTCGGACGGATCCAGCCCGGCGCAAGCCAGTGCGCGGGATGCCGCGAGCGTCGCCATCTCGATGGCGCTCACGTGCGACACGCGCCGCTCCCTCATGCCGGTTCGCGTCGTGATCCATTCATCCGACGTATCGAGGAAGGTGGAAAGGTCCTCGTTCGTCAGGACGGCGGGGGGCATACCCTCGCCCCAGCCGGTAATGCTCGCGTACCTCATTCAGGCTCCCACCCAGCGTCGTTGTTACTTCTGGGTGCTGGGACTCTTTGCTGGAACTGGAACTGGAACTGGAGCTGGTGCTGGTGCTTCGTCAGTCCTGCTCCAGCTCCAGCTCGCCGCAAATCGCTCTGGCACCGAGAACTGACAACTCAGCCGGCTGCTATTTCCCAGGATGGTATTCCCGCTCCGTGTGCCCCCGCAGCTGGTGCCGGTAGAAGTACACATCGCGCAGGTTCCCCGTTGCATAACGAGTCGCCTGGTCGTTGAAGTGCTTCGATTCCGGGTCGCCGCTCTCGCCGCCCGCGCTCACCGCGCGGGCCCGCACGCTGTCGCCGAACTCCACGACCGCGACAAAGCTGTTGCCGCTGGTACCGTACCACTTCTTTGTCCCGTTGCGCGGTGCTGCCCCGAACGACGCCAGTGAGCCCCAGCGGGCCGAGGTGAACATCACGGGAATGCTGGGCTTGGAGTCGTCGAACGGATGCACGATTTCCGGGCTGATGCGCTGGAACCGGTTGATCTCGCCCCAGGGCGTCTTCCATGTACCGAAGTCCGCCGTCAGCCGGTCAGTTGCGGTCGAGAGGGCATTGAGCAGCCGATCCGCGGGGGAAACATTCGCGGCTGCCGCACCGCTACCACGTCGACCGCCACCGCCTCCCCCGCCAGCGTCGCCAAAGAACACGGCCAGCGATGTCGGGATCGACGAGACACCCCAGCGGAAGTCCCAGTTGCGAAGCATGGCCACCTGCTCGGCCAGTTTCGCCTTGAGCGGGTGACTCGACGGCGCGTCATCCCACGCCTTCACTAATGCCGGGATCGATTCCTCGAAGGCCGGCATGTAGCTGTCGAACGCCGCGTCGAGCAGCGAGTTCAGCGTGAAGTCCTTCTTGTCCTTGAGAAGCCGGATGGCGTGAATGCCCCGCGCATTCTCCGATCCAGGGTCCATGTACGGCGGATAGTCCGACTTCTTCGGGCTGTCAGGTCCTGCCGCGGAGTACGGGAAGTTGTTCGAATTATACGCCCAGCCCGATCGCGGGTTGATCACGTTCGGACTCTCGGACACGCTGTGCACGCCCTTCCAGTCCGTCGCCGGATTGCTGCCGTCGACCGGCCGCGCCCAGATGAACGTCGTGTCGCGCCGCGGCACGAAGTTCGAGTGCAGGTAGGCCACGTTCCCCTCGGCGTCGGCGAACAGCGTGTTGTTCGAGGAGTTCGTGTGCAGCTCCATCACCTGCAGGTACTCTTTCAGGTTCTTCGTTTTTGTGCGCCCCCACGACTGCTGTAGCGCCTTGAGCGGCTCCTCCATGATCCGCATTGCGACCCACTTGCCGTCGAGCTCACGCACGATCGGACCATGATGCGTGCGAAGGACCGTGAATTGCCGCTCGGACATTCCGGTCGCCGTCTTGAACGGAACCGTTATGGTCTTGACCTGCACCGGCCGGTCTTCTGATCCGAACCTGTAGAATGCCTTGCCGTCCTTGCGAACGATGGTCTCGAGATACTCGTCGATGTTGTCGACGCTGCTCGACGTGTGCATCCAGCCGGCGCGATCGTTGAAGCCCTGATAAATGAAGAACTGTCCCCACGTCGACGCGCCGTAGACGTTCAGTCCTTCCTCGCTCACCATCTGGTACTCGGAGCGGAAGAAGAACGACGTGTGCGGATTGATGAGGAGGAGTGCGCGCTTGTTCACCGTGTTGGACGGACCGATAACGATGCCGTTGGAACCGCGGGGTTCGTCGCCGAGGTCCGGAACCGGTGAATCACTCACGCCGGCCGCTGCCCACTGCCCGCTGCCCGAACCCGCTGGAGCGCTTCCGTAGAACGCCTGCAGCTGTCCCAGGTTCACCCGCTCGATGTCGCCACCGATGCTTCCCTCGCTGAAGGTGAGCGGCATCCACGGCTCAAAACGCGTGATGACGCGCGGCTTCACCTGCAGATGCGTGGCGAGATAGAAGTTGAGCCCGTCCGCCCACGCCTCCATCAGCTTTCTCAGGTCCGCCGGAGCTGCGGCGTAGAGGCGTTTCATCTCCTGCGGATCGACGAACAGCTTCATCCGGAGATCGCGCCAGATCTGACTCTCCCCCTCCGCTTCGGCCAGCCGGCCAATCGAATTCAGGTAGTTCGTCTCGATGCGGTTGAAGTCATCCTCGGCCTGGGCGTAGATACCGCCAAAGACCGCGTCTGCATCGGTCTTTCCGTAGACATGGGCGATTCCCCAGTCGTCGCGGATGATGGTGACGTTCTGGGCCTGCTGCTGCCATTCCGCGAGTTCCGTGCGGGCGGACAGGTCGGCAACGCAGCCGCTGCAAATCGCGGCAACAAGGGCGAGGCGCATGTTCATGACGAGCTCACGAAGGGAGGGGAGTCGTAAGGCATACGTACTACAGGGATGCTACGCTGGGGGGCCAGCCGCTGGAATGGGATGTCCCCGGATGCGACGGCTCAGCGCTGCACCGAAAGGCATTGTTTGTCGCGAGGACACCGTATCCGCGCTACGGGATCACCCGAATTGGCTGCGCAACCAGCAGCACCCCGGCCCCGGTGCGCACCTCGAAGCTCATGGCGACTGGTTCCAAGGGCGTGACCTCAAAGTCGTAGATCTCCCCGTTGCTCACCGTCTGCCGCGCCGTCCGCGTCGTGGCATGCGAGGCCGGAAGGTCGAACCCGTCCTTCGCGACCGCTCGCCACTGGACTGGCGCCCCATCGCGCGCCAACACCGCCACCAGGCCGGGATTTGCCGTCGTGATGTTCGCGATGCGTAGTCTGTAGGTGCTGCCGACCCGCATCGTCATGGGTGCGGGCGTCGTACTCCCATTGAGGACCACCCGGAACCTGCGCGTGTTGGCAATCATGAGCGACAGATCATGCTCCTCGTCCAGCTCACGATCGGGTTCCAGGACCGTGAGGGGCGCGTACAGCCCGCTGATCTGTTGTCGCACGTCATCGAAGTGCGTGTGGTACATGAAGGACCCGGAACGGGGTACTGTCATGTGCACCTGGAACGAATCCGACGGCATGATGGCCGGCGTTCGCGACCCAGGCATGCCTCCCACGCCGACCACTCCGTCGTAATAGCTGTCGAGTTCGATCCCGTGCCAGTGAATGCTCGACGGCTCACTACTGTGGTTGACCACGGTAATTGTGGTCGGTTCGCCTCGGTGGAGCACGAGGCGCGATCCCGGCAGCGGTAGTGAATCGCGCGCGGGCTCACGCCCGTCTTTCTGCTGGACGAACGCGAACCGCCTGGCGCTGTCGTCAGGCTGCGAGTCGGAATTGATCACCAGTCGAAGCTGACGGCGCGTCCCAGGTGGAGCGGCAGGCCTGCCGTCTTTCGGCCGCACATCCATCGCGATGATCAACCCGTTCATTCCCTGTTCCGTGTGCAGCTGCGGGTCGTGGTCGCGCGCTGGCTCCTGCTGGCCGGGCAGTTGCCCAGGCGGCAACAGGTGCACCGTCATGTGACAATGGAAGATCCAGCCGCCGGGCCGATCCGGCGACCACGTCATCTTCATGGTCATCCCCGGGCGCAGCAGCTCCGTCACTACCATCCGCTCCTGGCCGGCTCGATACACGGTG
>DATCIJ010000213.1:0-39601 GCA_036507855.1 Gemmatimonadaceae bacterium | reverse complement strand
CGAGAGCCGGGTAAGGCTGGTCATTCCGGGCCGCGAGCTCATCGACACGCTCGACGCCGTCTGGCGTTACGACTTCGCGACGCGCGAACTCCCCGGGCACGGACTCAAGGCGGTGGCGCGCCACTTCGGGATTGCGGCTCCGGATCGTGAGCTCATTCGGGGCGATCTGGTCTACCCCACGTTTCTGCAGGATCCCGAGCGCGTGCGCCGATACGCGGCCTCGGACGTCGTCGAAGTCGCGGCGCTGGCACAGCTGCTCGGCGGCGCCGCGTTCGCACTGGCGCGCATGGCGCCGCGCCGCTACGAGCGCCTGGCCGATGCCGGCGCGGCGACCGGCGTCATCGATCCACTGCTCGTGCGCGCCTACCTCCACTCAGGCGCGGCTCTCCCGGCGCATAACGCGAGCCGCCAGGAGCCGCACAGCGGCGCCGCGCTGTACTTGTTTGCCGCGGGCGCAGCGGAACGAGTGGTCAAAGCGGACGTGGCCAGCCTGTATCCCTCGCTGATGCGCGCGTTCCGCATTGGACCGAAACGCGACTACCTCGGCGCGATGATCACCTTGGTCGATCGCCTGGTGGAACTCCGGCTGGAGGCCAAGGCCCGCGCCCGCGCGGCGCCGCAAGGATCAGCCGAGCGTCACTTCCACGAGGGCACGTCGGCGGCGATGAAGCTCGTGGTGAACTCGGCGTACGGCTATCTCGCCGCGGGCGGCGGTCTGACCCGGTTCGCCGACGTGGATGCCGCCAACGAGGTGACGCGGCGCGGACGCGAGACGCTCGGACTCATCTGCCGCGAACTGGCCGCGCGAGGCGTCACGCTGCTGGAGGCCGACACTGACGGCGTGTACTTCGCGGTGCCGCCCGGGTGGACTGAGTCTGATGAACGTCGCGTCGTGGCCGATGTCGCGGCGTTGCTGCCATCGCTGGTGCAGCTCGAGTTCGAGGGGCGATACCCGGCGATGCTCTCGCACGAGCCGAAGAACTATGCGCTGTTGAGTTCCGACGGAAACCTGGTGCTCAAGGGCGTCGCGTTCCGGTCGAGCCGCGCCGAGCCATTCGGCCAGGCGTTTCTGAGGCGAGCGCTCGTGTGCCTGCTCACCGGTGACGTCGGCGGTATACGGAACGCGTTTGTTGGGACTATAGACGCGCTGCGACGGCGCGAAGTGACGACCCACGATGTCTCCTCGCGAGTGCGGCTGACCAAGAGCCCCGAACGGTACCTGGCTCTTCGGGAGCATCGGCGTGAATCGATGTATGAGGCCATGCTGGCGCGTGGACGGACTGAATGGCGAGCCGGCGACAAAGTGCGCGTCTATCGAACCGGGAGCGGATGGGGCCTCGCCGAAGCTGACGACGAGGACCGCCGCGACTACGACGTCGAGCACTATGTCCGGTCGCTGCAAGCGAACTACGCGTCGCGAATGGCCCGGGCATTCACGATCGAGGATTTCGCGTCACTGTTTGCCGACCCGGCGCAGCCGTCGCTGTTCACGCCCGATTTCGCCGCCATGCGGCCCGTCCTGACATCGCTGGAACCGATGGCCAGCCCCAGCCCCAGCACCAGCACCAGCACGCAGTACTAGTAAGCAGTAAGCAGCAACCAGCTGGAGGTCCTAAAGGCCAACCCTGCGCACGCCAGCCGTGTCATAACCTCATGACCCTCGACGCCCTGAAGCAGGACCTCCGCTACGCCCTGCGCGGACTGCGCGCCAAGCCTGGATTCGCAGCCGCCGTTGTGGTGACCCTTGCCCTCGGCATCGGCGCCAATGCCGCGATGTTCGGCATAGTCGACCGGCTGCTGTTCCGGCCGCCGCCGATGCTCAAAGATCCGGATACGGCACATCGCGTCTACCTGCACCGGACGTTCCGAGGAACGGAACGGGCCGGGAGCGTCAGCCAGTACGCGCGATACCGCGACATGGCCACGATGACCAACTCGTTTTCCCAAGAGGCAGGACATACCTCCCGACAGATCGCGGTCGGGGTTGGTGACGCCGCGCGCGAAATGCAGATCGGGGTCGTCACTTCTGGCTTCTTCTCATTCTTCGATGCGCCGACGGTCAAGGGACGCTACTTCAGCCAGGCTGAGGATCAGCCACCATCTGGTGAGCCTGTCGTCGTCCTGAGCTACGCCATGTGGCAGACGCAATACGGCGGAAGCGAAGCCATCCTGGACTCGACGGTCCAGATCGGCCCCACGAAATACTCGGTGATCGGCGTTGCGCCGCCGGGCTTTGTCGGCCTATGGCCGGACCGTCCTCCGGTGGCGTTCATCCCGATGACGAGCTACGCCGCGAGCCAGGGGTTCACGCCGCGAGCTTCCACCTGGTGGGAGACCTACAGCTGGGGATGGATGGACATGATCGTCAGGCGCAAGCCGGGCGTGTCCGTCACCGCAGCGAATACCGATCTCACCAACGCGCATCTCAAGAGCTACGAGAAGCAACTGATTGAGCAGACCCGTGTCCCTCCCATCGGCGTGGCCAAGCCGCGGGGGATTGTCGGATCGATTCTTCCGTCGCGTGGTCCGAACGCCCCTGCCGTGTCGAAGGTCGCGACCTGGGTCGCCGGCATGTCGGTCGTCGTCCTGCTCATCGCCTGCGCCAACGTAGCCAACCTCCTGCTGGCGCGTGCACTGCGGCGCAGGCGCGAGATCGCCATGCGACTGGCGCTCGGCGTCACCCGCGGCAGGCTGCTATCCCAATTGCTGACGGAAAGTCTGCTCCTCGCGGTGATTGGCGGCGCGGTTGGAATGGTGATCGCGCATTGGGGTGGCGCGGCACTCCGCGCCGGCCTCCTGCCGCAGAGTGAAGCCGCCGCGGGTCTCAGCGACCTGCGGACCGTGCTCTATGCGGCTGCAGCCGCCCTGGCGGTCGGGCTGCTGACCGGTCTTGCTCCGATCCTTCAGGCCTCGCGCGCGGACCTGACGAGCGACCTCAAGGCGGGGACCAGAGAAGGAACGTACGGCCGATCGCGAACGCGCGTTGCGCTGCTGGTGCTGCAGGGCGCGCTGTCGGTGATCCTCCTCGTCGGCGCGGGGCTCTTCGTGCGCAGCCTGGGCAACGTGCGAAACGTCAGGCTCGGATACGACGTGGATCCCGTGATGATGGTTGGACTCAACATGCGCGGTGTGAAGCTCGACAGCGTGGCGACGATTGCCCTTCGCCGCCGATTGCTCGAAGTGGCAACGTCGATTCCGGTTGTCCAGAATGCCAGCCTGCAGGTCGGCGTTCCGTTCTGGAGTTCCTGGAGCGTTGGCCTCTACGTGGAGGGAATCGACACCGTCAGCCGGCTGGGCAGCTTCATGGTGAACGCGGTGTCGCCGAGCTACTTCGAGACGTTCGGCACCCGGTTGCTCCGCGGGCGAGGCATCGAGGCGGGTGACCTCGACGGCGGGCCGAAAATCATGGTCGTGAGCGAGGCTATGGGGCGCGTGCTGTGGCCCGGAAAGGATCCCATCGGTCAGTGCATTCGCGTGCAGGCCGACACCGTTCCCTGCACGGAGGTCGTGGGCGTCGCCGAAGACATCAAGGCCGGCAGCCTGAAGCCGGACTCGAACTTCTACTACTACGTGCCGGCCACCCAGTTCAGTCCGCAGTCGGGCGGCTTGTTCGTGCGCGTGCGGGGCGACGCAAAACGGCACCTGGAAACAGTCCGCAAGCGACTGCAGCAGGAGATGCCGGGCGCGTCCTACGTCAAGCTCACGCCCTTCAGCGAGGTGATGGGACAACAGACGCAGTCATGGCGGCTGGGCGCGACGATGTTCGTGGCGTTCGGAGTACTCGCGTTGATCCTGGCGGCGGTGGGCCTTTACAGCGTGATTGCCTACAACGTCACGCAACGACAGCATGAGCTCGGAGTGCGTGTGGCGTTAGGCGCCAGCGGGCCGGACGTGGTCCGCCTGGTGGTGACGGATGGACTTCGCGTGGTGGGCGTCGGCGTCACCGCGGGCCTGCTCGTCGCGTTGTGGGCGGGGAAGTTCGTGGAACCGTTGCTCTTCAGGGTATCGCCGCGGGATCCGTCGGTGTTCGTGGTCGTGGCGACAACACTGATCGGCGTCGCCATCGCGGCGAGCTGGATGCCGGCCCGCCGGGCTTCGCGCGTCGATCCGAACGTGGTGCTCCGCTCGGACTGACTCGGATATCGGTTATCGGATGTGGGATCTTCACCGATCCCCATCTGCCATCCGCCATCGCCCATCCGCCTTGCGCCGTCGTGAGGGATGAGGGGAGCTTGTTGGCGGACAACAACGCTCCCGAACCCGACGAGCCATGCTTCGCCTGTCGCTCTGGTTGCTGGTCGCTGCCGCCCTCCCGCTGCAATCGCAGTCCGTAACACTCGCGATCACGGGAGGGCGCATCCTCGACGGATACGGCGGACCACCCATCGAGAATGGTGTGATTCTGGTTTCGGGAGATCGGATCACCGCGGTGGGGCCGGCGAGTGCGGTGGCGGTCCCCGCCGGTGTGCGCACCATCGACGCCAACGGCATGACGGTGCTGCCTGGGCTCATCGACATGCACGTCCATCTCCAGATCCTCGGCCACGGCGACTACAAACGCTGGAACGACCTGTACGGAGCGCGCACCGCCGACCTGGTGATGCCGATCGCGGCGAAGCAGCTGCTCAGCGCCGGCGTCACGACGGCTCGCGATCTCGGCGCGCCGCTCGACGACATTCTCGCCGTAAAGCGGCGCATCGAGCGCAACGAGATTCCCGGCCCCCGGCTCTTCGTCTCGGGCCCGTTCATCCAGCACGCGCCTTACGAGGAGTACGAACGTCCGTTCCGCTGGGGTGTGAGCGGTGCCGAAGATGCGCGAGCCAAGGTGCAGCGGCTCATTGCCGCCGGCGTGGACGTCATCAAGCTCATTGACCAGGACCAGATGACCGACGCGGAAGTCGCGGCGGTGGTCGAGACCGCGCATGCCGGCGGCCGGCCCGTCGTTGCGCATGCGCACCGCATGGAAGAGATCCGCCGGGGACTGCGATTCGGCGTCGACAACTTCGAGCACACTGGTCTTGGCACCGCCCCCGGCTATCCCGAGGAAATCCTGCAGGGACTTCGCGAGCGTAACACGGCGTTGTACTGGACGCCCACGATCTCGCCGCTGTACACGATGTACCAGACGGGCCAGTTCTTTCCTGAGCGCCTTGACGACCCGGCCTGGCGCGATGGGATGCCGCCCGAAATGGTGACTGAAATCCGTAAGTCCCTCGACGCGATCCCACATCTTTCGTACTACGCGCTGTTTCCCTCGCGCATTCCACTGCTCCCGGGAAAGTTCAGGCAGCTGCGTGAGACTGGCGTCCGTTTCCTGATCGGCACCGATGCCGGCATCCCCGCCAACTTCCACAACGACGCCACGTGGCGCGAGATGGTGAAGTGGTCTGAGCTTGGTGTGCCCGCGATGGAGATCATTCAGGCGGCGACGCTGTGGCCGGCGCGTGCGCTTCGAGCCGAGGATCGACTCGGCGTTCTGGCGCCGGGTCGTTATGCGGATGTCATTGCAGTGCGCGGCGACCCGCTGACCGATATGACCGTCATGCGCGACGTGCGCCTGATCATCAAGGGCGGCTCGCGGGTGCGGTGAACGCGTCCTGCTCGTTGTTGGCCGATGGACCGCGGATCTTGCGGTCCATTTGCCGGATGGCGCCCAGGTGATAGGCGAGATGCGCGATGGTGCTGATCATCCCGGTCAATTCGGTTTCCTCGACTTCACGAGGCTCCTTGATGACGGCGAGCCACTGGTGAAGTTGATCACCCAGTGCCCGGCGCGATTTCTCCCAGCCCTGGTCTGTCACTGACGGCCGCCGCCAGCTCGCTGCCCAATCCGCGCTCCGCCATGGGTTCTCTCCGGCGGCCCAGCGGTTCATGAGGCTGATGCCGTACGTCAGGTGGTCCACGTGCGCCGCGATCGATGATCCACCATTGACGATCGTGGATGCCTCGGCTGTGGAAAGCGTGTCGAGCGCTCGCAAGAGTCCGACATCGTTCTTGTTCAGCATGTAACCGCCGGTCGGCGGCGTGCCATCCACCAGTTCGCTCAGCAGCGTGGCAAGCGATGACGTAAGGTTGGTCGTGTTCATCGGGCGTTCCAGTGGTCGACGAGAATGGACTCTACTTCCTCAGTCCGGCCCGCGGAGAGGAGATCTATGGCGGCTCGTCCGCCGAGCTCGTTATGCGGCGTGTTCAGCCAGCGCTTTACGTCCGCTTCCTGGTCGTAGATGTCGCGCAGAACCGCGAGGACAAAGTCGTCCGGCTCGCCAAGCCAGACATCGAGTTCCTGCCGTCTCAGGTGAACCATTTCCGTACCAAGCATTCCGGTCGTCCGATGAGGGACCCGAAGATACACCGAACCATGCTCAGATGCAACCAGCTGGGTTGTCAGTGATGGGTGCCAGGGCGAGTTGCTGGGACTGGAGCTGGTGCTGAGTGCTGGAAACGGCGCCAGCATCAAGCTTTGAGACGCCCCGAGAGTGGCTTGGCGCGTTCCATTTCCGCCGGGTGCGCCCTGAACCAGGCCGCAATCACCAGCAACTCGTCCACCTCGTGCTGCGGAATGCTCCTCGCCGACGTGACCGGCGTGTCGTCCACCACCCGGCGAGCGGTCTCGCGAAGTGCCTTCTCCTCCGAACGAGACTTTGGCGCGGGCAATTCAGCTCGGACCACGCCGCGGCGGATCAGGTAGACACGATCGTCGCCTTCCACTCCGTCGACGTGATAGGCGAAGGTGAGAGACTCGGCGGCGAAGCGCATGCGGTCGAACTGGTCGCGCAGGTCTTCCAGCCGTTGCCGCTTGTCGCGCAGGACGCCGGCACGCTCGAATTCGAGTCGCTCACTCGCCTCCTTCATGGACGCGGCCAGAAGCTCGATGGGCCCATCGTTCGTTCCGTCGAGAAAGGAGCGCGCCTGCGACACGCGTTCCCGATAGGCGGCCGCCGACGGCGCGGCAACACAGGGGCCCAGGCATTTGCCGATCTCGTAACGGATGCAGCCCGGCGTTCGCGGCGGAATGACGAAGATCTCCCGCTGGTCCGAGTACTTCATGCGGCGGTCGTGCGTGCAGTCGCGCAGGCCGAGGGAGTCGCTCAGTTCGCGCAGCGCCTCCTTGAGCCACATGGCGCCGGTAAACGGGCCGTACACGACCGATTCGCCTCGCGTCCCTGTGCTCCGCAGCACGACGAGACGCGGCGCCGGTTCGCGCGTGATCGCGACGAACGCATAGTTCCGTCCGTCCCGCTTCATCGCGTGGTTGAATCGGGGCCGGAGCCGTTTGATCTGCCGCAGCTCTTCCAGCAGCGCCGCAAACTCGCTGGGCGCGTACGACCACTCGATGGCCGCCGCCTCTCGCACGATCCGGGCGCCTTTCTCTTCCGGGAAGGCGGCCCGGAAGTAGCTCATGAGCCGCGACCGCACCCGCTTGCTCTTCCCGACGTACACGACCTCTCCACCCTCGGAGACCATGCGATAGACGCCGGGACGATCCTCCGCCTGGTGCCTGACGATGCCTCGCAACTCCTTCAGTTTTTCCTCGGACGCGTCCGCGACAACCGGCATCAGGACTGGCACCGGTGGCAGAAGACCGTGGCGCGGCCGTCAATGGCGTGCGTCGTCGTCAGGCGGGTGCCGCACCGCCGGCAGGGCTGGCCCCCGCGCCCATAGGCGGCGAGATGTTCGGCGAAGCCGCCTCGATCGCCGTTGGCGTCGCGGAAGTCGCGGAACGTCGTTCCCCTGGCTTCGATCGCCTTCGCCAGGATGCCGACCAGTGCATCACGCAGCGTCGAGGCCTCGATCTCACTCACGGCGCTGCCCGGTCTCGATGGATCGATGCCAGCTGCCCACAACGCCTCGTTGGCATAGATGTTCCCGACTCCCGCGATCCGACGCTGATCCATCAGGACCTTCTTGACCGGTTGATTCGATGACCGAAGAAAGGCCGATAATGCAATGGACGTGAACGCCGGGTCAAGCGGTTCCTTTCCGAGTCGTCGATCGAACGCCGAAAACGCGGATTCGTCGAAGAGGCTGACGGTGCCTAACCGGCGAACGTCGCGGTACGCCAGGGTCGCGCCATCCGCGAGCCGGAACCGGATCGCGTCGTAGCGATCGTCAGGCACTCCCGGTGCGCGCAGCAGAAGGCCACCGGTGAACCTGGGAACCACCACGAGGCGTGGTCCATCTTCCAGGTCGATCACCACCGCCTTCGCGCGCCGCCAGACCCGCCGGACGGCACGGCCAGCGAGCCGTCTCGACAACGTGCGCGGCGCCACCACGCGCAGCACATCGGCGTGCGGGCATTCGACCTTGGCGATGATTCTTCCGACGAGGCCCGCGTCGAGATCGCGAGCCAGCGTCTCAGTTTCAGGTAACTCCGGCACGCCGTCCCTGCTCCCTCCAGCCGATGTCACGTCGCAACACGCGACCCGCGAACATTACCTGTTCGGCGCCGTATCGGCTGCGCTCCTGGGCCTCGGCGAACGTGGGAGCAATACCGGTCACCGCAACGACCCGCCCACCCGAGGTGCGAAGGCGCCCATCGGCGGATCGCGACGTTCCGGCATGGAAGACGACGACGTCCTCCGGCATTCCCGATAGATCGATTTCGTCGCCCGTGCGGGGTGACTCCGGATAGCCATCGGCTGCCACAACCGTCGTGACGGCGGCGCCGCCGGAAAACTCGAGCTCACCTGTTTTCGCCAGGCCGCCCTCGACGGTGCAGGCGATCAGGTACGGCAGCAGCGCTGACTTCATCAGCGGAAGCACCACCTGCGTTTCCGGATCGCCGAAGCGACAATTGAATTCAACCACCATGGGCCCGGATTCGGTCAGCATGAGGCCGCAGTAGAGCAGGCCTCGAAAGGGAGCGCCGGCATGCTTCATCGCGCTCAATGTGGGCTCGACGATCGTGTCATGGATTCGCCGGCTCAGCTCGGCTGACGCGACGCTCACGGGCGCATATGCGCCCATGCCACCGGTGTTAGGCCCCTCGTCACCGTCCAGCAGGCGCTTGTGATCCTGCGCGGCGATCATCGCGCGCGAGGACGTGCCATCAGTGAGGAAGAAGATCGACAGCTCCTCTCCTTCCATGAATTCCTCGACGAGAATCTCGTCGCCGCTCGTCCCGAAGCGGTGCGCTGAGAGCATCTCGTCGATTGCCAGATCTGCTGCCTCAATGGTCTCGCAGACCATGACTCCCTTGCCTGACGCCAGACCCGACGCCTTGATCACCACGGGGGCGCCGAGTCTTCGCGCGGCCTCTCGCGCCGGTCGCACTTCGCGATGCCACGTCGCGCGCGCCGTCGGCACGCCGGCACCCAGCATGAGCTGTTTCGAGTACTGCTTCGAAGATTCGATCCGCGCCGCGGACGCACTCGGCCCGAAGGCACGTATGCCCTCGGCCGTCAGGGCGTCGACGAGACCCGCGGCCAGCGGAGCCTCCGGCCCGACGATCGTCAGGTCACATCGCTCCCGCGCCGCGAGGCGGACCAGTCCTTCCGAGTCCGCGACCGGGATCGCGTGGCAATCGGCCAGTTCGGCGATCCCGGGATTCCCGGGAGCGCAGTGCAGTTCGAGTGCAGGATCGTCGCGCTTCAACTTCCAGGCGATCGCGTGTTCGCGACCGCCCCCGCCGACGATCAGGACCTTCACTTCTCCTCGCTCGACGTCTTGAACGCTCCCTCGAACGCATCGCGAGCGCGACCCAACACCCCGGAGATGGTCGCCATCGCGTCCTTTGCCTGATCCTGGTAATAGCCGGCCGCGTCCTCGAGATCCGACGCCAATGGCGGAGACGCCGAGTCATCGCGACGACGATAGTCGCCACCGACTATCTTCGCGTAATCGCCGCCGTCTATCCAGCGCTGCAACTCGGCCGCGCGCACCGTTCCAAACGGATGCGTGCGGAAGGCCGTGTTGATCACCTGCCAGACGCGATCGGCCACGTTCCCCTGCGTCTCGTAGTCGCGCGCCTGCTTCTGGAACTCCTCGATGCTGATCTCGTCCCCGTAGCGCTTGCCGCCCGCCATCTTGAGGAAGGTGCTCATCGAGACGCGCGGTTCCTGCGTGGCAAGAAGACCGGCTCGATCGGACGATAGCTCCGCCTTGCGGTACCACTCCATCAGCGCCAGCTGGAACGGCAGGATGGCGATGCCGGCGAGGAATGGCAGGTTCTGGAACCCGATCGTCATCAGGATGATGGCAATCGTAGTGTAGGTCGTGTGGCCACTCATGATGTGGCCGAGCTCGTGCCCCAGGATCTCGCGTTGTTCATCGGGATCCAGCAGCTCGAGCAGACCCGAGTTCATCACGATGAACGGCTTGTCGAACCCGACAGCGGCCGCGTTTACCAGCGGCGTCTGGGTCACGTACAGCTCGGGTACGTCTGGCCAGTCCATCGTGTCGAGCACTTCCTGGTAGATCGCCCAGAGCTTCGGCCGCTGGGCCGGACCAACCTTGACCGCGTTGGCGAGGAAGAGCTGTCGGATGCCGACCTCACCGAAGAACGACGCGATCTTCCTGACGACGACGTCGAATCCGGGTATGGAGCGAAGGGTGTTCAGTGCCGCGCGATCCGCCGGGTGCTCCCAGGCGGTCGACGCGATCTGGATCAGCTTCGTGCGCTCAGCCATGGTCAGATGGGAGATGGGAGAAGTGAGACATGAGACCGGACTGGACCTGACTACGGATTAACGCCGACGCTGGTGTCGTTCGACCCTCAGATCCCCACAAAGGCGTGCTCCAGGTCAGCCAGCAGGTCCTGGGCGTCTTCTACACCCACCGAAAACCTCACCAGCCCGTCCCCGATACCGATGGCGGCGCGCCGCTCGGCCGGCACGGAGGCATGGGTCATCGTGGCAGGGTGGCACACAAGACTCTCGACGCCCCCCAGAGACTCGGCCAAGGTAAAGACCTTCAGCCCCGTTACAACCCTCTCGGCACGGTCCCGGGTGCCAACGTCAACGGAGACCATTCCACCAAACCCGGCCATCTGCCGGCAGGCGAGCTCGTGCTGCGGGTGAGATTTCAGGCCCGGATAAAACACGCGCTCGGCGCCCAGTCGATCAGACAGCCAGGCCGAAACCTTGCGGCCGTTGGCGTCGTGGGCGGCCATTCGCAGGTGCAACGTCTTCGTGCCGCGAAGGACGAGCCAGGCATCCATCGGTCCGGGCACGGCACCTGCAGCATTGAGAATGAACTGCAGCCGCTCAGCGAGCCCATCGTCACACACCAGCACGATGCCGCCGACCATGTCACTGTGGCCATTCAGGTACTTCGTGCTCGAGTGATAAACAATGTCGGCGCCGTGTTCGAACGGGCGTTGGAACACCGGCGTCGCAAACGTGTTGTCGACTATCAGCAACGCACCAGCCTTCTGGGCGATCTCACCGGCAGCGCCGAGGTCGGTGAGTCGCATCAACGGATTCGTCGGCGTCTCGACAATGATCGCGCGGGTGTAGGGCGTGACCGCATCGGCGATGCGTTGCGGGTCACGGCAGTCGACGTAACTGAACTTCAACCCGAAGTTGACGAGGATCCTGTCGAACAGTCGCGGAGTTCCTCCATACATGTTCTCGGCGCACACGAAATGATCACCCGCCTTGAACAACTTCATTATCGAATCGAGCGCGCCCATGCCGCTCCCGAAAGCGAACCCGTGCTTTCCCCCCTCGAGGGAAGCGACGTTGCGCTCCAGTGCCTCACGAGTTGGATTCTTCCCGCGGGCGTACTCATAGCCGCGATTCCGACCAATACCTTCCTGGGCATAGGTCGACGTCTGGTACAGCGGAGTCATGATTGCGCCGGTGGTCGGGTCGGGTCGCTGACCGGCGTGAACGGCCCGGGTGCCGAAACCGAAGGGGGCGTCGTCGTCGAAGATTCGGGACATGGTGTGTTTGGGTTCGGTCCCAAGATAATCCGCGTCCGATGCGCGCCGAGAGCGCTGAGACGCGAGCCCGCGACTCTCGTCCTTTCCGACCTGCACATGCCCGAAGTGGACGGGATTCGAGAACGTATCCAGAGACCGGGGATGTCCAGCGATCTCGTCGGGCCGGAGGGGTAGACGCGGAGTGTTACCTCGCGGCCACTTTCGGCGTCGCTAAATGGCGTGCAAGTGCGTGATTTTACAGCAGATACGCCAACAGAGGGCCTTGACTTCTGTTGATCAACACCCCCTGGGATCCAGCGTCTGAGTAGGCGTCCGCCGCGCCTTCCAGCGAGATTACGGGTTCACCAGCGCACAACTAGCGATCACTAAATGTCCGATCAGGACCTGATGGTCAGCGTCTCGGGAATCCGCGGACGCGTTGGGGTGGCCCTGACTCCCCCGGTGGTAGACAGGTATGCGGCTGGCTTCGGGGCGTGGTCACTGGCCCGGTCGATGTCGCGGGAGATAGTTGTTGCGCGCGATTCGCGCGTGTCGGGGCCCATGTTCCACCGCGTCGTTCTGGCAGCGCTTCAATCAGTCGGCGCGACGGTCGTTGATCTCGACATGGCCCCGACACCAACCGTACAGCTGGCGGTCGAGGACCGACATGCCGCCGGGGGCCTCGCGATTACAGCCAGCCACAATCCCATCGAATGGAACGCGCTCAAGTTCATTGGCGCGACGGGACTCTTCCTCGATCCCGCCGAATCCGCGGCGATGCGCGCATTCGTTGATCGCGGCTTCGGACGTGTGACGTGGGACAGACTTGGCGTCGTCTCGCGCGACGACCGCGCGATCGCGAGTCACATCGACCGGATCCTCAAGCTCTCCGTTCTCGACGTCGAGTCCATCCGTCGGCGTCGCTTCCGGGTGGCGCTGGATACCTGCCATGGCGCCGGATCGACCATCTTTCCGCAGTTGCTCGAGGCCCTCGGCTGCGAGCTCCAGGCGATCAATATGACTCCCGACGGCCTGTTTCACCGCTCTCCCGAGCCGGTGGCGGAAAACCTCGGCGAACTCTCCCAGCTCGTCAGCCGGACCGGGTCGTCGATTGGATTCGCCACGGATCCGGACGTCGATCGCCTGGCCCTCGTGGACGAAACCGGCCGGGCGATCGGTGAGGACTACACGCTGGCGCTTGCCGCGCGCGTTGCGTTGCGAAGGCGCCGTGGGCCGGTGGTTGCAAACCTGTCGACCAGCCGCATCGTGGACGACATGACCGCCGAGTACGGGATCGAGGTAGTGCGGGCCCCGGTTGGCGAGGTCAACGTCGCCGTGCGGATGCGCGAGGAAGGTGCCGTCGTCGGGGGGGAAGGGAACGGCGGGGTAATCCTTCCCGAGCTTCACCTGGGGCGCGACGCGCCGCTGGCCGCCGCGCTCATCCTGCAACTGCTCGTGGACGAGGGGTTACCCCTTGGTGGAATTGTGGCCCGTTTCCCGCAGTATCGTATTGTAAAGGACAAGCTCGATCGTCCCGACGGGTCGCTCGATGCGGTGTACGAGTCATTGCGTGCGGCTTTCCCCGACGCCGATGTGGACCAGCAGGATGGCCTCAGGTTGGCCTGGCCGGATCGCTGGGTGCATGTCAGGCCTTCGGGCACCGAACCAATCGTCCGTGTCATCGCTGAGGCGCCCACCGAAGACGATGCCCGGGAGTTGATCGCCCGCTGTCGGGCGCCGTTGGACGCACTGGTCGCATAGACATTTCAATCGCCATCGCCTCATGTGTGGAATCGTCGGATACGTAGGCCCGCGGCTCGCGACACCCCTGTTGGTTGAGGGGTTGAAGCGGCTCGAGTACCGCGGCTACGACTCGGCCGGCGTCGCGATCATGAACGGCGTTGGTGTCGAGACCGTGAAGGAAGCAGGCAAGATCTCCCGTCTCGAGGCGATGCTTGCCGCCAACCCGGTGAACGGCACCACCGGCATCGCGCACACGCGATGGGCAACGCACGGTCCGCCGAACCAGGTCAACGCGCATCCGCACGTCAGCGATGACGGCACCATCGCCGTGGTGCATAACGGGATCATCGAGAACGCGCCCGTCCTCAGGAAGATGCTCGAGGGCCGCGGCTACACGTTCCGGTCTGACACCGACACCGAGGTCCTGGCGCACCTCATCGAGGAACTGTTCGAGGGGAACCTGGAGGACGCCGTCATCGAGGCGTTGCGACAGGTCGAGGGCACGTACGGCATCGCCGTCGTCTCGAGCGTCGATTCGCACAAAATCGTCGCGGCGCGCAAGGGAAGTCCGCTCCTGGTGGGCCTTGGCGACAACGAATACTTCATTGCCAGCGACGTGTCGGCGATCCTGGCCCACACGCGAAAGGTCGTCTACCTCGACGATGGCGAAATGGCGGTCGTCGATCGCAATGGCTACCGCATCGTCGACCTCAATGCGACCGAGATCCAGAAGAAGGTCTCGCGCATTGACTGGGATCTCGGGCAGATCGAGCGTGGCGGATTCGCGCACTTCATGCTCAAGGAGATCTTCGAGCAGCCGCAGACGCTGGAGAACACGATGCGCGGCCGGCTGCTCGACGATGAGGGGACGTCCAAGCTGGGCGGACTGAACCTCACCGATGACGAGCTGCTTGCCTTCGACAACATCGTCATCACCGCCTGCGGCACGAGCTGGCACTCGGCGCTCATTGGTGAACACATGATCGAGGAGTTGACCCGCGTGCCGGTCGAGGTCGAATACGCCTCGGAGTTCCGCTACCGCAACCCGATCGTGAACGAGCGCACGTTATGCATCGTGATTTCGCAGTCAGGCGAGACCGCGGACACGCTGGCCGCCATGCGCGAAGCCAAGCGCCGCGGGGCCCGTACGCTCGGCATCGTGAACGTGGTCGGATCGTCGATCGCGCGCGAGGCGGACGGCGGCATCTACATCCACGCCGGGCCGGAGATCGGTGTCGCGTCCACCAAGGCGTTCACGAGCCAGGTCATCGCGCTGCTGCTGTTCACGCTCAAGCTGGGCCGGCTACGCGACCTGTCGATCCTGCGCGGTCGCGAGATCATCGAAGCCATGCACAAGCTCCCCGAGCAGATTCAACAGATCCTCGACCGCGCCAGCGAGATCGAGGAGCTGGCCGAGGAGTTCAAGCGGGCGTCGAATTTCCTGTACCTTGGCCGCGGCTACAACTTCCCGGTCGCCCTCGAGGGCGCGCTGAAGCTCAAGGAGATCAGCTACATCCACGCCGAGGGGTACCCGGCGGCCGAGATGAAGCATGGTCCCATCGCGCTGATCGACGAGATGATGCCGGTGGTGTTCATCGCCCCGCATGACTCGGTGTTCGACAAGGTCACGTCGAACATCCAGGAGGTGAAGGCGCGAAAGGGGCGCGTCATCGCGATAACGAGTCGCGATGAAGAGGCGCTGGCCGGCAAGGTCGACTACGAGTTCCGCATCCCGGAAACGCTGGACCTGCTGATGCCTGTTCTGGCCTCGGTGCCGCTGCAGCTGCTGGCGTACTACGTGGCTGTGAAGCGTGGATCGAACGTGGACCAGCCGCGAAACCTGGCGAAGAGCGTAACGGTCGAATAGGAACGCCGAGTCCGGCAGATTCCATCGGCAGCGGACCCGGCGCTTCTTTGAGGGTCGCTTTTCACGAGCAAATGCGCATTTTGTCCGGAAGTCACCCGACAGGATTCTTGCGCGCGGGTCTTTAGTTGTTTGATTCGCAGCGTCGGAATAGGGGTTTGCGAAAGCAACCCCCCGTCGAAGGGCACTGCAGCACTCCCACGTTGCATCCCTTCGACGCTTCCGATCTGTGGGGTCGTTCCTTCCGTTTGGTCTCAGGGAGACACCTGCGGCGTAGTATATTGACAAACATCGATATACAGGCTAGGGTTTCTGCCCATGAGTAAGACGCTCGCGATATTAGACCGCCAGCTTGGCGATCGGTGCTGCGACGTCAGCGCGCGCCCCAGCCGCACGCACGGGGAAGCGACGTCTGCAGCGTCGGATTTTGAGCACCTCGCGCATCCGGTGCGCCTGCAGTTGCTGGACGTGCTCGCGCGCAATGAGGGACGCGTCTGCGTGTGCGATCTCGAAGCCGCAGTCCCGGTCAAGCAGCCGACCGTCTCGCATCATTTGCGCCTGTTGCGTGAAGCAGGCCTCATCGAGAGCGAAAAAGTGGGTCAGTGGGTCTACTACCGCATCCGGCGGGACTCGGCGCGGGCGCTGCGTGAACGTGTTCAGCAGGTGCTTCGTGCCTTCGCTTGATGAGATCACACGCGGAAGAAAGAGGGTAAGCGAATGTTGAGCACGGAATCGAACGCGATCGGGATGCTGCGGTCTCCTTTGGGCGACGCCGCATCGGCGTCAGGTGCGACGAATGCCGCGGTGAAGCAGGTCAGCACTCATGCGCCGACCGTCTTCTGCCCCTCGGCGCAGATCGAGAAGTGTCTTCGTCCTTTGACAGGACGCAAGCAATGACCGTGTTCACGATCCGGCCCGCCACACCCGGCGATCTTGGAGCGGTCGAAGCGGCGCTGCGTGACTCGGAGCTTCCTCTCGACGGACTGCGCGACCAGTTCGGCGATGGATACGCTGTCGCCGAGGCCGATGGGCGGGTGATCGGAGTGGAAGGAATCGAAGTGCATGGAGGTGACGGGCTGCTGCGTTCGGCGGCCGTCGTTTCCGCCTGGCGAGGTCGGGGCGTGGGTGACGCTCTCACGCGCAACCGTATCGACTGGGCGCGGCATCGCGGCCTCCGCGCACTGTACCTGCTGACAACGACCGCTGGTGACTACTTCCCGCGCTTTGGATTCGCGCCCGTTGATCGGGACGAAGCTCCTGACGCCGTGCGCAAGTCGCGCGAATTCGCCGATGCCTGCCCGTCGACGGCGCTCTTCATGACCCTACCCCTGGGAGACCCGCGTTCATGACCGATAAATCGACCCAGGCCGCCGGCAGTTGCTGCGGCCCTGAGTGTTGCAGTGACGAGCCCGCCGTGGCCACGCTGACGCGAAGTTCGGTCCGCGAGGCGGCGACGGTTGGTCCTGCCGGCGAAGCCATTCGCGAAGAAGTGCGGGCGAAATACGGCGCAGCCGCGCGCCGCGCCAGCGAAGGGAAAGAGGCTTCCTGCGGCTGCGGCACCACCTGCTGCAGTGAAGGCGAGGAATGGGATCCGATCACGTCTGACCTCTATCACGAGGGTGAAACGCAGGGCATTCCCGCCGAGGCGCTTCTCGCGTCGTTAGGGTGCGGGAACCCGACGGCGTTGGCGGCGCTGTCTCCTGGGGAGACGGTGCTCGACCTCGGTTCCGGCGGAGGCATCGACGTACTGCTGTCGGCGCAACGCGTGGGTCCCACCGGCAAAGCGTATGGTCTCGACATGACCGACGACATGCTGAAACTGGCCAGGGAGAATCAGCGCAAGTCCGGGCTGACGAACGTGGAGTTTCTGCGTGGTGAAATCGAGAACATTCCGCTGCCGTCGGAAACGGTTGACGTGATCATCTCGAACTGTGTCATCAACCTGTCCGCTGACAAGGCGCGCGTGATCCGCGAGGCGTATCGTGTCCTGAATCCGGGCGGTCGGTTCGCTGTCTCCGACGTTGTCCTGCGCGGCGACCTGCCCGAACCCGTGCGGCGAAGCATGGGACTCTGGACGGGCTGTGTCTCGGGGGCGTTGCACGAGGACGAGTACCGGCGTTTGCTCGAGGCGGCGGGATTCACCGACATCTCGATCGAGCCGACACGCGTCTACGGCGCCGATGACGTGAAGGCGCTGCTCGACTCGGCTGGGCTGACCGATCAATCGCTCGTGGATGCGGTCGAGGGAAAAATCATGAGCGCGTTCGTGAGAGCGGTGAAATAAGAGGGTTGAGGCTTGAGGCTCGAGGCTCGAGAAACACCAACGACCCGCGACCAGCGACCAGCGCGCGCTATCTTGACGGATGCGCGTACTCGTCCAGCGGGTCTCCCGGGCAGAAGTCCGGATTCGAGAGAACGGGCAGGAACGGCGCGCGGGCCGCATCGACCGCGGGTTCGTGCTTCTCGTGGGCTTCACGCATGGCGACGATCAGGCGCGCGTCGTATGGATGGCGGAGAAGGTCGCTGGACTTCGCGTCTTCGCCGACAGCGAGGACAAGATGAACCTCTCGCTCTCCGATGTTGGCGGCGCCGTGCTCGTGGTCTCGCAATTCACCCTGTACGGTGACGCCCAGAAGGGACGCCGTCCGAGCTTCATTGACGCGGCGCGTCCCGAACAGGCCATCCCGCTCTATGAAAACTTCAAGACGCGGCTGCGCGACCTGGGCCTGCCGGTGGAATCAGGGGAATTCGGCGCCATGATGGATGTGGAGCTCGTGAACGATGGTCCGGTGACGCTCTGGCTCGAGCGATGACGGCGGTTCCGGTGCGCACCATCCTGGCGTCGCAGTCGCCACGCCGGCGTGAACTCCTTTCGCTCATCGGGATTTCGCACGAAGTCCGTCCTGCGGATCTGGATGAAACGGTGCTTCCCGGGGAAGTGCCGGAGTCCCACGCCGAGCGGCTGGCGCGGTCCAAGGCGGAGACTGTCGGCGCGCAGGAACCCGCCGCCTGTGTGATCGGGGCCGATACCATCGTGGTGCTGGACGGCGACATCCTCGGCAAGCCGCGCGATGCGTCGGAGGCCGCGCACATGCTGCGCCGGCTCTCCGGGCGTACGCACACGGTGCACACCGCTGTCGCGGTCGCGCATCTGGGGCGGACCGTGTCGGGCGTCGAGTCGGTGGAAGTGACATTCCGCCCGATCAGCGATGCCCAGATCGAGTCGTACATCGCCACCGGAGAGCCGATGGACAAGGCTGGGGCATACGGCATCCAGGGCTTCGGCGCCGTCATCGTCGAACGCGTGCACGGCGACTACTTCGCCGTGATGGGTCTGGCGTTAGGCATGCTCGTGGGTCTGCTCGAGCAGGTGGGGATCGCCTATCGATTCGGCGCACCGCCGAGTCACCTCTGACCTCGGACCTCGGACCTCAGGTCCGGTATCGCGTGCGCCACACGGCAACCTTCTCCATCACCTGATCCACCGTGATCCGCGCGACTCGACCCGGCCGGTTCTCCATCGAGACGGGGTAATCCTCGCCCGGATCTCCGTAGGCGTCGATGAGCAGGTCGTGGAAGCGGCGATAGGGACCGGTGCGCTTCGGGTTCGTGTAGCCCATCAGGCTGATCACCGGCCGCTCCAGGGCGACGGCCATGTGCAGGGGACCCGTGTCCGGCGACAGCACCAGCGCCGATCCGGAGAGAATGCCCACGAGATTGCGCAGCCCGCTGCCTAACGCCGACACCGGGCGATGGCGCGCCGCCGACAGGATCGCCTGTTCCGCCGCCAGCTCCCGCGGCGAGCGGCCGCCCACGAGGATCGCCCGCAGTCCATGCTCCTCGAAAAGGATGTCCACGACGTCGGCCCACCGTTCCGGAAGCCAGTCCTTTTCCGGCTTGCTGGTGGCCACGACGATCGTCGCCGCGGGTCGATCCAGCTTCGAAAAGAACTCGTCTCGCCAGGCCAGTTCGTGGCTCCACGGTCCGAGATCCCACACGACGGGCCCGGGATCGACGCCGAGCGCCTCGAGAAACTCGAAATACTGGTCCTGCACGTGCTGGCCGACGGGCCTGGCCGGAATCCGGTGCGTCGTGAAGAGCCAGTTGAGGTCACGCGCCCGCGCGCGATCGAATCCGAGTCGCGCCGGCGCGCCGCTGAGGGCGGTGACGATCCCGGCCTTGAAGTACACCTGCAGGTCGATGACGAGATCGAACGTCCGCCTGGCGAGTTCGCGGCGCACGTCGACGAAGGCACGAAGGCCCGCGCCGCGGTCGAAGATGATGATGTCGTCGACCGACCGGTGCCCGCGCACGAGTGATGCGGGGCCGGGCTGCAGGACCCATGTGATGCGGCATGCCGGAGCATGCCGCTTCAGGGCGTTCACGACAGGCAGGACGTGAACGGCATCGCCCACCGCGCTCATCATGACGATGCAGATGCGCTCCAGGCGTGCCGGAATCACGCGCGGCTTGGGACGCTGGCCAACTCCCGGAGCTGCCGCATCTCGGCATCGTCGAAGCCGACGCCGAATCGTGCGCGCAGTTTGCGAAGCGATCGTTCCAGGCGGTCGAGGTTCGCGTCGCGAACCGTCGGGTCGCTCGGCGGCGCGAACTGCAGCCGGTCGATGTCCAGCACATAGGCGTCCCAGACCTTCGGTCCGCTCTCGACCAGCAACACGTTCCCCACGTTCAGGTCAGGGTGCCACGCCCCGACGTTCGTGAGCGAACGAATCAGCGCGGCGATCGAGTCGAGCCAGCCCAGCCGGACGTCGGCATCGGGAGCGTCGCGAAGCGCCTTTCCGAGATCACGACCGGGCAGTTCGAGCGACACGACGTCGCTGCGCCTCAGGATGCGGCGCACCGGGTACACCGCGATGGCCACCACCAATGGCGTGCGCACGCCAAGCCCGGCCAGCAGATGCGACACCAGCAACTCGTAAGGCGCCCGCGTCGGCGGGAAGAAGAGATCTCCCTGCAGCCGGGCCAGCAGGCCACCGTGATGCGAGTGACGGACGACCACGCGGCGATCCTGCCCGGGAAGCAGCACCGAATAAGCGGGCACGCGGCCACCCAGGTCGCGACGGTCAGGCTGAGCCGCAGCCCATTCGTAGAGCGACTGCTCTGGAAGCACCGCCTTCGCCCACTCCACACATGACTCGTGCGCGATGACGTGCACGCTCCCGGAGTGAAACCGGCTGTAGTCCTTCGGGATGGCGGCCATCACCGTATGGCGCGAAAGACCGGAAGCGGATCCTTGCGCGGCGGAATCTCGAGGGGGGCGTGCTCGGCCAGCTCGTGAGATCTCGTCAGGCGCTGGCGCAGCGAGTCCGAGACGAGGATTTCGCCCCCCAGGGCAAACGTGCACAACCGCTTCGCGGTGTTGACGGTGTCGCCGATGACCGTGTACTCCAGGCGCCGCTCCGATCCGAGGTAACCCGCGAACGCTTCGCCGAAGTTGATCCCGATGCCGACCTGCAGTCGCGGCCGTCCCTGCGAGAGCCAGGTCGCGTTGAGGCGCTGCAGCGCCGCGATCATGTCCAGCGCGGCAGCCAGGGCGCGGTCGGCGTCGTCCGGCTCGCTGATCGGCGCGCCCCACTGCGCCATCACCTCGTCGCCGATGAACTTGTCCAGCGTGCCGCCGTGCCTGAACACGCAGTCGGCCATCTCCGAGAAATACTCGGTGAGCAGCCGGGCCGTTTCGACGGGCGTCAGTCGCGCGGCCAGCGTCGTGAATCCCCTGATGTCGCTGAACAGCACGGCCACGTCGCGCCGTTCGCCGCCCAGGCGCAGCGATTCGGGCGCCGCGGCGATTCGCGCCGCCAGCATGGGCGTGAAGAAGCGCTCAAAATTTCCGCGGACCAGGGCTTCATGCCGACTGCGTTCGGCGAAGCGCAGGTTCTCGAGCGCGACGGCGCCGATGCCCGCGAAGGCGACCAGGAACTCCAGGTCGTCGTCGTCCACCTGTCGCGTGCTGGTCGCGCTGTCGACATAGAGCACGCCCAGGGAGCGTCCCTCGCCGCCGATGAGGGGCGCGCACACCGACATTCGTCCCGAGTCGGCACCGGGCTGCTCGACAGTGTCGTCGGACAGGAGAGCCGACTTCTGGTCGAGGGCCGATTGCGCCAGAGGGACCGGCACCGCGCGCAAGACGCTCCCTTCCCGGACCCGCGTCAGGCGCTCCGTCAGTCGATTGTCCTCGTCCAGCAGGAGCATGGACGCCTGGTCCACGTCGACAAGCCGGAAGGTGAAGTGGAGCATCTTTTCGAGGAGCGCATCGACAGTCGTGGCGCGTGTGAGCGCTTTCGAAACCTCCAGGAGCAGCGTGAGCCTGAGCCGGTCGCGTTCGTGCTGCGGCAGGATGACCGCGGTTTCGTCCACGGCCTGCTGGACGCCGCTGGCCCGCAACGCGCGCTCCAGCGTGAGGTCGGCGTCGGGGACGGGGACCAGCTTGATGACGGTCGTGCCGGCGCGCGCCGCCCGCCGCTTCGTCTCGGCGGTACCGTCATCGATCAGCATCGGGCTCATGTCCTGGAGCTCGAACAGGATCTTGCCGAACACCACGCGATCGCCCCTGCGGAGCTTCGTCATTGTGACGCGGCTCCCGTTGACGAACGTTCCGTTACTCGAACCCAGATCCTTCACCTGGACGCTCGATGGCTCGATCGTCAGCTCGGCATGGCGCCGCGACACCGTCGGATCGAGCACCGGCAGGTCGCTGCTGAGGGCGCGCCCGAGCACCAGCGGCAGTCCGGGCCGCAGCTCGAAGGAGAGCTGCCCATCCGCGCTCACCAGTCGAAATGGCATGGACGTGGAATATGACGGGCTGAGGCGTGTGCGCCTAGCGCGAGGCGGTTCGAACGCGACCGAGCGCGGTGAGCAGCGCACGCGCCTTGTTCTCGGTCTCGTCCCATTCCCGCTCCGGCACGGAATCCGCCACGATGCCCGCGCCCACCTGGATGGACGCAGTCCCCCCGGCGATGACACAGGTGCGGATGGTGATCGCGAGGTCCATGCGCTCATCGCCGGTGGCGATGTAGCCCACGGCGCCGGCGTACGCCCCGCGGCGCTCCGGCTCCAGTTCGTCGATGATCTCCATGGCGCGGACTTTCGGCGCGCCGGTCATCGTGCCCGCCGGGAAGGTGGCCCGAAAGGCATCCAGCGCCGAGCAACCGTCGCGAAGCTGGCCCTCCACCTGGCTCACGATGTGCAGCACATGCGAGTACCGCTCCACCGTCATGAAATCGGAGACCTTCACTGTTCCATAGCGGGCGATTCGTCCGACATCGTTTCGGCCGAGGTCCACGAGCATCACGTGTTCGGCGCGCTCCTTTTCATCGGCGAGGAGTTCCACCGTGAGGCGCTCATCGTCGGTGGGCGTTGCGCCGCGAGGGCGCGTGCCTGCGATCGGCCGAACGGTGACGCGGCCGTCCGCCACGCGCACCAGCAGCTCCGGCGAGCTGCCAACCAGCTCGACTCCATCGAGCTGGAGATGGTACATGTACGGAGAAGGATTGAGGGCCCTGAGCGCCCGATAGAGATCGGCGCTGTCGAAATCATGGGCCAGCTCGATGCGCCGGGCGAGGAGCGCCTGGAAGCAATCGCCAGCCATGATGTATTCACGGATACGGCGCACATCGGTGAGGAACTTCTCCCGTTCATACGTCGATCGCCCGATGGCCGGCGCCGCCGAATCGGCGAGCGCCAGGGGACGCAGCGGGGATGGCGTCCGCAGCCTTTCGACAAGCACTTCGATCTCGATTTGTGCCTGCTCGAAACGCGCGCGAAGCTCGCTCGCGCTGGTTCCGTCCTCGACCGGCACGGCGACCACGATCCGACCAAGGCCGCGCAGGTTGTCGAGGATGAGCAGCGACCGGGTAAAGACGAACAACGCGTCGGGCGCGTCGATGCCCCGCGGTGGCGGCGACGGAAGTCGCTCCAACGTGCGCACGACGTCGTAGGCGAAGTACCCGACCGCGCCGGACCAGAACGCGCCGAGTTCGGGGACGAGGGCTGGTTTCTCCGCACGCACACGGCGCTGCAGATCGGCAATCGGGTCTTCGCAAGGTGGGCCGGCAACCCAACCGCCTGCGGGTGTCCATGAATCCACGCGTCCGTCGCGCAGGCGCCAGGCGCCGCGGGGTTCCGTGCCCATGAACGTGTAGCGCGACCACGTCTCCGATCCGGCGGGCGCGGACTCGAGGAGAAAGGCGAACGGCGGGCGGCGGATCTTCGCGAACGCGGAGACGGCGGTGTCCGTGTCGACGAGCACGTCACGCCAGACAGGCACGAGCGTGCCGAGCTTCGCGAGTTCGCGGAAGCGCTCGAACGTCACCATGTCACGCCATCCGGGCTTGCCCGTTCCGGGCTTGCCCGGTTCCTTGATCGTGCCCTGCTGCGCCTCGATACTTCGCTGACATGCCTCGATTCCGCGCGGCCCGTGCCGCTCTCGTCGCCGTGGTGTTGATGCCGGGAGTGGCTGCCCCGCCGGCCGCGCAGGACTGGAACGACGCCCGCGTGACCGCGCTCGTGACGCGGGCAACCGAGCGTCGCGCGCGACAACTGGCGGATACCGGCCTGACTGACTACACGGCGACCGCCGTGGGATCTCTCACCTTTCTGGCGCAGGTCGGCGAGGGATTCCCCGATCCCCCCAAGGTCGTGAAGGCGGACCAGATAGCGCTCGAAGTCTACTGGCGCGCGCCAAACCACAGCAAGCAGTTGATACTCGGCCGCCGCGACACGCTGCTCCTTCCAACGGACATTCAGTACCATCGCGATCACCTCGGGATCGTTCAGAACAATTTCCCCGAAATCATCCGGCTGGGAGACGGGGACGAGGTGCGCGACGTGCCGCACCCGCTGTCGGCGACCGGTCTCCGCGCGTATGACTACTCGATCAGCGACTCGCTGCGCATCGAAGTGCCGGGCCAGGTCATCGAGGTCTATGAGGTGCGCGTTCGGCCGAAGGACGATCACGCTCCCGCCGCCGTGGGGGCTGTGTACCTCGCCCGGGCGGATGCGCAGGTGGTGCGGATGGCGTTCTCGTTCACGCGCGCCGCGCTCCTCGACCCGCAGCTCGACGATGTGTCGATCGTGCTGGACAACGCCCTCATCGAGGAACGGTTCTGGCTTCCGCGGCGACAGGAGATCGAGATTCGTCGCAGCGGGACGTGGCTCGACTTCCCCGCGCGCGGCATCATCCGCGGCG
Organism: Gemmatimonadaceae bacterium; assembly: GCA_036507855.1. Classification (GTDB taxonomy): domain Bacteria; phylum Gemmatimonadota; class Gemmatimonadetes; order Gemmatimonadales; family Gemmatimonadaceae; genus JABWBJ01. The sequence goes on along the minus strand of DATCIJ010000213.1, from coordinate 14,923 downwards.
GATTCGAGGTGTGCTGTTACCGAATCAATGCGGGAACGCCGGGCATCCGCTTCACCGGGCCTGAAATAGAACTCGCGCCGCCGGCACGGCGCGCCACGTACCAGTTTCCGGAGCCGCTGAGCGCTGTTGTCCCGCCCGACCTGGCGACGGCGTCCGGAGAGGAGTTGTCGCGGGTGCAGGCCCGCGCCGTGGAGCTGGTGGGGCAGGCAGCGCTGGCGCGGGCTCGGCGCGGCGCGCTGCTGGCGGGCTCGGTGTCGGACCTGGTGCGCGTCAACCGAGCGGAGGGTTTGTCGTTAGGCGCCGGCGTCCGACGCCGGGTGGGGAGCGCGGTCGACATCGCGCTTACCGGCCGCTACGGCGTCGCCGACCGTGAGCCGAAAGGTGTCGCGCGGCTGACGTGGCGTCCCATGGCTGCGGCGTCGATCCGGTTCGGGGCGTTCGATGAGGTGCGCGACGCGACCGACGTGCCGGAAGTGTCGGGCGTCAGGAACTCGATCGGCGCCCAGGAGTTCGGCGCCGACTTCACGGAGCCCTATCGCGTGCGCGGGTTCGATCTGCGCCTCGAGCGGCGCCCCACGAATTCCGCCATCACCGTCTCGTTGGGCGTGGCACGAGAGTGGACCGAAGCTGTCACGGTGGAGGCGGTGCCGGCGCGGGGAACATATCGACCCGTGCCGGACATTCCGTCCAGGCAGGGGTGGCGCGCTGACATGGCGCTCTCGGTCGCGCCCCGCCCTTTGTCAGGTGGGATCGTACACGGCAGTCTGGCCGTACAGGTGCGACGGCTCCGTGACGCGGATGATGTATCGATGCCGGCGCGCGGAACCGCGCGCCTCGAACTCAAGCATCCGATTGCACTCGGAACGATGGTCGCGTCCACGTTCGCCGGGATCGCCAGCGGCGGGCTGCCCCAGGACCTGGTGCGGGCCGGCGGTCCGGTGACCGCGCCCGGATACCGCGCCCACCAGTTCGTGTCGAGGGCGCTCATATCGCAACGACTGGAGTGGCAGTTCCCCGTGCCGTTTCCCTCGATACCGGTTGGTCGCTGGGGCCGGTCACCGGCCGGTGCGACGCTGGCGCCGCTTACCGCGATCGTCGTTCAGGAGGATCGTGACCCGTCAGGAGAGCGCCGCGCCGCTGGATATCTGTCAGTTGGCGCGGGATTGCTGGTGTTCTTCGACCTTGTTCGCTTCGATGTCGCCCGCGGTCTTCGAAACGGGCGGTGGACATTCGGCGTCGATGTGTCGAGAGACCTCTGGCGAATTCTGTAGATCCCGGGCGCAACACTCGATGCAAACTCCGCCGGGAGCGGTTCGAACGTTAATTTTGAGTAATTCACCCAGAATCAGGCAGGGATCAACTGGCTGGTAACGATCGCCCGACTCGGGACGACTGGCTGCTGCCGACGCTGCAGGCTCTCATCGATGCGCCGCAACTGGCGCGGCTCACCGAGGAGGCGCCGGAGAGTATTTGGGAAGCCGCCGTCTCCAAGGGCCTGACGACCGACGACGACATCCTCGCCGCGCTCGCCGCGCGGTTTCGCATGCCCGTCGCCGATCTGGTCAACGTCGCTACGGAAGCGAGGGATGCGCTGCCCGAGTCGCTGGCGCGCAAGTACCGTATCCTTCCGCTGAAGGTTTCGAACTCGACGATCGACATAGCGACCGCGGATCCGCACGATCTCGACTGCGAGCGCTCGGTGGGATTCGCGACCGGCCGCACCGTGAGGATGCACCTGGCGGCACCCGCCCGCGTCGTCGACCGGATCACCGAAGTGTATCGGCCGGAGCGGGCGGTCGAGAAGCTCCTCGAGGGCATGACCCAGTACGACGTGCAGCTCGAGGATACAGCCGCCGAGGACGTCGACATCGCGGCCAGCAAAGCCTCCGAGCGGCCGATCATCAAGCTGGTCGATCACATAGTCGCTGAAGGGATCCATCTCCGGGCGTCGGATATCCACCTCGAATCGCAGGAAGCAGGCAGCGTCGTCAACTATCGAATCGACGGCGTGCTGAGACAGGCCATGGTCCTGCCGCGTCAGGTCGGCATACCGCTCGTGTCCAGGATCAAGATCATGGCCGAACTGGATATCGCCGACCGGTTACGCCCGCAGGACGGCCGTGCCCGCGTCACGGTGAATGGCGTGCGTGTCGATTTGCGCGTCTCTACCCTCCCGGCATCGACGGGCGAGAAGGTCGTCATCCGTATTCTCGACAGCCGATCGACGGTCCTGACGCTCGATGGACTGGGAATGTTGCCCAGGGAGCAGGATCGACTTCAGTCGCTGCTCAATCTCCGCGAGGGAATCGTCCTCGTCACCGGACCCACGGGTTCGGGAAAGACCACGACGCTCTACTCGGGTTTGCGCACGATCCAGGCGCGCGGCGTGAACATCGTCACCGTTGAAGATCCGGTCGAGTACAAGCTCAACGGGGTCGTGCAGGTGCAGGTGAACGAGAAAGCCGGGCTGACGTTCGCGTCAGCGCTCCGCTCCATTCTGCGTCAGGACCCGGACGTCGTGCTGGTTGGCGAAATCCGTGACCGCGAGACCGCGACCATCGCGACGCAGGCCTCGCTCACAGGGCACCTCGTGTTGTCGACGCTTCACACCATCGATGCCGCGAGCGCCGTCGCGCGCCTTGTCGACATCGGGATCGAACCGTTCAAGATCGCCGCGGCCCTCAAGGGAGTTGTCGCCCAGCGACTGCTGCGGCGTCTCTGCCCGGCGTGCCGCGCGCCGATGACCGCCTCGCCGCCTGACAGGTTGCACCGCTGGTTCCCGACCCAGGATGACCTGTTCCGCGCCGTGGGATGCAGTGAATGCGGCGGCACCGGTTACCGCGGCCGCCTGGCCATCACGGAGATCATGGTGTCGGATGCCGAGGTGGAGCGCCGCATCAGCGCCGGCGAATCGACGGCGCGCATTGCCGACGCCGCGCGCCTCGGTGGGATGCGCACGATGTGGGATTCGGGTGTCGATCACGTCGTGGCTGGCGAGACTGATATCGAAGAGCTCCTCCGTGTCCTTGAAGTGCCGGTGGAGACGCAGGACCAGAAGGGCCCGGCGACGACGCGTCGGGCGCAGGGAACAGCCGGTGCGCAGGCGGGCCGCAGCGCAACGCCCACCGTCGCGCCTGCTGTCCGCCAGCCGTCGCGCACCGGAAGTTTCCTGCCGGATGAAGTGCTCGAGCTCGTGGACGACATCCCGGGCGACGCGAGGAAAGGTGGGCGGCACACTGTCCTTCTCGTGGAGGATGAGGACGCACTCCGGCACGTTCTCAAGGATCTCCTCGAACGCGAGGGCTACTCCGTCATCGAAGCGACCGATGGCGTGCAGGCGCTGGACGAGATCGATCGGCACGCGCCGGATGCGCTGGTGCTCGACCTGAGCCTGCCGCGGCTCGACGGCTATCAGGTGTTGAATCACATCCGCGCCCGTCCGGGCACCGCCACGCTTCCCGTCCTGGTCCTCACCGCTCGTGGTGACGAGGACAGCGAAGTGAAGGTGTTCGAGAGCGGCGCCAACGACTTCATCACGAAGCCGTTCCGCCCTCGCGCGCTCAGCGCCCGGTTGAAGGCGCTCTTGCGGAAGGGCTAGATGATCCTGTCGCGGTAGACAGGCAGACGTCGCGGCGATCGATGACCAGCCTCACGGTCGGCGTCGTGGACGTCTTCGTCTGCCGCCATACGCGCGACGGATTGATCGTGCTCGTCCTCCGTCGCGGAGCCGGCACGCGCTGCACCGGCGCCTGGGAAGTAGTGCACGGGCGGGTGGAACCGGACGAACGACCCGAAGACGCGGCCCTCCGTGAAGTGCGCGAAGAGACGGGGCTCGAGGTCGAGCGGCTCTACAACCTCACGTGCCAGCCGTTCTATCTGCACCGCCTTTCCACGGTGCAGATCGCCGTCGTCTTCGTGGCGTTTATCGGCGCGAGCGCTGAGGTGCACCTGGGCCCCGAGCACGACATGGAAGAATGGCTCACGCCTGACGAGGCGATGACGAGGCTTTCATGGCCCCGCTCCATCTCGGCGCTCCGTGACGCGGTGCAAATGCTACACACTGGCGATGCCGGCGCGGCAGAGGACGTTTTGCGCGTAATCTGACTGGATGGGAGATGGGAGATCGGAGAAAGACTGCCACAGCGGATTACCACTGAGTTCCGTGGCAATCGGTTCGCAGTCTATCTCCCATCTCCCATCTCCCATCTCCCATCCGGTTTTATGCCAGCCCTTGACCTGACCAGCACGCGTTCCCGTTCGATTCGGGCGAGTACTACCGACCAGTCCGTGTTGCGCGTGGTCTCGTACTGCACGGTCAGCGGCTGGTTCACATCCAGCTGAGGGTCGAACACGTAAAGCGCGGTCTGCACCTCACGCTGGCGCAGGCGCTGCTGGCCGAACCCGGGCGTTACCGGCAGCACGTCGATCGGCCTGAAGTCACGTCCGACGCTTGTCACGATGAACTCCATCGGACTGAACGGCGTCTCGCCCTGCTCGAGCCCGTGGAACCGCACCATCCAGACCGAGAAGCCTCCCAGGCCGCTGCGGCGGGCGAGCGAGTCGAGCGTTGGCTTGCGGCTGGCCAGTTGCTCGCGCAACGCCCGGTAGCTGTCGGGCGACAGCACGCGGATGATGGTCTCATCGAGCGGGATCGCCTGGACCTGCAGCCCGCGCCGCGATATGCGGATCGCGATGTCTTCCTGCTTGAGCGATCCGTACCCGGCCGGCACGAGAAGACGCGACGAATCACGCGACACCGCCGAGGGCGTCGTGGTGCCGACATCGGGTTGCGGGCCTCCAATGCAGGCGAGACACGACGCCAGCAGGGCGGCCAGCGTCGCGCGCATCACGCCGCGCTCCCGACCAGTTCCATCAGCGCTGCGGCGAGGTCGTCGCGACCCATGCCCGTTCGCGCGCTCACGGGCACGACCTGGTCCGCGTCGAGCTCGAGCGCCGACGCGATGGCGTCAATCCGTTCGCGGCCGGCGTCCGTTCCGAACTTGTCCATCTTGGTGATCGCGACCAGCACCGGGGTTTCGCTGTCGGCGAGATACGACAGCATCGCCCGATCATCGTCACTCGGATCTCGACGCGCGTCGAGCAGCAACACCAGGCCGCGCAGGTTCGGGCTCGAACGGAGGTACCCCTCGATCAGCGGACGCCATTCGGCGCGTCGCTCCTTGGCGACTCGCGCGTACCCGTAGCCCGGAAGGTCGACGAGCACGAACGAATCGTTCACGCGGAAGAAGTTGACCTCCCGCGTCCGGCCGGGCGTGCGCGAAACACGCGCTGCGCCCCGTCGCCTGAGGAGCACGTTCAGGAGCGACGACTTCCCGACGTTCGAGCGACCGGCGAACGCGACCTCGGGCAGCGCCGAGTCCGGCCGCCAGCCGCCGGCGCTGGCCATGCCACCAAGGAACTCCAGCTGCCTGACGATGAGCGGGTCGGCGCCCGTGGCCGCCATCAGTGGGCCAGGAGTGCAGGCTGGGTGGTAACGTCGGCCACCACTTCCGCCGGGCGCGGCCGGGCACGGAAGGCCAGGGTCAGCACTTCGTCCATCGTCGCGACGGGATGGAACTGCAACCCCGCGCGCACATCCGCCGGCAGCTCTTCCAGCTCGCGCGCATTCGCCTTGGGTATGACGACGTGCTTGATGCGGCCGCGATGCGCGCCCACTGTCTTTTCGCGGAGCCCGCCGATCCCAAGGACCCGGCCGCGCAGCGTGATCTCCCCGGTCATCGCGGTGTCGCCGCGAACGGCGGCGCCGGTGAGCGCCGAGATGACCGCGGTGGCGATGGCGATGCCCGCCGAGGGACCGTCTTTCGGCGTGGCGCCGGCCGGGATGTGGACATGCAGGTCGCGCGTCCGAAGGAACTCGGGATCGAGTCCCAGCGTCCTGGCCCGTCCGCGGACGTAGCTCAGAGCGGCGCTGGCCGACTCCTTCATGACCTCGCCTAACGTCCCGGTCAGGTGCAGTCGACCACGACCCGGAACGACGCTGGCCTCGATCTCGAGGATTTCACCGCCCACGGTGGTGTAGGCGAGCCCGGAGGCCACGCCCACCTTGTCGTCGAGCGTGGTTTCGTCGATATCGTACGGGGAAACGCCAAGCATGTCGCGCAGGTCGGCGACGCCGATGTGCGTGGTGGCCGGCGGGTGGTCCGTCGCGACGCGCTGACGCGCCACTTTGCGGGCCAGCCGGGCGATCCGTCGCTCCAGCTCGCGCACGCCGGCCTCGCGGGTGTACTGCCTGACGACCGCCGGCACCACGTCCTGATCGAGATCGACCGACGCCGGCGCCACGCCGGCGCGCTCCAGCTGGCGCGGGATGAGATACTGCCTGGCAATCGCGTGCTTCTCGTGGTCCAGATACCCCGGGAGACGCAGGATCTCCATCCGGTCGCGCAGCGGGTCGGGGATGGTCGCCAGCGAGTTGGCGGTGGTGACGAAGAAGACGTTGGACAGGTCGTAGTCGACTTCGACGTAGTGGTCGGAAAAGGCGCGGTTCTGCTCCGGATCCAGCACTTCGAGCAGCGCCGCCGCCGGGTCGCCCCGGTAATCCGTCCCCAGCTTGTCCAGCTCGTCGAGGAGGAGGACCGGGTTCACCACCTCGGCGCGACGCATCGCCTGGATGATGCGGCCGGGCATGGACCCGATGTACGTACGGCGATGACCACGGATCTCGGCCTCGTCGCGGACACCGCCCAGGGACATCCGGGCGAAGTGGCGACCGAGGGCCCTCGCAATGGACCGGCCTAACGAGGTCTTCCCGGTCCCCGGCGGCCCGACCAGGCAGAGGATGGGCCCCTCCAGGCGGCCGACCAGCGCCATCACCGCGATGTGGTCCAGGATCCGGTCCTTGACCTCATCCAGCCCGAAGTGGTCTTCGTCGAGGACGCGCCGCGCGTGTTCCACATTGAGTGCGTCGTCGGTCCGCTCCGTCCAGGGGAGCGCCAGCATCCAGTCGATGTAGTTCCGTCCGACGGTCGACTCGGGCGACATTGGCGGGGTGCGACGAAGCTTGCGCAGTTCCCGTTCGGCGCGAGCGCGCGCGGCCTCGGGAAATCCCTTGGCCGCGATCTGCTCGGCCAGGCCATCGAGGTCGTCGGTATCTTCCTGCCCCAGCTCGCGATGAATCGCCTTGAGTTGTTCCTGCAGGTAGAACTCGCGCTGGTTGCGATACAACGAGCCACGAACGTCATCGTCGATCTTCCGCTCAAGGCGGAGCAGGTCGGTCTCGGACGAAATCAGCTCTTCGAGCGAGTGGAGCAGGTCGACCAGCGTCGGCGATTCCAGGAGGCGCTGACGCACCTCGTGTCGCACCGTGAGGTGGGCAGCGATGGCGCACGCCATCCGCTCTTCCGTTGACGAGGCCTGGGCCAGCGACGCCACCTCCGACGGGATGCGACGCTGCAGCCCCACGTACTCCTCGAAACGCGCCAGCGTCTGGCGCGCGCGCGCGCGATCCTCCGCTGCCAGCGGTCCCACCAGGAACGGGGCAGCCACCATGCTCGCCCGGAGATGCCCGCCGGCCGTGACGAATCGAGTGATTCGAACACGACCCATCGCCTCCACGAGCACGCGCGCGCCGCCGCTTGGCGTATGGCTCACCTGCTGGAGCCGCACCACCACACCCACGCGGTACAAATCTCCGGCCGCTGGTTCCGAGACGTCGGCATTCCGCTGCGTCACGAGTACGAGCCACCGCTCCGGCGTCGCCGCGGCCGCGTCCACCGCTGACAGGGATGCCGCGCGGCCAATCAAGAGCGGCATCAGGACGTACGGAAACACCACCACGTCGCGCAGCGGCACGACTGGCAGTCGATCAGGGATGTTGTTGGTCTCGGTGTCGCGGGTGAGAAGCATCGGCTGAGAGTGACGAGCAGAAAACTACGTCGCCCGCCAGTGACGCGCTGCTTCGGATCGTGGCCAACGGAGAATGTGGCGAGATCCGCTCTCGCATCAAAGCTCAGCTCGGAGCTCAGAGCGCTGACCTCTGAGCTACGCCTCTTTCTTCTGTCGCTTGGGAGCGATCTCGAGCATGGGCGGCGCACCATTGAGGACGCAAGACTCCGTCACCCGCACTTCGACAACGTCGTCGCGGCTTGGCAGGTCGAACATCACGTTCAACAGGATTTCCTCGAGGATCGCCCTCAAGCCGCGCGCGCCGGTGCCACGCTTCAATGCCTTCTGCGCGACCGCCCGCAGCGCCGTCTCCTCGAACGAGATGCGCACCGTCTCCAGCTCGAAGAGCTTCTGATACTGCTTGGTCAGCGCGTTCTTCGGCTCTTTCAGGATGCGGATGAGCGACTCTTCGTCCAGGGCCTCGAGCGGCACGACCACCGGCAGTCGTCCCACGAGTTCCGGGATGAGTCCGTAGCGCAGCAAGTCGTCGGGCTCTATCTCGGCGAAGGTGTTCTTCGTCACCTGCTTGGCCTTGCCGCTCTGCACTTCTTCGCGGCTGAAGCCGATCTGTTTCCGGCCCACGCGCGTCTCGATGATCTTTTCGAGCCCGTCGAACGCGCCGCCACAGATGAACAGGATGTCCTTCGTGTTGATCTGGATGTATTCCTGCTGCGGATGCTTGCGCCCGCCTTGCGGTGGCACTGACGCAATGGTGCCCTCGAGGATCTTGAGCAGGGCCTGCTGCACCCCTTCGCCGGAGACGTCCCGCGTTATGCTCGGGTTCTCCGACTTGCGCGCGATCTTGTCGAGTTCGTCGATGTAGACAATCCCGCGCTCACATTCGGCAACGTTGAAATCACCCGCCTGGAGCAGCCGGACGAGGATGTTCTCGACGTCTTCGCCGACATAGCCCGCCTCGGTGAGCGTGGTCGCGTCGGCAATGGTGAAGGGGACGTCCAGGATCCGCGCCAGGGTCTGCGCGAGCAGTGTCTTGCCGACACCCGTCGGTCCCAGCAGCAGGATGTTGCTCTTGTCGAGCTCGACGTCGTTGTCGCGCGCCGATCCCGAGTTGATGCGCTTGTAGTGGTTGTAGACCGCGACGGCCAGCGCCTTCTTGGCGTGCTCCTGACCGATGACGTACTGGTCGAGGACGTCCTTGATCTCCGTGGGCGTCGGGACCTGCGTTATCGCCTCGGCAACTTCCTTTTCCTCGTCCTCCGCCAGGATCTCGTTACACAGCGCTATACACTCATTGCAGATGTAGACCGAGGGCCCGGAGATGAACTTCCTCACCGAGTCCTTGGACTTGCCGCAGAATGAACAGCGCAGGTGCTTGTCGTGAGACATGAGAAAGGGCAGCGAATGAGCGATCAGCGACAAGCGACCAGCCGTCCTGGCCCCGTTCAGCTGATCGCTGATCGCTGGCCGCTGGTCGCTGCCTCAAAATGACGCCCGGGGCCACCGCTAGGCAATCGCAAAAGTGGTCCCGGGACGAAACCCCCAAGTGCCGGGTTCCGTTGCGTTTGTGATGTCTATCCTGCCATCGCCGGCTGGCGCGGAGTCTCCACCTCGGCACGGTTCGCCACGATGTTGTCGATGATGCCGTACTCCTTGGCCTCCTCAGCCGACATGAACCGGTCGCGATCCACGTCGCGCTCGATCTGCTCGAGTTTGCGCCCCGTGTGGCGACCCATCAGCTCGTTCATCTTCGAACGCAGGTAGAGGATCTCCTTCGCCTGGATCTCGATGTCAGCCGCGGTTCCCTGATATCCACCGGATGGCTGGTGGATCATGATCCGCGAGTGCGGCAGAGCCGACCGCTTGCCGGTTCGTCCGGATGCCAGGAGGAACGCGCCCATGCTCGCCGCCAGTCCCATGCAGATCGTGTTCACCGGCGACTTGAGGAACTGCATCGTGTCATAGATCGCGAGGCCGGCGGAGACGGACCCGCCGGGCGAGTTGATGTAAAGATGGATGTCGCGCTCCGGATTGTCCGCGTCCAGGAACAGGAGCTGCGCGATGATGATGTTCGCGACATCGTCGTTGATCGGAGTGCCGAGGAACACGATACGGTCCATCAGCAGGCGGCTGAAGATGTCGTACGTGCGCTCCCCGCGGCTCGAGCGCTCGATGACATAGGGCGGATAGATGGTGGCCATGGCCATGTTGAATCAGAGGTGAGATGGGAGACTGGAGAAGGGAGTACCCCGCTCTATTCCACTGTGTTCTGGTCGAGCAGCCACTTGAAGACCTTTTCCTCGGTAATGCCACGCTCGAGCTCCTTCAATCGACCGGCCTTCTGCAGCGACGCATACAACTGCCCCACGTCGGTGCCACGGCGAGCGGCGAGTTCCGCGACGCGATCATCCAATTCGCTCTCCGTGGACTCCAGCTTCTCGCGCTCGGCCAGGGTATCGATGATCAGGTCACGACGCACCTGACGCTCGGCCATCGCGCGGAAGCGCTGGGCGAATGCGTCGCGTTCCGACTCCGGGACCTGGTACGATTCGATGTAGGCGCCCACCATCTGGTTCACCCACGATGGCGGCACATCGAATGCGTTGGCGCCAATGATCTCGTCGATCAGCTTCTGGCGCACATCGGCATCCGCCTCACGAGTCGCGTCGGTCGTCAGGTCTTCGCGCACCGCGCGGCGAAGAGCGTCGACGGAGTCGAACTCGCCCAGTTCGCGCGCGAACGCATCGTCGAGTTCCGGCAGCGCCTTTCGTTTTGCGTCGGCCAGCGTGACCCGCACGGTCTTGGTCTTCGATCGCTGCGACTCATCGGGAAAATCGTCAGGCCATTTCACCGGGCGCTCGGCGGTCTCGCCCGGCTTCAGGGTCATGATCAGCTCTTCGATTCCGGCGATGGCCTGGCCGCCGCCGAGGATGAGGCGATACTCCTTTCCCTCGGGGATCTGACCCGAATCGTCGGCGGTCGCCAGCATCACCGTGACCATGTCCTGCTCGGCGGGCTTCTCATCGATGGGAGTCCAGGTCGCTCGCTGCTCGCGCATTGAATCGATCTGTTCCTGAACCGAATCGTCGGTGACCGGGCGAACGGTTCGGGTGACACGGAAGCCCTGCGTACGCGGCAACTCGACTTTCGGATGTACCTCGAAGTGCAACTCGAACGTGAGGGGCTCGCCTTCCTTGAACTTCACGTCGTGGACGTGCGGCTGTGCCGCGAGCTTCACCTCGGTATCGCCCACCACCTGCTTGTAGGCTTCCTGGATCAGCGACTCGACCGCCTCCTGGCGAATCGCGGCGCCGAAACGCTGGCGGATCATCGCCGGGGGAGCCTTTCCGGGTCTGAAGCCGGGCAGGCGAGCGGATGAGGCGTAGCGACGCACGGCCTTCTCCTCGGCCTGACGCACCATGTCCGCCGGCACCTCCACCTGCAGGAGACGCTCGACCCCATCCACTTTCTTTTCAGTGACCTGAAGGTTCATTTCGTGATCAAATTCGGGAACGCACCCGCGCCGATGGTTGCTTCGGCGCCTCCCGAAAGGTAACGGAGCGAAAACCCTCCAGAAACGGATCGTTTCGGTTCCACCCGAGTCGCTCCGGGGCCGACGGCGACCTCCAGCTTCGGGAAGTGAACCCCATGCGAACGCTCGTCCTGCTGCTGGTCACGATCGCCCTTGCAGGACCGGCATGGGCGCAGAAAGTGCCAATCGATTCCGTCAACGTTGCCGACACGGCCAGCAGGCACGCTGTGCGCCTCAAGGATGGATCGACGTTTGTCGGCCGCATTTCGGGCATCACCGCCGACAGCGTGCGACTGCGCCTCGAACAGGGGGAGGTCTCGTTCGCCCGGTCAGCGATTGCGGAGGTCCGCCAATTCCCGTCGGCCAGGATTCGAAACGGGTCGTACTGGTTCGAGAATCCTCACCCCACCAGGCTTCTGTTTTCCTCGACGGCATTCCCACTGGAGAAGGGCACCGGCTACTACTCCAACACCTGGCTTGCCCTGCACACCTTCGCGACCGGCCTGACGGACCGATTCACCTTCGGCGGAGGCCTGGCCTGGTTTCCCGGCGTCTCGCTGGACGAGACGTTCTACTACCTGCTCCCGAAATACACCGTGGTGAACGGCGAGCGAACCAAGGTCGCAATAGGCGCCCTGGTCGGACTGCTGCCGTTCGGTTCAGGAGATGACGGCAGGTCAAGCGCCGGAATCCTCTACGGCGTGGGAACGACCGGCAATCGCGACAGCAACCTCTCGTTGGGGCTCGGATGGGGGTACGCCGGGGACGAAGTCGCCAGCAACCCCATCGTCATGGTCGGGGGCCAGGGACGCATTTCCCGTCGCATCTCCCTCATCTCCGAGAACTGGGTCTTTCCCATCTCGAGTGAGACCGAAGGCGTCTACTCATATGGTATTCGGTTTCTGGGCGAGGGACTGAGCGTCGATCTCGCGTTCGTTTCAGTGTTCGGTGAATCAGGAGCCATTCCCTGGCTGGGCTTCGCGTTCAGGTTCTGATGGTCGGATGGCTGATGGCAGATGGCGGATGTGAGAGGAACTGCGAGGCGATTGCACCGAAATGCGGTGGCCATCAGAACTGGCAGTTTATCCGACACCCGACATCCGTCCGCCATCCACCAGGCGTTCAACGATTCGCGCCGAACTGAGCACCCCGGGAATCCCTGCTCCCGGATGCGTGCCCGCCCCAACAAAGAACAGGTTCGCGATATCCTCGCAGCGCGGGTGTGGTCGGAACCAGGCCGACTGGCGGAACAGTGGCTGCAGTGAGAACGCGCTGCCCAGGTGGCTGTTCAACTCGTCGCGGAAGTAGCGTGGATCGACGCGCATTTCGGTGACGATGTGACTCGTCAGGTCAGGCAGCAGCCTCTGTTCGAGATGCCTGACGATTCGATCGCGGTAGGCATTGCCGGCTTTCGCCCAGTCGATATCGGCGCTCAGGTTGGGAACGGGTGACAGGGCGTACCAGGCGTCGCAGCCCGGCGGCGCCAGAGACGGATCGGTCGCGGTCGGCCGGTGCAGATACAGCGAGAAATCGTCCGCCAGTCGTTCATGATGGAAGACGTCGTCGAGAAGTCCCCGGTAGCGCGGACCAAGCAGAATTTCGTGGTGCGCGACGTGCTCGTATCGCCGATTGGTGCCGAAGTAGAGCACGAAGAGCGACATGCTCTGTCGATATCGGTCGAGTCGTCGGTCCGAGTTCACGCGCCGCGCCTGTGGCGGAACCAGGTCCCGGTAGCTTCGCACCACGTCGCCGTTGCACACGACGGCGTCAGAGGGGATGCGCTCGCCACCAGCGAGAATCACCGCCGTCGCGCGCTGGGCGGCGCCGACCTCGATCGATACAACCTCGGCGCCGAGACGCACTCGACCGCCCATCTCCTCCAACACGCGGACCAGCGCCGCCACGAGTGCACCGGTGCCGCCCTCGGCGAACCAGACTCCCCAACGACGCTCCAGTTCATGGATGAGCACGTAGATGGACGGGCTGTCGAAGGGATTGCCGCCGATGAGCAGTGGATGGAAGCTCAGCAGTTGCCGGATGCGCGGATCCCTGACTTCGGAATCGACGAGTTCGGCCACGGAGCTCCATGACCGAGCGCGGATCAATCGGGGAATGGCGCGCAGCATCGGGCCAATGGAAAGGAACGGCTGGTCGATCAACGGAAATGCCTGATCGAAGATGTCCCGCGCGCGGCGAGCGAACCGTCGGTAGCCGTCCACGTCGCCGGGACTGAGCCTTCCGATTTCCGCGACCCGCTGCTCCTCGTCGCCTGACCAGTCGATGCTGGTTCCGTCATCGAACCGGACCCTGTAGAAGGGATCCACCGGAACCAGGCGAATGAAATCATCCATGCGGCGGCCAGCGAGCTGAAAGAGTTCGGCAATCAGCTGCGGCGCGGTGATGATCGTCGGCCCGGCGTCGAAAGTGAATCCGTCCTTCCGGAAGACGCCGGCGCGCCCGCCGGCCTGCGTTCGCTTTTCGACAAGCTCCACGTCGTGGCCACGCGCGCACAGCCGGATGGCGGCGGCAAGTCCGCCGAACCCGGCGCCTATGACGACGATCCTCACGCGGCCCGGCGCGCCGACAGGCCAAACGCGCGGAGCCCGACGCCGCGCCAGGCAATGGCGGCGGGAATGACCATGCTCAGGGCGCCTAACGCGGCGGCCCACGACAGGCCGTCGCGCAGGCAGATCGCCACCGGCATTACGCCGTTCGCCAGGTACAGGGCCATCGGCAGTGACGACACCGACCAACTCGCCCGGATGCGCGTGGGCGGGACGATGGCGAGCATGATTCGCGCAATGAGCGTTGCGGTGAGCAGCCAGCCGAACCAGTTGCTCAGCGGCATGCCGTAGAAGGCATTGGCGGTGAAAAAGGCCACCAGCCAGCCGGGGAGACCGGCGTCGCGGAACATCGCGCCGGTGCCCCAGGCCCAGTGGCCAGTCTTCACCATCGCCGGATCCATCGAGACATCCCACGCCACCATCAGGAGTCCGGCGGCCAGTGCCCACACCCAGCGCGTTCGGTGGTCGTCAGCCGGCTTCGTCAGCCGGGCCACGATGACCAGCGAGCCGACCAGCATGTAGAACCACGACAGCGGAATGGGAAACGGAACCAGCCCCAGGATTCGATAGCCCAGGAGACCCGAATAGGCGTAGTCACCGAAGGGGAGGCCAACCGATGTCCCGATCACTTCCGCGCCGAGTGCCAGCGCGCACGCGGTCACGGCGAGGAGCACCGCACTGCGCCATCCCGTCGTGCCACTCAGGAACGCCAGTGCTGACAGGGCCCCGAGCACGACGTACGTCGGCCCGGCGAATCGGAACGAGACCCGCATGATCGTCGCCGCGGGCTCCGACGTCAGATCGAGTCCTGGCGCGCCGGCGAGGATGGTCAACATGGCCGCCGTCGAAAACAGGATGAGCCCTGTGTGCGCGGCCAGCAGGAGCCATGAGGCGCGAACGCCGCCGTTCACCGCGACGCCTGACGAGCCGAATCGAGGGGAAACGAGAGGTCGGCCGCGAGGCG
>DATCIJ010000212.1:0-3318 GCA_036507855.1 Gemmatimonadaceae bacterium | reverse complement strand
GGAAAGTCGGTCGTCAGTCCGGAGACCGGGAGTGGTCCTGGGCATTGAGTCTTTGGAAGAAGACAGGGTGTTCCGCTATACATGAGCGACCCGGCATGCAATTCAACGTTCGGCGTACGATTCCCGACATCAGCGCCTGCTCCGCCAGCTACGCGACGCGATTCCGGCGCCTGGCACATCGCCAGAAGAACCATAAGAGCCGGAGCAAAGCGTCTCATCGGAAGACCTGGGCTCCCGCCACGTGCACCTGGTCCGATCCCAACAGCACCACCACGCGCAGCACGAATCCGCCGAAGAGGACGAGCACCGATGCGGTGGCGACGTTGTGGCTGGCGACATCGCGGCCCATGGTGAGCGGCTTCAGGATGCCGACGCCAATCACGCCGAGTACCAGGAGCACACCCCACGCGTTGAGGAATGCCCGGGCGACTGCGCCGAGTGAGATAACGAAGAGAACGATGACAATGAGCTCGAGGATGAGCGCGATCCGATCGAACCGCCTGAGGCGCTCTTCTGTCGACGCAATCCTGACCCCCTGCGCATGCGCCACCAGCAACAGCGCAGCGACTGACGTCGAGATCCCCGACAGCAGGAAGAGCAAACCGAGCCACGTTGAATCGGCCCAGATCGGGCGGTTGGTCACTGAGAGGAGCACACCGGTGTAGCCGGCGAGAAAGAGTCCGCCCACGATGCCGCCGACGGCGCCGAAGACCGAGATCGGCACCCCGTCTATGAATCGCAGGGCTGACCACGAGAATCGCCCGTCCTCCCGTAGCGCGCGTAACGTCGCCAGGAAGGAGAAGAACCCGAAGACGAGAAGCCCCCACGCGCCGACCGACATGGGTGACCACCACTTGAACATCGGGCGTCCGGTATTGTTCTGGACCAACATGTGCCAGAAGCGCAGAGGGACGCCCAGGTCTACAATCAATAAGACACCACTCACCACACAGCCGACAAACGAGATGTAGACGCCGAGCCGGATGAAGTGTCGGTCCTCGGGCGCGCCGAAGAGCCGGAGCAGGGAAGCGACCAGCAGCGCGCCGCCGGAAATGCCGCCGACGAAGAAGTACAGAATGATCCACCACCGAAAATGTGGAGGCGAAGTGAAGAAGGTGTCCGAGGGCGGGAACTGAAGGCCAGAGGCCAGAGGCCAGAGGCCAGAGGACAAACCGGTCATTGTTCCTTCCTCGCAGCGACGGCAACCAGACGCCGCGCGCGCAGCGTCAGCGCACCGATCGTGGTCATCACCACCGCTCCTATCGACGCGAGCAGCGAGCCCTTCGCGAGGTTGCGGGTCGGCATCTTCGGCTCGCGCGGAAGTCCGTACACCTCCGGCTCGTCGACCAGGAGGAAGAACGAGTTCAGCCCGCCGAGCGGCCCGTTCGGATCGGCGCCGTAGAGCTGGGCGCGCGATTCACCCTGTGAATGCAGTTGCTCGACCCGGCGCTGCGCGCGCTGGCGTAGCTCGGCGATTGGCCCAAACTGGATGGAGTCTGTCGGACACGCCTTCGAGCAGGCGGGCTCGAGGCCGACGCTGGTCCGGTCGTAGCACAATGTGCACTTCTGTGCCGTTCCCGACACGTGGTTGATGTCGATGACGCCGAACGGACACGCCGCGATGCAGTCCCGACACCCGTTGCAGGTATCGGACTGAATCACAACGGTATCGAACTCGGTGCGGATGATCGCGCCGGTCGGGCACACCTCGAGACACGGCGCTTGCACGCAGTGCTTGCAGACATCGCTCATCATGAGCCAGCGCCCATTGTAGGGCTCAGGGAACTGCTCGATGAACTTGACGTGCCGCCAGGTGGTGCCGTCCAGGCGCTGCGTGTTGTCGTAACTGAGACCGCTCATGTTTATGTGGGCTCCGCCGTCGCCTCGCGCCGGGAGTTGGTTCCACTCCTTGCACGCCACCTCACATGCCTTGCACCCGATGCAGACGGTGGTGTCGGTGAAGAACCCCATCGGCTCAGTAGTGGCCGTCGCCGTCTGCGTGACGACGGCGCGTGCCTCACCCAGGATCGGGAGCCGAGCGCCCACTATTCCTTCTCCACGTTGCACAGAAACGCCTTGCCTTCGTGGATCGAGACGTTGGGATCGCCGACCCAACTCGTCAGGTCGTTCACGACATCGCCGACGGCGAGACCCTGCCATCCCCAGTGCCACGGCATGCCCACGTGATGGATCTGTTTTCCCGCGATGGTCATCACGCCGATGCGATTGGTGACGAGCGCGCGGGCGCGGATGTGGTGCCGCGGAGATGTGATCGTGACGAAGTCGAGGTTCCGGATTCCGCGTTCCTGGGCGAGGTCCTGACCAATCTCGATGAACAGCTCCGGCATCAGTTCGGCGAGGTGCGGCAACCAGCGGCTCATCGCGCCTGAGAGGTAATGCTCGGTCAGCCGGTATGTGGTGATCACGCATGGATAGCGAGGGTCGCCCACGTCAGCGATCGCGTTGTAAGGCTTTCCGCGCGCCCACCATTTGAGCACCGGACTCGATTGCTGACGGTAGAGCAGGTTGCTGACCGGTGACTCGAGCGGCTCGTAATGCACGGGCATCGGACCGTCGACCAGCCCGGTGGGAACGAACAGCCATCCCCTGCCGTCGGCCTTCATGATGAAGGGGTCGGTGCCGGAGAGCGCATCGAGCCCGATCGCTCCGGGCTTCGGAGCCGCGTTAGGTGCCTTGGTCAGGCCGAAGTCGGGTGAGTCGTAACCTGTCCATTTGCCTGGGGCAGTCGCCCTGCCCGTGGCCGGATCCGGCGCGTTAGGTGCATCAGGATCCCACCAGATCCATCGCTTCCGTTCGCTCCATGGCCTGCCCGATAAATCGGCCGACGCGCGGTTGTAAAGCACCCTGCGGTTCGCCGGCCACGCCCATCCCCAGTTGAGGTGCGCGCCAGGCACTCCCGGAGCATCGGGGACGCGCTGGGCGGACAGGTTCCGGTCGGGCGCGGGGTAGACGCCGCAGTAGATCCAGGACGCGCAGGTGGTCGAACCATCGTCCTTGAGTTGCGCAAATCCCGTGAGATGCGTAGACGGCTCCGCCGTCTGATGTCCATTGATCTCGCGGAGGATCTTGAGTGCGTCGGGTTCGCCGGCGGTCTGCGGTGAGGATGGCGCTGCGGGATCCGGCTCAAAGTCCCACACGAGACTCCTGAAGCCTTCATCGCGCGGATTGGTGCTGCTGGCGTATTTCGCCTTGAGGCGTAGCCCAAGCTGGTAGTAGAACCAGGAATCGGTGCGGCAGTCACCCGGCGGATCGGCGGCCTTCGAGTGCCACTGGAGCATTCGCTGCGTGTTCGTGTAG
>DATCIJ010000211.1:0-16166 GCA_036507855.1 Gemmatimonadaceae bacterium | reverse complement strand
CGATAGTGCGCGAACGCCTTGTTGGCCTCGGCCATTCGGTGCGTGTCTTCCTTTTTCTTGATCGCGTTTCCTTCGCCCTTCGACGCCGAGATCACCTCCGCAGCCAGCTTCTCCGACATCGACTTCTCGTTCCGCTCGCGAGAGTAGAGGATCAGCCAGCGCATGGCCAGCGCGGTGCGGCGATCAGGACGGACCTCGACCGGAACCTGGTATGTCGCTCCCCCGACTCGACGGCTCTTCACTTCGACGACCGGCTTCAGGTTCGCCAGCGCCTGCTTGAAGACATTCACGCCCGGCTGACTCGTGCGCGACTCCACCAGGTCCATCGCGCCGTAGAAGATCCGTTCGGCGACCGCCTTCTTCCCCTGGTACATCAGGGAGTTGATGAACTTCGAAACGGTCTGGCTATCGTAGCGCGCGTCCGCAAGCACCGGACGGCGGATGGTCTTCTTGCGACGACTCACTTCTTGCCTCCGGTGGCCGGCTTGGGCTTCTTGGTACCGTATTTCGAGCGACTGCGGTTACGACCAGACACTCCAGCTGCATCGAGCGTCCCGCGCACGATGTGATAGCGAACGCCAGGCAGGTCCTTCACACGTCCACCGCGCACCAGCACGATCGAGTGCTCCTGCAGGTTGTGTCCTTCGCCCGGGATGTAGGCAATCACTTCGAATTGATTCGTCAGGCGCACCTTCGCGACCTTGCGCAGCGCCGAATTCGGCTTCTTGGGCGTGGTGGTGTACACGCGCGTGCACACACCGCGACGAAATGGATTCTGCCGCAAGGCTGGTGTCTTGCCCTTGGCGGCAACGGCGCGACGAGCGTGCCGTACGAGCTGGTTGATTGTCGGCATCCCTTGTGGCTCAACGAAAAAACACGCCCCAAGGCTGGGGCGGAGAAGACGATAATGATAGGCGCTCAGTCGGCGCCGCGTCAAGGCTGCGCGACGCGCAAGTCGAACATTTGCATGACGTTCCGAAGAACGGGGTCGAGCCTCGACCCTATTCAAACAATTCCGCCGGATCTGCCGCCGCGAATTCAGAAAGGAAAGCGCCAAGCTTTTCCGTCACCGCGCCGAAATACGCCGAACCTTTCGCCGACGTCGACCTCACGGGATTACCGACGCCGGTGTCGTCGGTGACCTTGGTCCAGGGGCGCGGCATCCAGGCCCAACCATCGCGAAACGCGCTGATTCGGTGGCTACGTGCCTTGCCCGCGCCGGCCGTACCGAGCGGTCGGACCAGGTCAGGGCGCAAGTGAAGCGTGATGCTCGTTTCGAGTTCGCCCGCGTGGTCACCGGGCTCGTCGAAGAACGCGGACGGCGCGACGACCTGATACCAGTTCACCTGCGCCAGCACGATGGAAGTCGACGGCTGCAGCTCGCGGATGACCTGCCTGAAATCGTTTCCGCCGTGGCCATTGAGAATCACGAGTTTCCGGATGCCGTGAGCCTGCAGCGACGGCAACAGGTCCCGCAGCACGGCGGTCTGCGTGCTGGGCATCATGTTCAGGCAGAACGGGACTTCCCGCTGCCCGGTGTTCACGCCGAACGGTATCGGTGGAAGGACCAGGACTCGCCCGCCGCGACGCCAGGCAACGCCGGCCGCCGCAATTGCCACCGATTCGGTCTCGATCGTGTCGGTCGCATACGGCAGGTGCGTGTTGTGCGCCTCGGTTGCGCCCCATGGGAGGACCGCCACTTCGAACCGTGCCGAGCGGATATCTGACCACGTGCAGTCGCCGAGTACGTAAGGACGGGGAGGGCCGGCGTCTGTCAACTCACGCCCTTGGGTTTCAGGTACGTATCGAGCCAGCGCGCTTCATTGATCATGCGATGGACCACGTTCCACGATCCGCTGATCGAATGCGGCATGCCGCGATATTGGATGATCTTCGCCGGGACGCCGTTCTTCTTCAACGCGACGTACATCTGTTCGGCCTCGGAGTATGGGACTCGCTGATCCGACTCTCCGTGTATGAAGAGCGTCGCCGCTCGCGCCTGTCCGGCGTACGTCAGCGGCGACTGGCGGATCATGGTGTTCCGGGCCGTCTCCTCCCATGGTGTCCCGAAGAACTCCGTCTCCTTCGTGCGGGCGATGTCGGCGGTGCCGTAGTCGCTCACCCAGTTCACGATCCCGGCGCCGACCGCGGCGGCCGCGAACCGTTCGGGATAGCGCACGATGAGCCAGTTGCTCATGAAGCCGCCGTACGAGTGCCCGATCGTTGCCACTCGATCGCGGTCGATCGGATACCTGGAGATGACGTGATCGATCCCGGCCATCACGTCCTCTCCGTCCCGGTCTCCCCACGCTCCCCAGGTTCCCCAGAGGAATTTCTCCCCATAGCCGGTCGAACTCCGGAAGTTCACGGTCAGGACGAAGTATCCTTTCGCGGCAAGAAACTGATTCTTGAAGTCGAAGCTGTAGCCAACGGCACTGTGCGGTCCGCCGTGATTGTTGACGACCAGGGGGTACGGCCCTGACCCGGGCTGGTAGCCGTGCGGAGCAACCAGCCACCCCTCGATGACGGTACCGTCCTTGCTCGGATAGCGGAGTCGTTCGCTCCGGCCCAGCGCAGTCGACGACGCGAACGGTTCGTGAATCCGGGTGAGTTGACGCTCGTTGCCGCCATCGATATCCGCGACGTGGATCTCGGGTGGAGCCTCGATCCGTCCGACCGTGAACGCCATCTTCGACATGGCGCGATCGAACGACAGCGACGCGATGCGCCGCTCACCGCGGGTGACCTGCTCGACTTCACCGCCGCCAGCGCTCACGCGGAACAGGTGTGTCGTGCCGCCGATTCCCCCGGTGAAGTAGACGAAACGACCATCAGGGCTCCAGCGCGGGCCCGCCGGCAGGTAGTCCCAATTGCCCGTCAGGATCCGCTCAGCGCCGCCGGAAGCCGGGATCACGACGAGGTCGGTCGGACCGCCATGATTGAGCTTCCGTGCGATGACGGCGTCGGTTGAGAGCTGGTGGGTACTGAGTATCCACAGCCCGTCCGGCGAAAACTGCGCGCCCGTGTGGTCGTGGTCCTCGTCGGTGGTCAGTCGCCGGGTCGCGCCTTCCGTCGAGACCGTCCACACCTGGTCGGCCCCGTACCGGCGCTCGTTTCGGTACTGCGAGTCGGCGGTGAAGGCGAGTGCCGTTCCGGTCGCGTTCCAGTTGGTCCCGCCCGGCCGCAGGCCGAGCCGCGTGACTTGCGTTTCCGCCCCGCCAGTCGCCGGAACCACCACGATCTCCTGCGGCGGGCTGACGAACGGATCGGCCGCGTTAGGCACTGGAAACGGGGCGCCGTCCCGCTGGAAGTTCAGCCAGTCGAACTGGACGCCCTGGAACCGCTCGTCGTGGCGGCGCTCGAAATCGGTGCGAGCCTCAGGCTCCTTCGGCGCAGAAGGGATGCCGCGAACGACGGCCGTCCACCGGCCGTCCGGACTCGTCAGGCGGGTATCACCGGTCCCGGCTCCGCGGCCGCCGCGTCCCGCGACGGCAGCTGGACCCGCGTCTACGGCGTTCTCCGCCGCGCCGGGGTCGACAACCCAGTAGCGTCCGGTGGCGGCGAAGCGGAGGCGGCCGTCCGCGGCCCACTGCGGGTTCGTCGCATGTGTCGCTGTCATGCTGACGCGGCGAGGGGCCACGGCCCCACTGGCGGGGACGACCCACACTTCACTGCTGTCGCCGTTGGTGGCCTCGATCCGGCGGCTCACCGTGAACGTCACCCAACGGCCATCGGGAGACATCTGCGGCGCCCCCACCTCGAGCACGCGGTAGTAGTCCTCAATAGTCAGGGCGCGGCCCGCCGACTGCGCAGATGCGGGTTCCACGATGAAGGCGGCGAGCGCCACCGCCACCGCCAGGCAACCCCTCGTACGCAACGGCATGGTCTCCTCCTGGAGCCCGTGGCGACCTGAGTCCCGCTGATTCCTGAATCGCTACTTTCTGAGCCTGGCGCCGGTCAGCTGGCCTAACGCGGCGAGCGTGGTTTGCGCGGCGTTGAGAGCCAGGCGGAAGTCGTTGTCGCTGAACGTGGCGTAGAGATCGGTCGGTTGGTGCCAGTGCGGGTCCCACCCGGCGCCGATGTGCGCGCCGCGCTCG
Organism: Gemmatimonadaceae bacterium; assembly: GCA_036507855.1. GTDB lineage: Bacteria > Gemmatimonadota > Gemmatimonadetes > Gemmatimonadales > Gemmatimonadaceae > JABWBJ01. The sequence continues at coordinate 12,069 of DATCIJ010000211.1, read as the reverse complement.
TTCTCCCTGAGACTGATGGCGGGAATGAGGTCCTGGAACGGCCCCGAGTCGGTGTTGGTCATGTGAGGTCCGACCGTCGCCGGGTAATCCGTGGCATACTTGCCGTTGGCCTGATGCAACACGAAAGCCAGCTTCATCGACTCATCGGCCATCTTCGAGTTGATCTGGAACTCGATGTTGACGTCGGCTTCGGGGCGTTGGTCGGGGCTCAGCGTACCATCGGCGCGCGGCATGCCGTGGTCGAACATCATCATGTCGTGCTGGATCATCCCGAGCCATTTCGGTTCCGGGTATCGGCCGGATCCTGGTGGATCTTCCTTCCCCTGCAGCGCCTGGCGCTGGGCGATGTACGCGCGGGCGCCGTTGAGGCCAGTCTCCTCGTTGTTCCACAGGGCGAATCGGATGCTACGCTCGGTCTGAACGTCAGGACTGCTGAAGACACGGGCCAGCTCCATCACGATCGCGGTACCCGATCCATCGTCGTTCGCCGCTTCTCCCCATCCATGGCCGTCCATGTGCCCGCCGACGATGTACATCTCGTCAGGCCGTGTCGTGCCGATCTTGGTGCAGAACACTTCCTCGCGCGGGCCGGGCGCGGTCGGGGCGGGCTCCGCATTCAGCGCCCGAAGCCGAGCGTCGGGCTGGCGCAGAGAATCCTGGTTCACTCCAGTCCGGGCGCGAATTCCGCGGATGCGGCTTCCTCCCGGCCCCTGCGTGCCGCCGCCGCGTCCCGCGCCACCTGTACGGCCTGCGCCACCGGCCCGCGCGGCCGCCCCGGTGTCAGCCCCGGCACCACCGGCACGCCTTCCGGCTCCGCCACCTCGGGGCGCCGGTGGCGTGAATTCATAGCGGATTCGTTCGGTGTTCGTGCAGCCGTAACTTTTCAGCTGCTGCTCGATCCAATCGACGGCGCGCGCGTTCCGTTGCGTGCCCTGGCGCCGATCGCCGAACTGCGTGAGTCCCTTGATCGTCGCCTTGTACTTCTCCAGATCGAGTCGCGCGACCATTTCGCGAATGGGATCGACTGAATCGGCTGGGGCGGCGGGGTTCTGGGCCGCGGCTGTACTGGCTGCTGCCAGGATCGCGAATGAGCTGAGGAGTAGACGCATGTTTTTGAACGGGCTCGAGGCTTGAGGCTCGAGGCTCGAGGGGAGGTATCAGGGCAGCGAGAGAGTCGTCACTTTCACCTCTAATCGCTCAATCGTTCCCTCAAGCCTCGAGCCTCAGGCCTCTACCCTACGGTTGAATTGCCTTCGTATCCTTCTTCGGATTCTTGACGTACACGTCAAACCAGGCCAACCATCGCGCCCACTGGTCCAGGTCTGTCTGATACGTCCCGACGCTGTGATCTTCGTATGGATACATGTACAACGCCGCCGTCTTGCCGAGTCCCTGCAGCGCGTGGAGCATGCGTATCGAGCTGATGGGCGCCGTTCCGACGTTCTGATCTTCCAGTGAGTGATACATGAGCAGCGCCCCGCTCAGCCGGTCGGCGCGGAAGTAGGGCGACATGTCGAGATAGGTGTCCTGCGCGTTGTAGAAGTTGCGCCGCTCCGACTGGAAGCCGAAGGGCGTCAAGGAGCGATTGTACATGCCGTCGCCGGCGATTCCGGCCTTGAAGTACGGCACCAGCGTCATGGCGTTCACCGCGCTGAAGGCGCCGTAACTGTGGCCGCCGAGTCCCATGCGATCGCGATCGACGTAACCCGCCTCGACCGCCGCATCGATCACCGCGTCGAGATTCTCACGCAGGTCCTGCGTGTAATTGTCGTTCATCCGCCCCGAGTCACCCATGATCGGGCTGTCTGGCTCGAGCAGCGCGTAGCCCTGCGTCACCCAGAGCTTCACCGACGACGCCGGCCGGGCCGGCGCAAGCGCGGGGTATCGGTTGATGTTGGTGGTGTACCTCGAACGATCGTACTCACCCTGGCTCGTGTACTCTCGCGGATAGAACCAGATGATGCCGGGAAGCCTGGTCCCCGGACGCCAGTCGGCGGGCAGCGTGACGTCCACCCAGAACCTGAGGCCGTCCCTGGGACGCGTGACTACCATGCGCTTCTTCTGCGCCTGGGTCACTTCCGGAGCCACATCCCTGTTGACCGTGAGCTTCGTCGCTGCGCCGCCGGCGACCGTTCTCAGCCACGCGTCGGGCACGACGGTCTGCGACTCGTGCGTGTAGACGTATTGTGAGTAGTTGTCATCCAGCGCGGTGACAAACTCGTCATAGGCGTCGGCCTGAGACTCGAAGATCCGCGAGCGCTGGCCGCTTTCGAAGTCGAGCTTGTCCACCCATGGCCGCGGCGCCTGCGTCTGCCAGTTGGCGCCCGGCATGCGCGTCCCGGAAAGGAACACCGACCGCCCATCGGAGCCGACGACGACCATCGCCGGGCCGTTGGGACCGGACCGCATGTGCAGGCTGCCGCCTAACGCTGTGGTGTCGTCACTGCCGGCGGCACCGCCGCCGCGCCCTCCCCTGCCGAACCCGCCGCCGCCGCCTCCGCCTAACGTGACACCCCGGCCCAGGTTGAACCGGCGGGCGGGGTCAGCGGTCCGCGCGGCGAAGACCAGCCCGCTGTCGGCGATGAACATCGCCTTCCCATCCACGCTGAACGCCACATTCGTCAGGCGTCCGCTGCCCTCGAGCACCACTCTGGTGTCGGCCGGGCCGTACGGAGGGAGCCAGGTCATGTAACGCACACCGATCGGCACGCGCGCGAGGGGGAAACCGCCCCGGCCGGCATTGCCCGCCCCACGGCCGGGACCACCAACCCGAACAGACGGCTCACTGCCGGCGGGTGCAAAGACCGAGTGCAGGTAGACCATTCCCGGACCGACGGGATTCCACTGCAGGTTCCGCTTGCCGGTATCCGAGGCCGACGGCGACGCGCCGCGCCCGAAACCTGTCGGTGCATCATCGTCAGTCTCGCCTTCCCGCAACGGCGTCCGGCCCAGATCGGCCACCACCTTGCCGGTACCGTCCCAGAGCTGATCTATCGAGCCAAAACTCGACGTGGGCACACGGTACGAGAACGGCTCCGTCATCAACGTGACACGGAAGTACGCACCGTCTGGTGATGCATCCACCGACCGGATCATCGAAGGCGTGCCGATCTTGCGCGTCGCTTTTGTCTTCACATCGATCTGCGCCAGTTGCCCGGTCGTGTAGTACTTCAGGATCGCCTGATCGTGCGGATCCTCGAGCAGACTGAAATGAATACGCTGCGGGATGGTCTTCCCTTCGGTCAGCCGAACCTGCGGGCCATCCTCCACGCCATCCGCACCGTGCGTCGGTGCCGGACCCCGACCATCCGGTATCAGCACCACCGCGATGGTCTTCCCGTCGGCACTCCAATCGACCCCGGTCTCGAGCGTCGCGAGCAGCGGGGTGCGAGTGAGCTGGGTCGACTTGCCCGTGGCAACGTCCGCCACATACACGTGCGATGCGTCAGTGAAATTCGCCACGTACGCGAGCTGCGTGCCGGTGGGTGACCAGGTGGGCGAGGATACCGTGGCGCCCTTCGGCACTTCGAGTATCTTCGTTGCGTTGCTGCGAGGATCGACCAGGATCAGGGCCGTTCCCGCGCGCATGGTCATGAGGCGCGCCCGGTTGGCCTTCACGTCCACCGCCAGTCCGCCCAGGTAGATGTGCGGCTTTCCAAAGTCGCGGATTTCACCGCGATCAGGCATGGCTGTGCGGACGAACCACTTCCGATCCGGACTCGGCAACGAATACGAGATGTCCGGGCGGGCCGCCGTAATGATCCGTTCCACAACGGCCGGCGGGCGAACATACCCCTCCTTCTTCAGCACCTCCTCGGGATTCCATGAGTCTTGCGCCGCCACAACGGCGGGAAGCCAGAACAGAGATGCGACCAGATAGCGGAAGGTCTGGGATCGGGGAGCGGCGGGGGTCATGCAGGTCTCCACGGGGCCGATTATGATGGGTCCAAGCTACAACAATTGAATACGTGCGGTCACGCGGCGGCGCTGGCGTTCATCGCTCAGGTGTGATGCGGTTGGGGCACCGGTTCACCAATCGCCAGGAGAGTCAGGCCGGCCAGGACGACGGCAAGGATGACTACGGCGGGCACGCCCGTCAGCGCGAACACCACGATGGCGGTCGCCAATGGTAGCCATCGCCGGGCAATCGGTACCGGCCGGCCGGCACGCACGAGAGCGATCGCCATGCCCCCGACGAACAACAGGATTGAAGAGGCGAGCAACGCGCGCCCCGAAAGTCCGAGCGGCTCAGCCGCGTGGCCGACCGTGCGCTCGATGGACGCCGCGAAGGCAATGACGCCCAGCAACATTGGGAAATGAAGGATGGAGTAGACGTCGCGGGCCAGCATCGAGCGCGCGTTGCCTTCGGCGGTTTCGAGTGCTCGATCGAGCTCCAGCTTGCTCCGCGTGAAGTAGGACCACCAGAGGGTGCCGGTAACGGCGACCGCAATGATCGCCGCCGCCACCTTGGCAGCGGGCCAATCGCCGTCGGCCAAACCGATCGTGGCAACGATCAGCGACTCGCCCAGCGCGATGATCACGAAGAGGCCGTGTCGCTCCGAGAAATGTTCCGGGTGCAGGTTCCAGCCTTCGGAGCGCCCCCCAATCGCCGCGGCACCGAGATCCAGCGCGATCGCGATTGACCACCACACATACTGGGCAACGCCACCAAGAACACCACCAACAAGGACAGCGATGAGTCCACCGACCGACACGACTGAGAAGAGACGAACCGCGGCTCGCTGCGACGTGTCCGCCCACGCGACCCAATCGTAGACCAGCAGGCCGAGGACGCGAACGGAAACGTAGGTACCCGCAAACCAGAGGGGTCGTCCATGGAAGGCGGACGGAATTCCGACGGCAAGGAAGAACGCGACGCCGGTTGCCACGAGCGTCGCCATCTCCACGCGCGGATGTGTGGTGTCGGCCGCGTTGAGCGCCCACGTGAACTGAGTCCAACCCCACCAGACGAGCCAGAACACGAGTACCGCTTCTCCAACGGAGCGCCACGTGACGCCAGCGTGGAGAAGGCTCACGACCTGCGTCACGCAGAAGACGAATACGAGGTCAAAGAAGAGTTCGACGAATGTGCCTCTCTGATCACTCGGGGAGGCAATGGTCGGCATCGACGTTCCAACAACAAAGTAGCGTTGACCGTGTCCAGGTTTTCACCAAAGTAGTATCCGTGGTTGTCTGCGGCATCCGCGTCATCCGTGTTCCCGCTTGACTGTGGCAATCGCCCTAGCGCAGCCATCGTCGTTATCGTCTCATTACTGGCATGCCCGAGACCGCGAATCGGACCGAACGGCTGCTTTCGCTGGACGTCTTTCGGGGTCTCACCGTAGCGGGCATGCTCCTGGTGAATCAGCCGGGAGACTGGGGCGCGATTTATCCGCCTTTGGCGCATGCGGCCTGGCACGGATGGACACCGACGGACCTCATCTTTCCGTTCTTTCTGTTCATTGTCGGGGTCACCACCCACCTCTCTATAGAAGCGCGGCGCCGGAGGGGAGACCGTGAACGAGCGATCCTCGGCCAGGTCGCTCGGCGCGCGGTCATCATCGTGCTCTGTGGGCTGGTGCTCGCCTCTTCGCCCTGGTGGCCAATCGAACGGATCACCGGGATGCGGTTCCCAGGCGTCCTGCAACGCATCGGCGTCGCCTACCTCTTCGGCGCGTTGCTGACGCGACGCGGATCGCTCACGCGACAGGTGCTGATTCTGGTTGTCCTGCTGTACGGCTACTGGTTTGCCATGACCCTGTTGCCGGTTCCAGGTACCGGCGCGATGGGGCAGCTGATCCTCGGAGATCCATCGGCATCGCTCGCCGCCTGGCTCGATCGCGCGATCTTCGGCCGGCACCTGTGGCGAAGCTCGGTGACCTGGGATCCGGAGGGACTCCTCTCAACCATCCCTGTGGTCGGGACAGTAATGCTCGGCGTATTCACCGGACGCTGGATCTCGAGCGGCCGCCCCATTTACGAGCGACTCGTTGGCCTTTTCGGTGCCGGCGCGCTTGCCACGATGACGGGGCTGATGTGGAACTGGTCCTTTCCCATCAACAAGAACCTCTGGACGAGCAGCTACGTCCTGTTCACCGCCGGCGTGGCGTTAATCTCGCTGGCCACCTGCATCTGGCTCATCGACGTGGCTGGCGTGAAGTGGTGGACGACGCCCTTCACGTGGTTCGGTCGGAATCCGCTGCTGGCGTTCCTCGGCACGGGCCTGATGTCACGGACGATCTATTCGTTGATCCGGATCCCCAGGCCCGACGGCACGTCGGCGTCGTTGCAGCGTGTCATCTACGAAAACGCCTATGCGTCCTGGCTCGCTCCCAAGGATGCGTCACTGCTGTTTGCATTGAGCTACGTGGCGCTGTGGGCCGCCATCCTCTATGTGCTCGACAGGCGGAAGCTGTATTGGAAGGTCTGATTCGAGATGGGAGATGGGAGAATTGAGATAGACTGCTGCAACGATTCATGATTCACGAGTCACGAACCACGACGTTCGCCGGTAACGCGTCCCGCTCGCGAATGCCCTCGGCGAACGGCCCAAGCAAGTCGGAAATGCTGTTCGCGTAATAGCTCACCAGCGGGCGTCCGTGCGGAAGCACGACAAAACCGTCGCCTGTCCTCGCAACGATCCGCCGCATGCGCAGCATGCGATAGGCGCGATCGAATGTCTCCTCGATGTCCCGGTCGGCGCGCACGACGCGACCATTCAGCTCGAGGAGTACGTCGCGCATGGCAGCCATGCGCTCGAGCAGCGCGACTTCCGTCACATACTCCGCATCAAAACTCTGCAGCGCCGCGCAGGCCAGTGGTACCGGCGTGACCGGGATGATGGTGCCGATGCGCTGGAGCATGTCATCGCAGAATTCCTGCACGCGCGGCAGCCGCTCTGTGCGTGGCAATGACAGGATATCCACGCCGGTCGCTTCGTTCTCCTCGAGCCACGCGTCCACCGACACCGGCTCACCAATAGTGACGGCGGCCCGGCCATAACGCTTCCAACGTCGAGTGAGCAGCCGGCCGGTATTCCAGAAGGCGTACCGCAGTACTTCCCCTGCCTGCACCAGTCGGGACGTCTTCGGCTTCCCGTCGGCCGACTGGAGTTCGCGCAGGAGCGTGCGATCCTCCAGCACCCGGTCATAATTGATTCCCACTGGAACCACGTACATGCGTGACCGCACCTCTCGATCGGCGGCGACGCCGAGTATGGCATCGAGCAAGCCGATCTTGCCGGGTCGCAGTTTTCCATCGCGCGTCAGCCCGCCTTCAGGAAAGATTCCCTGCGTGACGCCGTTGCGTGTGATGAGTTGCACGTAGGCGCGCAGTACCGCGTGATAGAGCGGCTCCCGGTATCGCCGCCTGATGAAGTAGGAGCCGAAGCTCTTGAAGAGGTACTCGAGCGGGAACGCGCGCGCCCATTCACCTACCGCATACGAGATCGATACATCGCCCATCAGCACGAACGACACGACCACGTAGTCGGCGTTCGAGCGATGGTTCATCAGGTACACCACGATCGAATCGCGCGGCAGACCACGGAATGGATCGGGGCGCGCGTACTCGACCGACACCTTGTAGAACATTCCCAGCAGCACGCGGCTCATACCATAGCCCAGCCGGTAGTACGCGAGGATGTTGAAGAACGGGACGATCTCGCGGAGGTATCCGCGCACGCGGCGCCAGGTCTCATCCTCGGACTGGCCATGCTCCTTGGCGTGCGCCCGAACGGCTTCGTGCACGTTGACGTCGGCGAGGACCTGGTCGATCACGTACCGCTTCCGGGTCAGCTTGAAGCGATCGATCCGCACGCGATGGTGAAGCACCGCACGGCGTGCCGAACGGCGCAGCGCCCAGGCAAGGAGCAGCCAGGTCGCAGCACCGGCAAGGAGTATCAGGATGAGGCGAGCGGGTTCGCGTCGAATGGTCGGACTCGGCACGGGCAGCACCGGAGCCTGTGCCCAAAGTCACGCGATGTAAAGAGCCGAACGGTCGTCATGACCGGCTGACGCGCGAGCAGGGCGGCAGTGGAATGCCGCAGGCTGACGACTGATCTGGTGCCTGACGACGACAACCGGTAGCTTGATGCGCTGATCTAACGGTGGACAGGGTGTCCCACTCCTAACGAGCATCACATCGCATCGCGCTTCGTGTCCATTCCCGACTCGACGAGGGACCGGAATGACGATCCTCCGCACAAGGAGCGCATTGGCGTCGGCAGCCCGAGCCGGTTGGACCTGATCGCCGCGGGCGTCGGCATCGTTCTGGCCGGCGGATTCCTGGAAGTCGCAGTGCATCTTTTTCGTCGACACGTACTGCACGGTTTCTCGTACATGAGCGTCGACTCGGTCTGGATGACGCCGCTGTGCGCCCTGCTTCTGATGTTGCCGCTTCTCGGGGTCATGGCGCTCGCCCGCGAAGCCGTCCCCCGCCGCGTTGGATGGCGGCTCATCGTGGCGGTCCCAACGGCGGCCGCGACGTTCAGCCTGCTGTTCCTGCTCATGCACAACAAGCTGCATGTCGCCGCGCAGGCTCTGCTCGCTGTCGGTGTGGGGAATTCCCTCGGACAATTGGCAGCCCGCGTCCCACTTCGCACACGCTCCATGGTGCGACGCGCGGCGGTGGTTTTCGGGGCGGCTTTCGCTTGTCTCGCTGCCGGCGCGCCGACGTGGCAGAGGATGCGGGAGGGGCGCGCCGTCGGCGCACTTGCTCCTCTTCCGCCGGGGACGCCTAACGTATTGCTCATCATCCTCGACACCGTCCGGTCAGCATCCCTCAGCCTGTATGGGTATTCCCGACCGACGACCCCCAACCTCGAGCGTTGGGCGGCGCGGGGCGTGGTGTTCCAGCGAGCCTATTCCACGGCGCCGTGGACGCTACCGTCGCATGCCAGCATGTTCACCGGTCACTGGCCAAACGAACTTTCGGCCGATTGGAATAAATCGCTCGACCGCGGTCAGCGAACAGTGGCCGAACTGCTTTCGGACCGAGGATTCGCGACAGCCGGGTTCACCGCAAATCTCTTCTACACCGCCCGCGAGTCCGGACTGGCACGGGGATTTCAGCGATTCGAAGATTTCGTCACTCGGCCACGTCAACTGCTCCTTTCATCCGGGGCCGGCCAGGCGATCCAGGAATACCGCAGTGGTTGGAAGCCTGCTCGCTGGGGCAATGTTCGCAAGCACGCTGGTCTGATCACCAACCAGTTCCTCACGTGGCTCGACAAGCCAAGGCGTGCTCCCTTCTTTGCTTTTCTTAACTACTTCGACGCCCACATACCGTACGCGGGGTCAGAAGAGTGGCGTACGAAGTTTCGCGCAGGCGGCGGGCCGCGGGACGACTACGACGCCGCCATCGCGACCCTGGACGGCGCCCTCGATTCGCTGTTCCGACAGCTCGAACGGCGTGGAGTACTCGACCAGACCGTCGTGATCGTCGCGTCCGACCACGGCGAAATGCTCGGCGAGCACGGGATTCGAGAGCATGGCAACGGTCTGTACCGGCAGGAGCTCGAGGTTCCCCTCCTGATGTGGGGACCAGGCATTCCCGCCGGCGTTCGGGCGAATCAGCCGGTGAGCTTGCGAGACCTGGCAGCTACGATTTCGGATCTCGCCGGCGCCGGCGATGCCGGCGTGCCCGGCGCGTCATTGGCCAGCACGTGGCAGGATGGTAAAGCAGACAGTGCGTCGCAGGTGTTCGCCTGGGTTACGCGACCGCGCAACGTCGAGCCCGGAACACCCGTCGCCAAGGGCACCATGGTCTCAAGTGTGGAAGGATCGCTCCATTACATCCGAGACGGCGCCGGCATGGAACAACTTTTCGATCTCGTCGCGGACTCCGCGGAGATGCGGAACCTGGCGGGCACCACGGCCGACAGCGCCGCACTGCAACGACTCCGTTCCATCACGCACTTCCTCCTCCCAGGTTCGCGTTGAACCGCAATCCCCCCTTGCGGGCCCGCATTCGTCGCTGGGCTATCGTCTCCGCCGCCGCCCACGCCTCGTTGGCGGCGGTTTCATATGGCCTCGCACCATTTGCGCCGCAGGAAGCAAAAGTCCCGGAGCGGCTCGCCTTCCTGGCATCGCTCGCCGCCAGGATTCCGGGAGCCGAGGGCCTGGGGCTCCTCGACTTCGTTGCGGGTCGCAGTCTCCTCTTGCATGACGCGGCGCGGGTGGTCGCATACCTGCTCCCGATCGCCGTCGCCACGATGGCCTGTTTTGCGGTGCTTCGTCTCGTCAGGCAGGAGGGCTCCGTCATTGAGCGTCGGGACCTTGATACGCTGCAGCGGGCGACGCTCGTGTTCGCGGCGCTGAGCATCCTGCATTACCCCATCTTCACCTCGGACTTCTGGCTGTCGATTGCGTGGGGAAGAATGGTGGTGGAGGGAGTGAATCCGTACTACAACAACTTCACCGCCTCCAGCATCGAAGGACTGCCGCTGCGAGACATTCCGCAACACGCGACCTACGGTCCGCTCTGGATCAGCGTCTCGGCCGCCATCGCCGGCATCACCGGACGCTCCGTGGTCGCGGCGGCGTTGGTGCAGAAGGCGATCCTGGCCGGCGCGTGGTTCGGCACGGTCGCGGTTGTGCGCCGGATCGCCGAACGGCGCTCTCCACGAGACGCCGCCGTGGCGATCGGCGTCGTCGGTTGGCTGCCTGCTTCGGTGGAACTTCCGGTCGGCGAGGGCCATAACGATGTGCTGCTCGCCTTCGGTGTCGCTTCGTTCCTGTGGCTTACCATCGTACATCGCACCATCGGAGCCTGGCTTGCGCTCGCGGGCTCGGTGCTCGTGAAATACGCAACCGCGCCGCTAGGCGTCGTTGCGCTCCTGACGGCGCGCCTCTCGACGAGGCGTGAACGTGGAAAACTCGCGATCGCCTGGTTGTGTTCCGCTGCGCTCGCCGTGGCGTGCACTGCCCCGTACTGGCGCGGACTCGATTTCTTCGCCGCCACTCGTGAAATGAGGTCGTGGAGGTTCCTGACGCCGGTAACCGCCGTTCAATACGCGCTGAACCAGGTCGGAGTGAGTACACCCGGGCGAGTGCTCGATGTCCTGCTGCTTGGCTCGCTGGTGGTGGTGGCAATTGTTGCGGCGAGACGATACCTGATCGCGCGCGACGATGTGAGCCTCAGCGCGGCCGCGCTTTCCGTGATGGCGGTGGTCGTGCTCGGCCTCGTTGGTCACGTGTGGCCGTGGTTCATGCTGTGGTTGTTGCCGCTCGCCGCGCTCTCTGGTGGCCACGCTCTTGGACGATGGGTGCTCGCCGTCTTCGTGTTCCTTCCCGTCCTGAACCTTGCGTGGATGCTCCGGCCGGACTGGTCCCTCCTGGAACCATTGGGACTGCTCGTGTTCGGTTCGGCCACTGTGGTCACTATGATTTCGACATGGGCACGGACGGTGCGTGAGCGCGGCTCGACTCGGTGGTGACGGGAAAAAATGTCGTTCCGAACTTTCCTCTGCATCGCGCTCTTTGCGCGACTCGCCGCCGCGCAGGATCCTGACGCAACGCGCCGAACGCCGGGGATCACGGTCAGTGGCGTCATTCGTGACAGTATTGCCCGCGCGCCCCTTGCGTCCGGAGTGTATCCATGCGTGCCCGAATGGCACCGACGCGAGCCTGGAGCGCCGCCTCGTCCGAAGTGGTCCAGAGATCGGTGAACCGTCCGTACCACATGACGGCTGCGCGATGACGCACTCCTACGTCTTGGGGGGCTCCGACGTCGTGGGATCGATCAGTGTCGCTACCGGCGACACGTGATTCGCCGGGAATCCGCCGAGGCGAGCATGCTCGCGCACCATCTCCTCGTTTGGCGCGATGTAGACGCAGTAGAGCTTGTTGTCCGTGACGTAGCTCTGAATCCAGGTGATCTGCGGTCCAAGCTTGTTCAGGACCTCGCACGAGCGCACAGAAATCGCCCTGAGTTCCTCAGGCGACAACTTGCCCGCACCGGGAATGAACCGTTCGATCACATACTTTGGCATCGGCGGCGGTCTCCATCGAACCGGCATGAATTTCGAGAATAGTTGCTTCACGCCGTGTCGGCAACCAGACGCTGAAA
>DATCIJ010000210.1:0-4779 GCA_036507855.1 Gemmatimonadaceae bacterium | reverse complement strand
TTCTGGATCAAGGATGCGGGCTCCAAGAGCTTCGTGTCCTGGCACCAGGACAACACTTACTGGGGACTGTCCTCGCGGAACGTCGTCACTGCTTGGCTCGCGATTTCCGAGGCGAGCGTCGGTGCCGGATGCATGAAAGTGATGCCGGGGTCGCACATGGGCGACACCCTCCCCCACGAAGACACTTACGACGCGGACAACATGCTGACGCGCGGGCAGGCGATTCCGGGGCTGGATGAGTCGCGGGCTGTGTTCATGCCGCTCAAGGCCGGGGAGATGTCGCTCCACAACTATTGCGCGGCCCATGGGTCGGGGCCGAATGTGTCTGCGGACCGGCGCATCGGCGTGTCGATGCACTTCATGCCGCCTGCGACCAAACAGGTGGTGGGGAGCTGGGATTGCGCTGCACTGGTGAGGGGTGAGGATCGGTATGGGCACTTCGAGCGGGCGCCTGTGCCGGTGCGAGACTTCGATCCCGAGGCGGTGGCGTTCCATGCGAAGGCGGCGAAGGCGATGCGGGATGTGTTGTATGCGGGGGCGGAGAAGAAGTTGCAGCGGCTCTGACGGGGGAAGGATGCGGCGTTTACGCGGTTCATCGCGCGTTCGGTGGCACGATGGCAGCCTTGGATGCTCAGATGCGCGATTGCGACCCTTACGAGATACTCACGCCGCTTGACGGGGCGCATACTTTTGCGTTTCCCACTAGCTGGTCCCGAGCCCTACGCACACGTGTGCCTGAACCTTCGGTGATGCACCTCGTGGAGGGGGCCACCCGCGGAGAGTTGCCATGGCAATGAACGACATGCTGCGCGATGTGACGAATGCGATCATCAGCCGTCGAGGCGTGCGCTACACGGACTGGTGCCACCGAACAACGGCTTGCAGAGCGACGTGCCGCGAGCGGCGCGCGCCTGAAGCCGAACGTTGAGTGCCGATGTAAACGCCAATGCTGACGCTTTTGCTCATAGTAGTCGCGCTCGCTCTGCTGTTCGCGACCGCGTGGCTCTACTCGCGTGGCGTCATTGCTCGAGCCGCGGTGCTACTGTGGCTTGGTTTCGTTCCGTATGAACTTTGGTATCGCGCGAATTGCACAGGTGAGTGCAATATTCGCGCAGATCTCGTCTTGCTTCTGCCGGTGCTGCTTGTCGTCTCCCTTGCCGCAGGTGTGTCGGTGATACACAAGGCTTTGCGCAAGCGGAAGGCATCTCGTGCCGGCACCTAACATTTCGCTCCAGCGCGGACGGGCCGCCACCTTTAAACCAATGCGAGCCCCGAGCTGGCCCGCCGGTGAGCTCGAACGTTAGGCGCCGCACACGCCAGCACCAACCCGAGGTCCTAGTGAACATCGAACAGTTCATGCAAGGCTACAAGGCTGCCTGGGAGCAGCGCGATGAATCCATGTTTGCCGCGCTGTTCCTCCCGGACGGCCAGTACCACAACACACCGTTCCAGGTGCAACGTGGAACCGCCCAGCTCACGGAATACTGGAAGCGGGTGAAGCTTCAAGAGGATGTCCAAGTCACGTTCGAGATCCTCGCTAGCACCTCAAGCGCTGGCATCGCGCACTGGCACGTCGCGTACCAGGTGGCGTCTGAGAAGCTGTTCCAAGTCTGGGCCAAGTCCACGGGTACGAACTTGGTCGCCCGAAAGCCGGGTGATCCTTTGCCGCGCATGGTGCTTGACGGGGTACTGCAAGCGACCTTCTCTGGCGGGCTCTGCTCAGAGTCGCGGATCTGGTGGCACAGCATGCCCCAGCCAACGTGAGCCACCTCGAGACGCCGCCTGACCCCGCGTTCGAGCGGACGAACGCAAACGCGCTTCGCTTGCTTGCCGGGCCCTCCTCGCTTCGCTCGTCGGCTGCCGTTCAACGCGAGCGTTGGGCGTCAGCGATCGATTGCATGCGTAGCGCATGGTTTCGCCTCTTCGTCTTATCTTTGGTGTCTTTTCCAAGCGCCGTGGTCTTGGCGCAGCCCTACCAAGGGCCGATTGTCGATGCGCACGGCCATCTCGGTGCTTCCTTCAATTGGGAGACGATGGTCGAAGCGATGGACAGCAACAACGTGACGCGGCGGACCGTGATGGCGCGTTACTACCCGGGCCCGGAGGGACCGCGCGATCTGCCTGGAAGCGACGAGGATGCCGTGCGCCTTGCCGAAAGGTATCAGGGCAGGTTCTTTCCACTGGTGGGTATGCAGCAGCCGCTACTCACCGGATCGCACAAGTGGCAGACTCCCGACCCCGCAGTGGAGAGACTACTCGAGGAGACCGAACGCAAGCTGGCGACCGGACGGTTTTTCGGGATCGGCGAGTTCATCGTGCGTCATTGGGCTTACTCACGCGGGCTGCACGCGGAGCAGGACAATCCGATTTATTCGACCTTCATGCTGAAAATGAGCGCATTGGCGGCGCGGTTCGATGTGCCCTTGGTTGTCCATATGGAAGGACATCCCGCGCCAGTAGACGATTTTTCAAGATTACTGGCCGAATACCCGACTGCGCGCTTCATCTGGGCACACAATTGCGGGCGCAGCAAGACGCCGGTCATCCGTGGCATGCTGTCCCGCCATCCGAACCTGTTCTGCGACCTTGCCGGCATGACCAACGTGGGCACTACGGGCTACGGCACCGGATGGCCGCGGATGGAGGAATTCACCGCGCTCATCGAGCAGGACGGCCAACTGTTTCCGGACATGAAGGCGCTGTATGAAGAATTGCCCGACCGCTTCGTACTTGGCATGGACATCGCGCACGCGCCTGGGAACAACCGCAAGAACTACTCACGGCGCGTCAGTCGATTTCGCGAACTCCTCGGGCAACTGAAACCGGAAACGGCGAGGAAGATCGCCGAAACCAATGCGATTCGTATCTTCAAACTTGGCAGCGGCATCGCGCGCTGATCGCCCAACTGCAGGTGCAACGGACGGGCCGCCAATACGGTAACGGCCCCGAATGCCGTCACGACCCGCCGTTCACCACAACGTTGGCCGACAAAAAAGTCGACCCGGGGACTCATGAATCCGACGCTCGTGATCAGGAACGAGACGGATGCCGATGCCGGCACGATAACCGAGGTGACTATCGCAGCGTTCAGGACCTTGGAAATCAGCAACCACACAGAGCAGTTCGTGATCGAGGCGCTGCGTGCCGCCAAGGCCCTGACGGTCTCGCTGGTCGCAGAAGTCGATGGCCGTGTGATCGGGCATATCGCGTTCTCTCCCGTGACCCTATCGGACGGCACGCGGGACTGGTACGGACTTGGACCTGTTTCGGTGTTTCCGGAGTACCAGCGGAAGGGCACTGGCAAGGCTCTGGTACAGGAAGGACTATTGCGGCTGAAAGCCCTGAATGCTCGAGGTTGCTGCCTGGTGGGGCATCCGGATTACTACAGGAAACTGGGTTTCAAGAACGTGCCGGGACTTGTGCATGAGGGAGTGCCACAGGAGGTGTTCCTCGCTCTGTCGCTCGATGGGCATACTCCGCAGGGCACCGTCACGTTCCACGAAGGATTCAAGGCGGATGGCCGACAAGAGGGAGCGCGCTAGCGGGTCCGCCCGCCCTTCACGAACTCCATCGACGCCCGAAACAGCTCGAGATCCTTCTCGTACTCCGCCGCGTCGGCACGCTCGATCTGGATCCACTCCTTGGACACCACCGTGCCGCCCGGCTGGAACGGGTGGACGTTGTCCCTGGAGAACTGCAGTTCGGTCGCGGTGGCGGCGGGCAGGCGCAGTCCGACGCCCTTGCCACTGATGCAAGCGAACATCCGGTCGCTGACGAAATAGGCGTCGAGCTGGTTGATTTTCTTCGAGACGACGCCCGGCAGCTGCAACAGCACGGCGTCGATCTGTTCCTTGCGGTCCATCTACGCCACCCACTCGGACACCGGCGCCCGCGCCTCCTGCAGCGGCTGGCACACCACGTCCACCAGCGTGGGCCCGCCGAACGCGATCGCTTCCTTCAGCGCCGCGCCGAGATTCGAAGGATCTTCCACCTTCCAGCTTTTCACCCCGAACGCTTCCGCCACTTTCGCGTGGTCGGTCACGCCGAAATCGACGGAAAAATACCGCCCCCCATACCCCGTCTTCTGCCCCGCCTTGATCCAGCCATACACGGCATTGCGAATCACGACCAGCGTAATGGGCAACTGATAGCGAACCAGGGTTTCCAACTCCCCTGCGCACATCCCGAAGGACCCATCCCCCATTACGGCGACGGTCTTCACGGCAGGCCGCCCGAAATGGGCACCGACCGCAGCCGCCATGGAGTAGCCGAGCGCGCCATGCGCGCGATTGGAGAACAGGGTCCGTCCGGCCTTACGCACCGGGTAGTAAGCGGACAAATAAGGACAGGGCGTCCCCGGATCCGCCACGACGACGGCATCCTCATCCAGCACCCGCGAAAGCTCGGCGACCACCCGCTCGGGCCTGATCGGGCGCTCGTCCGACACTGCCAGTGCCGCAAAGGAAGCGAACTTGCGCTCCTTCGCCTCGCGCACGAGCACCGCATCGAGCGGCCGGCGCACGGCGTCGAGCGCGGCATTGAGCGCCGCCAGGGCGAGCTTCGCATCCGCCACCAGCGGCGCGTCGACGCGGTAATTCGCCCCGATCACCGACGCGTCGACGTCGATGTGGATCACCGTCACCGACCCCGGCGCGGGATGGCGCCAGCGCTCCGTGGTCACCGACCCCGCGCGGCAGCCCACGAACACCACCAGGTCCGCCTGGTCGACGATGAAGCGCGTCTCCGCGGTGCCGCCGTTCGAGCCGACCACGCCCACGG
>DATCIJ010000209.1:0-3381 GCA_036507855.1 Gemmatimonadaceae bacterium | reverse complement strand
ATCGAGGGGACGCCGGCCTGTGACTGGTACTACTTCGCCGCCGCTGGCATGATTCTGGGAGCCACGACGCTGCCGATCCTGGTCCTGCGTCGACTCCGGCGCGCCGATTCGGCGCGCCCAACCAGTTGAGGACTGAACGTTGGCCCGAATGGATGTCCTGATGCCCTCGATGGGTGAATCGCTTGCCGAAGGCACGCTGACGAAGTGGTTCAAGAAGGTCGGCGACGCGGTGAAGCGTGACGAGACGATCTTCGAAATCTCCACCGACAAAGTCGATTCCGAGGTCCAGGCCATCAGCGCTGGCGTTCTCGCCGAGATCCTCGTAAAGGAAGGCGAGACGGTTCCGGTGAACGCGGTCGTCGCTCGTCTCGAGACCGACGCGAGCGTCGCCGCTGTCGCGACTTCGCCTGCGACGGAACCGTTGCGTCCGCAGCCGGCGCAGGCCGCCGCCAGGGTTGATGGCGAAGCCGCCACGCCGGCTCCTGATGGCCGGGTGCCGGCGCCGGCAGTGGCACAACCGGCAGCCGCGCCCGGCTCACTGGAGGAAAGGCTGCGCACGAAATCCTCACCACTCGTGCGTCGAATGGCCGCCGAGCACGGCGTGGAAATCGCGTCGCTGAGCGGGACCGGAATCGCGGGCCGCGTAACGAAGAAGGACCTCACGGCGTACCTCGAGTCCGGTGCGCCAGTGCCCACCGCTGCGCCCCGCACGTCGATGTATGCGCCAGCGGGCTTCGACTACCAGCCGCCGGTCGTGACACCGTGGCCCGGTGATGTCGTGGAGCCGATGAGCAAGATCCGCCGGCTCACGGCGGGTCACATGGCCTTCTCCAAGCAGACTTCGGCACACGTTACAACGGTGTTCGAGGTCGATCTCACGCGCGTGACGCGCGTTCGCGACAAGCTCCGTCCGGAATTCGATCAGCGCGGCGACAAGCTCACCTACCTGCCGTTCGTGATTCAGGCCGTCGTTGAGGGACTCAAGAGGTTCCCCGTGATCAATGCCGCGGTGCGCGGCAATGACATCGTGCATCGGAAGCACTACCACATCGGCATCGCCGTCGCGCTCGACTGGGGCCTGATCGTTCCGGTGATTCGCGATGCGGACAACTACTCGCTCGCCGGATTGACGCGGTCCCTCAATGACCTCGCCCAGCGCGCGCGCGCGAAGAAGCTGAAGCCCGAGGAAGTGCAGGACGCGACTTTCACCATCACGAATCCGGGCGTCTTCGGTTCGATCATGGGCACTCCGGTGATCCCCCAACCGACGGTGGCTATTCTCGGCACGGGCACGATCGAGAAGCGGCCCCGGGTTGTGAAGGGCACCGAGGGCGAGGATCTCATCGCCATTCGAACGTGTGCGCACTTCTTCCTCTCGTTCGATCATCGAGTCGTCGACGGAGCGGACGCCGACCGGTTTCTTGGATTCGTGAAACAGCAGCTCGAATCGATTCCCGAGCCGGGAGCCTGAGCCGTGCCCCGCGCGCTCACGGCCGAATGGCAGCGCGTACAGCCGGCTGACCAGCCCGAAGCGGCTCGGCGGTGGCTGGCGCGCCGTGAGGTTCTTGCCCGAGAGGGGTGTCACCACTGGGTATTCCGAAGTCCCACGGACCCCGACGCATTCCTGGAATTCATCGAAGCCGGCGAAACGACGATCATCGAGGGCGCGCGAGCGCTCGCCGGGATGGAGCCGGCCGAAGTCCTCATCGAACTGGAGCTGTCCTGAGCATGCCCACTCGTTCAATCAGCATCGACGGCAAGGCCTGGCGTGTCTTCCCCTCAGGCTACATCACCCAGTACGAGCACGATGAGTTCGGACTCCTGTTCATCGCCGGCACGGGTGATTCGCGGGAGGTTCGCGTGACGCGCTACAGTCCGCAGGGGACGCGCTCGCGCGAGCAGGCACTGACCGAAATGCCCGACGAGGATATCCGCTGCTTGTTCGCACAGTCGCAGCCGGGGGAGACCTCGCCCGAAGCCGGCTACTCCCCGTGACCGTCGCCGCCGCGCCGGCCGTGAGCGCGCGGCACATCGATCTCCACCTTCATTCGACCGCGTCCGATGGCACGAACGCGCCGGAGGTCGTTGTACTCGCGGCGCGCGACGCCGGGCTGCAGGCACTCGCCCTCACCGATCACGACACCGTCGAGGGAATTCCCGCGGCGCGCGATACGGCGAGGGCGGCAGGGATCGAACTTGTCGCCGGCGTCGAGCTCAGCGCGTACGAAGGGTCCAATGAAGTGCATGTGCTCGGTCTGCACATCACGCGGCTGGAGGAGATGAGTGACGCGCTCATCGTCTTCCGCGCCGCCCGTCGTGAACGCGCGGAAGGGATCGTGCGCCTGCTCAACGGACTCGGCGTGCGAATTACGTTCGATGACGTGCTCGCAGTGGCTCGCGACGCGGCGATAGGCCGGCCACACGTGGCACGCGCGCTTGTGGAGAACGGCTGGGCGATGGACTTGCGCGATGCGTTCGATCGTTACCTCGGCGCCGGCCGCCCGGCGTACCTCGACAAGCGGCGCATCACCATTCCGGAGGCCATTGACCTGATTCATCGCAGTGGCGGGATTGCGGTCTTCGCCCATCCCGGCGCGGAGGGAAGCCGAGAGCGAATCGAGGCCCTCGCGGCGATGGGGCTCGATGGCGTCGAGGTCATACATCCGTCTCATTCGGCAGACGACCGCGCCCGGCTTCTGGCGCTGACCCGGCATTTCGATCTTGTTCCCAGTGGCGGATCCGATTCCCACGGCAGCGCGGATGGCGTCCGCGTGGTCGGCTCAATGAAGGTTCCCGGTGAATGGCTCGAGCTTCAGCAGGCCCGCGTCCACGCTGTCAGGTCCGGCGGCGGGCACACGTCATGACCCAGCGATGACGACCTCCACGGAGCGACCGGTCGCCCTGGTGACCGGAGCGGCGCATCGAGTCGGCCGCGCGCTGGCGGTCGGTCTCGCCAGGAGCGGATATGACATCGCGCTGCACTACCACGCGTCAGCGTCCAAGGTGGACGCGGCGGTCAGGGAGATCGCGGACGCCGGAGCAAAGGCGACGCTCTTCCAGGCCGACCTCATTGCGCCCGACGCTCCCGGTCGCATGGTACGCGACGTCGTTACCTCGCTGGGTCGGCTGGACGTGGTGATCAACTCGGCCGCCGTCATGGTGCGCATGCCAGTGGGCGAGATTTCGGCGGAGGACTGGGATTCGGTCATGGACCTGAATCTCCGGGCGCCGTTCCTGATTGCGCAGGAGGCCGCGCGCCACCTTCCGGAGGGTGGGTCGATTATCAATATCGCCGACCTGGCCGCCTTCGAGACCTGGCCGGCGTACGTACCGCATGGCGTGAGCAAGGCAGGTCTGGTCTATCTCACCCATGCGCTGGCA
>DATCIJ010000208.1:0-8019 GCA_036507855.1 Gemmatimonadaceae bacterium | reverse complement strand
CCCGGGAGACGCGTCAGGTAGCGGACTCGCGCAGGGAACCTACATTAGAGAGCCCTGATTCCTCTGACAGATGTCGAGCGTCCCAACACCAATCAAGTCCGAGTCAGTCGCGACCGAGGAGCGCGCCGCCCAGGAGCTCCTCGAGCGCCTGCGGAAGGCTACGCTCGGGACGTACGACATCCACAGCGAACTCGGGCGCGGCGGCATGGCCACCGTGTACCTCGCGCACGAGATCAGCCTCGATCGCAAGGTCGCCATCAAGGTCATGTCGCCGGCGATGCTCCATGGCGCCGGGATGGTCGAGCGGTTCAAGCGCGAGGCCCGCACCGCCGCTGGGCTGAGTCATCCGAACATCATCCCCATCTACGCCGTCCACGAGATCGATGGCCTGCTGTTCTGCGTCATCAAGCTCGTCGAAGGAACTCCGCTCGACTCGGTCATGCGGGAGCTCGGGCAACTCCCGGTCCCGATGGTCCATGGCATTCTGGCACAGGTCGGCGGGGCGCTGGGTTACGCGCACCGTCACGGCGTAGTCCACCGCGACATCAAGCCGGGCAACATCCTCATCGATGACGAGGGCTGGGCGGTCGTCACCGACTTCGGCATCGCGAAGGTGACCGAGAGTGAAGGATTGACATCTACCGGCATGGCCATCGGGACACCGACCTACATGAGCCCCGAGCAGGCCACCGCGGATGGAGTGACGGGAGCGTCCGATCAGTACTCGCTAGGCGTGGTCGCCTACGAGATGCTCACGGGCCGGCCACCATTTACGGGCACGTCGATGATGGCGCTGATGTACAGCCATTTCCACGATGACCCGCCGTCCATCCGCTTGTTTCGTCCGGACGTTCCCGATCAGCTCTGCGACGCGGTCATGCGGATGCTCAGGAAGGATCCCGCCGCGCGCTGGTCGTCGATGGAAGAAGCGGTTGCCGCAGCCGGCGCCAGGCCACTCCAGCACGACGACCCGTCGCGGAGCCAACTCATCGCGCTGGCCAAGACCGGTCTTACGCACCGGATCGTGTCGCAGGCCCAGACGCCGCGCAGTCCCGTTCCGCGCGCCGCACGTGGCGCCGCGGCGAGAGTCGCACGAAATCCCATGCTCCTCGTGGCAGCGGCGGCTGGGTTTATCGTCGTTGGTTTCCTCGGCGCCAAGATCATGTCAGATTCGAGGCAGCCGGGATTGGCACTCGCTCCGGAGACCGCGGGACCGCCGAAAGTCACCGCGGAATCGGTATCCGTCCCGGCGCCGACACCTTCCGTGGCAAAGGCGCCCGAGAACGCGGTGAAGGCGAACGTGCAGCCACCGTCGAACCAGCGCGTGGTCGAACCTCCGCCAACTCGCCGCGATCCTGTCGTTGCCGGCATCGGAGCGCCCGCAGGAGACTCGAATCGCAGCACGGTCTCACAGCGCGCCGAATCGTCAGGCGCTCCGGTGCAGCAGAAGGCCGAAACCACCAGGTCACTGCCGCCAGTGGAGCCGCCGCCCGTCTCCGCGGCTTCCACCTCCCCGCAGACTCCGCCGTCCTCGGTACCTCGGCCGACTGTCGATCCGGCCACCGAAGTCACGGCCGTCATCCAATCCTACGCGAGGGCGCTCGCCGGCAGTGATCTCGCGCTGGCGAGGCGTGTCTACGCGGGGATGCCAGCCGATCAGCGCGAAGGACTCGAAGCGCTGTGGCGTGAGGGCGGGACGATGACGCCAAGTTGGTCCGTCACCGACATCGCCATCACCGGAGACGTGGCCACCGCCCGCGTTCGGGGAAGCAACGTGGTCACGACACGGCGCGGTCAGACGTCGACCGTCCCCGTGTCGCTCCGGGCGCGCCTCGAGCGCCGCGGCGGTGAATGGCGTCTGGTCGCGCTGGTCAACTGAACAAAACGGGGGAGAAATGAAGCGCCTGCATTGCGCGCTGGTGGGCTTGTGCCTGCTTGCGGCGAGCGGAAGTACTGCGTCCGCCCAGGGCATGCGCGACCGGATCCGCGAGCTCTTCAGTTTCGGCGAGTGCGGCGCGCCGCTCTGTCTCGACAACTCGGTGAACGCGACCAATGGACACGGCAATCACTTCCTGCCGGACGTCATCGCCAACAACGGCGCGATCCTCGGTTTCCTGGCTGATGCGATCGCGGCCAGCGCCGCCAACCTTCCGCTGTCGGCCACGGCCAGCGGCGCGACCTTCCGCTTCGTGGGCGGCCTTCCCGTGCGGACGTCTACCTCGTTAGGTCCGATTTTCGGAGAACGGGCCCAGACCCTGGGCAAGGGAAGGTTCGTCGTCGGCGCGAACATGTCCGGGCTGAACTTCACGTCGCTACGCGGCGTGCCGCTGAACCAGCTGATCCTCAATTTCTCGCACGAGGACGTCCCGCCAGCAGGACTCGGCCAGCCGCTGCGCGAGAACGACGTGCTGCAGGTAAAGCTCGACCTCAGCGTGAACCTGCTGGTGACGACGTTCTTCACCACATGGGGCGTGACTGACCATGTGGATATCGGGCTGGCCGTGCCCATCGTGCACACCGGCATGACCGGACGGAGCACCGGTCAGTTCTTCCCGTTCGGAGTCCCCACGTCGCATTTCTTCGCCGGTGATTCCGCCCGCCCGGTGTTGTCGGCGAATGCCGCCACGTTTGGATTCGCCACCGGACTGGGAGACATCGCCATCCGCACGAAGTGGAGCCTGGTCGCGGACGAGAATACTGGTGTGGCTCTCATGGCCGATGCGCGCCTGCCCACCGGTTCGGAGGAGGACCTGACGGGGTCCGGTCACCTGTCATTGCGAGGGATTCTGCTCGCTTCGACGCGCCTAGGCGACTTCGCGCCGCACGTCAACGTGGGTTACGCCGCGCGTGGCGGTCGCAACGATGCGATTCTCGCGGCCGGTGGATTCGACCAGCCATTGTCCGACTGGGCCACGATCGCGGTGGATGCTCTCACGGAATGGCAGGTTGGCGAGAGTTCGTTAAGACTGCCTGGAGACGTGACGTATGGGTTCCCTGTGACGCGCACGATCTCGCCGACGAACATCCCCAACATCAGGGACCATCGCATCTACGGTTCGTTCGGCATGAAGTTCAGGACGCCGGGTGGGCCAATCCTCGTCGCGAACGCGTTGATGCCGCTGCGTCGTGGCGGTCTCGAGTCGCGATTCATATGGACGCTGGGGCTCGACGGAAACTTCTGAGACGGGCGACGGGCGACCAACATCAAAAAAGGGAACCACAGGGTCCACAGCGTTCCACAGAGGTAAAACGGCAGGCCCTCCTCAACTATCTCGAGGCGAACCCGGGGGCGATGGCATTGCATTCGCCGTCGGACCAAGGTCGAAGGCGAAACAGCAACCTTCGAGCGATCAAAACTGGTTGTGTCGAGGAAGTACTGAGCGACAGCATCCGAGCCGCTCAACGGTTGCAGCGCGACACTTGACTACGCGACCAGGGGATTCCGCACCGCCAACCCCGGATAACGGCTGAAGTCGCGATCGGCGGTGCATAACGCGGCGACGCCATGATGGCGACAGAGCGCGGCCACTCGCGCATCGTGCACCTGCCCCCCCACTGTGCCGCCGGCCAGCACGGCCTCTCTCAGCGCTGGCCAGTACCCCTCTCCCTCGCCGAGCAAGACCAGTCCCGGAGCCTCCATCCACGCGTCAACCTGGTCCACCGCGATCTCGCGCGGCGTGGGTGGCTGGTAGATCCGCGGATGTGTGACGATCGCCAGGAACTCGTGCAGACATGGCCAGGGGATCGCCCACGGGGCAGTTCCCTCCGCCACCTCGTTGAGCCAACGCACGGCGGCGGCATGCCAGGGCGAGTCCTCACGATGCGCATACACGAGAAGGTTGGTGTCCACGGCGATCATTCGCCGCGTCCCTCGTACGCCTTCCGGCGAATTTCCTCCCAGGACCCCGAATCGGATTGCAAGCCTTGTCCGCCGAAACTCGCTTTCCGCATTCGAAACTGACCGCGCTTCGACCGGCGCTGCCCGATAACCTGACGCAGGCCTTCCTCGATCAACGCCCGCAGCGACCTTTTCTCCCTCTGGGCCACTCGCCTGGCTTCGGCGAACAGGCTGTCAGATATCTCTACAGTAGTCTTCATATGGTGAACTATAGTTGTCGATATAGAAGTATGGAAGTAGCAGGGTAGCGGCAGCTGGCCCAGCCCGGCCAAGGGACCGCCAACAAATGCCCCCCTTGCGTCCCCTACCACCCTCGCGGCAGGCTCAGAAGGGAGAAGCCGCGGTCAATTCTCGCCCATCTCACATCTCTCATCCCCCATCTGATCCAATGCCCGTCAAGTCAACCGGCACCGCCACGATCTCCTTCGGCCTCGTCTCCGTCCCGGTGCACATCTATTCGTCCTCCGAATCGCGCGCGAGCGTCTCGTTCAACATGCTCCACAAGAAGTGCGGCACGCGCGTGAAGCAGCAGTACATCTGCCCCAAGGACAACAACGAGGTCATCGCGCGCGACGAGATGGTGAAAGGCTATGAATTCGCCAAGGATCAGTACGTCACCTTCACGCCGGACGAGTTGAAGGCGCTCGAAGAGAAGGCGACCGGGACCATCGACATCGCCGAGTTCGTCCCGCTGGCCGAAGTGGACCGCGAGTATCTCGATCGCGTCTACTATCTCGGACCAGATAAGGGCGGCGACCGGGCCTACCGGCTGCTGGCGAAGGCGCTCAAGGAGACGGGCCGTGCCGCGTTAGGGCAGTTTGCGACCCGCGGCCAGCAGCACCTCGTGCTCCTGCGTCCACGGGACGGCGTCATCGTCATGGAACAGCTCCACTACGCCGACGAGATGAAGTCACCCACGGAAGTGCCGATCCCCGAAGGCGACGTCAAGGAAACCGAGCTCAAGCTGGCCAAGCAGCTCATCGACCAGGGCACGACCGATTCGTTCGAGCCGGCCAAGTACAAGGACACCGTGCGCGAGCGCGTACTCGAGGCCATCCAGGGCAAGGTCGAGGGCCACGAGATCACGACCGAACCGGCCCAGGACGGCGGCGGCAAGATCATCGACCTCATGGAGGCCCTCAAGGCGAGCCTCGCAGCGGGCGGAGGCAACGAGGAGGAAGAGGAGGAAGCAGAGTCGAAGAAGAAGAAGGCCCGTAAGGCGTCGTAAGGCAGCCGTCGTGCGACTCCTGGCCGGCACCAGCGGCTACGCGTTCAAGGAGTGGAAGGGCTCGTTCTAT
The DNA here is from genome assembly GCA_036507855.1 of Gemmatimonadaceae bacterium. Lineage (GTDB taxonomy): Bacteria > Gemmatimonadota > Gemmatimonadetes > Gemmatimonadales > Gemmatimonadaceae > JABWBJ01. Next base: position 2,823 of record DATCIJ010000208.1, on the reverse strand, counting down.
CCCGAGGACCTCAAGGCCGAGGGGATGCTGGGCTACTACGCGAGCCGGTTTCCGACAGTGGAGATCAACAACACGTTTTATCGCATGCCGCGCGAGAACGTGCTGCAGGACTGGGCGTCGCAGGTGCCGGAGACGTTCACCTTCGCCATAAAGGCCAGCCAGCGCATCACTCACCACGCGCGGCTCAAGCCGGAGTCGAAGGACCTGGTCTACTACCTGATGAAGAACACCGAGCTGCTCGGCCACAAGCTGGGACCCGTGCTGTTCCAGTTGCCGCCGAACATGAAGAAGGACATCGACCGGCTCCGGACGTTCCTCGAGTTCCTGCCCGGTGGGCGGAAGTTCACCTTTGAGTTCCGGCACTCGAGCTGGTTCGACGAAGACGTCGTCGAGGCGCTGCGGGCGAAGGACGTGGCGATGACGATCATCGACCAGGACGACTTCGCGACGCCGCCCATTGCCAGTGCATCGTGGGGATACGTGCGCTTGCACCGGTTCGACTACGACGCGAAGTCGCTCGCGGAATGGGCTGCCCGGGTGAAGGAGCAGCCGTGGTCCGAGGCCTACGTCTACTTCAAGCACGACGAGGGAGCAGGCTCTGGTCCACCCGCAGTCGACGCATTCCTCAGGCTTCTGGAACAGCATTGACCACAGAGGACACCGAGGTCACGGAGGACAACGATTGGTGAAATCGGCCCTCTGGGTTACTCCATGTCCTCTGTGGTTCATGCGGTTCCGCGGCTTTCGACGTTATTGGCCGTTGGCTGGCCCGCTCCTCATCCTCGCTTGTGGTGGGAACCAGGCTTCCGATGGGCGGATCGAGATCGGCGACTCGGCCGGGGTGCGCATAACGACCATCAGCGCGATGCCGGAGTCACTGCCGGAGTGGACGCTCGCACCTGCTCCTTCGCGCGTGTTGACCGGCGCCGAAACCGGCGACGAGACCGCGTTTGCGTTCGTCGGACCGGTGAGGTTTCTGTCGAACGGTGGACTCGTCGTGGGCGACGTGGCCTCGAGCCGACTTCTCATCTACGATGCGAGTGGCCGCTTCGTGCGCTCACTCGGTCGCCGCGGTGACGGCCCCGGAGAAATGCGCCGGCTCGAGTCGGTCACCGTCAGCGGCGGTGATACCATCGCGACCTTCGACCCCTCACTTCGCCGGCTTTCGTTCTGGCATCCGGACTCGGGATTCCTGAGAAGCGTGAACCTGGCCGATGGTGGTTCGCTCGATTCCTGGCCGGCCGATGCCTGGCCCTGGCGCGACTCGCTGCTGGTGGTCTTTCAGCTGGCAGTCACGCCACAGGACTCGGTGCCCGCGGGCGCCGGCGTCCGTCGTTGGCCGATGCGAGCGCACCTGACCTTGCGGGATGGAGCGGGCCGTGTCCTCAGGACCTCCCCGACGTTTCAGGGGATGTATACGGGGCTCTATGAGCGCGGGACCACACGTTTGCCGTTTTCGAACCGGCCGTTCGTGGCGCGTGCGAAGGATCGCGTCTACTTCGGGTCGGGCGCCGCGTTCGAGATCACCTACCTCGACTCAAGCTTCACCACGACGGGTGAGATACGGTGGCCCGCACGGGACGCGCCGCTCAAAAAGGAAGAGGTTGAACGCGTGCGCGGTGAGGCCATCGCGCTTATCTCGAGGCGCCCGCTTCCGCCGAACCCGTTCGCAATGAACTTCGCTCCCGAGATTCTCCCGGCGAACCGCCCCTCAGTTGGTCGCGTGCTCGTCGATCCAGTCGGCAATCTCTGGGTCGAGCGATTCGAAGCAACGCGAATGGGCACCGCCGTTCAGATACCGGGTGATCAATGGAGCATTATTGCCGCCGACGGCCAGCCGATTGCCATCCTCAAGCTTCCGCCGCTGACCCGTCTCGAAGACGTTCGCGGCGATGCCGTCGTCGTCGTTCGACGCGATAGCCTCGACGTGCAAACGGTCGCGGTGCATCGCTTGAAGCGGTGATGGCGAAAACAGAATTCCAGAAAAAGCATTAACCACGGAGTTCACGGAGTTCACGGAGCAAGGACCTCAAGACCGTCGCGTCTTACCTGTGAAACCCTGTGAACTCCGTGGTTCAATGTTTTGCAGTCGTGGAACTTCCTCGAGGTCATCCGTGTAGGCGCGTCCGTGCGCTCACTGATCCCTGCCCTTCTCGCAGCGTCCGGGGTGTTCGGCTGCGAGTCGACGAGCAGTCCCGTTGTGGTCTACGGGCGGGACGTCACTCCCGAGATGGTGACCAGCGCAGCACTGGCCGCGCTTCGCCCCGACGGCCGATTCAACCTCGAGCTGCCAGGCACCTCCACGACGCAGGTCTCAATTCAGGTCGCGAAGGCGCAGACCCTCCAGTTCGCCCGCTACGTAACCAATCAGTTGCTGCTCCGCGGCGTGGTTGAGGCGGAGCGCGGGGGATACTGGACCGACCCTCATCTCCTGACACTCTGTAGCGACGCGCACTTCGTGCGCTCGCAGTTGGATCTGATCATCCCCGACTCCGTTTCGGTGAGTGCGGCGCAATCGTTTCTGCGCCGCTTTGGTCCACAATGGCTCATCCCCATGTGTGGATCGGAAAGTGATCTTCAGATGACGGTGCAGGTCGCGATTGACGGGAACGACATCAGATTCGCCGACGGCGCTCCGATCGAGCCTTACTCATCGCTGACTACTGCCTGGTACGCACGGGGCGTTCCCCTCAACTGGCCGGATCCCTTGCCGCTTTCCGCCGAGCGTGCGGTGCGGTTTGCCTGGGAGACGTTCGGCGTTCGAGTGACTGAAGTGCCGCAACTCCACTTTCGTGGCGACATCCTTCCCCACGGGACATACGC
>DATCIJ010000207.1:0-19122 GCA_036507855.1 Gemmatimonadaceae bacterium | reverse complement strand
CCAGTCAGGCTCGTCGAGTTGAGCGTCAATCGTGATGGGTTGCGTCGTGCGCGTGGCGCGAGTGATTGGCCGCGCCGCGGTCTCAGGGTTGATCGGGTACACGCGCGCCGCAGTCGTGCCGTCCGCTCCGTCCTGCGAAGCTGCTGCCTGGGGCGAGCTCGCCACCAGGAGCGCCACTACGACCACTTGGCACCACGCTGTCGCTGATCCGGTAGGTTGACGGGTCACGAGGGCAAGCCGGATGTGAGATGGGAGATGGGAGATGGGAGATGGGAGATGGGAGATAACTGCGGTGAGCTTGCGGCGCGTCGGTCTACCAGCCACCGCCACCGCCACCGCCGGAACTGCCACTGCCACCGCCACCGCCACCGCCCGAGCTGCCACCACCACTCGAACTTGGCGCGGAGACGCCGGCAGCGATCGATCCAGCGGCTGCCGCCCACGACCCACTGGAACCGCCACCGCTGAATCCACCGCCACCACCAAAACCGGTCCAACCACCGCCGCTGTTGCCGCTGCCGCTACTGCCGCCCCGGCCGCCTGACGAGTGCCCGACCTGCGTGAGCGCGGCTGCCGACTCGCCGCCGAACGCCTCGAACCACTTGTCCATGTGCTTGCCAAGCCCGAACGCGATGAGATACGGGAACCAGGAGTCCTGGAGGCGTGGCGTATCGCGCTCCAGCTCATCGATGAAGAACGCGCGGGCGGTCGCAAGCCCGCGTCGGAACCCGATGCGTTCAGTGTTTTCGCGCGAACGCGCCTGGTTGAAGACGCTGTTCGCCAGCGCCAGGAAGAGCAACGACAGTCCCGCCAGGGCAACCGTGCTCGCGAGCGTCACACCCGACACGACAACGAACAGAAGCGCTGCGAGCGCGATCGCCACCGGCACCAGGAAGTAGAGTGCCGCCCTGCCGACGCCGTGGACCCGGTTCCTCCACGAGGCGGCCCCGCCCAGCGCGAACAAGTAGCAGACGATGGTGAGCGCACCAACGAGAAAGATCACGGGCGCATCGGCCGGCTCCCGTGCCACCGCAGTCCCGAGCAGCGCGATCGCGCCAAGAAAGGCCAGGAGGCTGGGCAATGCCGGAGGTCGAGAGGGATCGCGACCAGGCACCAGGGACTTTACGAGGTCCTTCAGCGACCGACTGATCTTCTGCGCCGGATCGAAACCGGATGTCTTGTACCGCTCCTTGATCGTGTCGGTGTCGGTCGTGGTCTCATTCGCGGCGAAGAGCGCGTCTACGAGACGCCGTTCGTAATCATGGAAGCGACTGCGGTCGGCAAGCAGCTCGAGGTGAAGCACCGGATCGTCGACTGTGCCACCGAGCGTCACTCTGCTGCGCATGCGGCCCTCGGACACAAAACGCGCCAGAACGGCGGCGACCTCGGACGCTGACGTTTTGTTGTCCCATGCCGCGCCAATCACTTCGGGAAGGTGCTTGAAGACGCGCTCCTCGAGCCACTTTGCATCCACGCTCGAGGGAGAAGGGAGTGGATCGAGACGTCCTGTGGCGTGCTCCCTGGTGTAGAGACGCTTGCCAATGCTGCCGAGCAGGATGAGTGAGACGATGGCAAGAATCCCGCGCTCGATGGGATCGGCACCGACATCGGCTGCAGCGACTTCACCCTCACCGGTGTAGCGCATCGGCACGCGAACGACAAAGCCTTCGCCAGGGAGGAGGTCTCTTGCCTGCCACGTTCCGGCGAACGCCATGGTCGGCTGCCATTCAGGTTCCAGATCGAGGCGGACGGTGAAGTTCCTGATGACCCCTGCGCGATCGGCGAAGCCGAAGTCGTGATCGAGTACCCAGTTGTCGCCGTCGGGGACAAGGATGTTGGAGTACGAGTAGTCGAGCACGTAGGTAATGGCCGTCTCGCCGAACGGCGGATCGGACGGGAGCCTGCTCCGCCAGCGCAGAGTCCGCGGATCGGTGAAGTCGAATCCGTCCACGATGGCGAGGTTGCCCTCGCGCATGACGTGCTGGCCTGCCGAGTCGAGGCGACTCATACCCGCAAACTGGAAGCGTTGTCTCGGCCGCAGGTCGAACCGCCGTTCGCCGCCGTTCCAGTCGCCGGTGAACACGATGGTCTGCGTCTCACGGACGTGCAGGGTTCCATCTGTGCTGAGCCTGGCATCGACTCGCACGTCGCTCCAATGGAGGCTGCGCTGCGCCGCGAGCGGCGCGGCTGTCATCAGCAGAAGCAGGAGTACGCGTATGGCTCTCACGCGCTCAGTATCTGCTGCGCTTCCGTCCCCCGCCAGAGGTGACTCGTGACTCGTGGTTCGTGACTCGTGACTCGGCACTGCCTCAGGCCTCTGGCCTCTGGCCTCTGGCTTTGCCTCTGACCTATTTGTTCAGAAGGTTCAGCTCCCCCGCATGCAGATACTTCGCCTTCGCGAGCTCACTCTTGTACTGCGCCGAGACCGTGGCATCCAACGTCAGGTCGTTGTTCTTCCAGCCTGACGACGCATAGTACGCGGCCTTGGTCCAGTCGTAGTTGATGTAGGTAAACCACTTGATCTCGCTGCGCGACTGGATCAGCGCGAAGTACGGCGTAAACCATTCATTCCACGCGTTGGCGGCCTCCGTCACGCTGCCCAGGTCGAAGTGGCTGGGCGAGCTCTCGGCGATGACCACCGGCCGGCGATGCGCCACGGCCATGTCGAGGAACTTGAGCGTGCGACCAAAGCTGGTGACGCTGCCACCATGGCCGCCCTGCGCCCCACCCACGTCCTGGGCGGCAAACAGGTCGATCGAGAACCAGTCCACCACGTCGTCGCCCGGATACCACTTTGCGTTGCCGTTGGCGTCGACCGCGTCGAAATCTCCCGCTGCCGCGGGCTCGTAGCACCAGACGAAGGCAACGTTGGTCACGCCACTGGCGCGGAACATGTTCACGATCTTGCGGAACGCGACGGGATAGGCATACGGATGATAGCCGTTCCACGAGCCACTGAACTCGCCGCCCAGTCGCAGCATGACCGGTTTGCCATACGCGCGGAGGACATCGATGAAGCTCTGGATGCGCGCGTCATACTGCGTGGTATAGGCGATGAGACTGTCGATGCCGTAGGTCTTGTCGGCCATTGTCGCCAGCACGGCCGGCGTGGGTTGCAGGCCCCGAAGCGAGAGATCCATCGAGGGAATGCGGCCCGCGGCGTTGATCGAGGTCATCTTCGTCGCGATCTCTGCCGGATTCCACGGACGCGGCGTGTCACCCAGGTCGATGAACATCAGCTCCGACGCCGGCTGGCTGGACGACGGCAGCATCGCGAGGTACTGGGGATTGCCATTGACCCACTGCCCCATTCCGTGCACGACGCGCCCGATCGGCGGTTCGAACTTCGCCCCGAACTCGTACGTCGGTGACGGACCCGCGGTCGTGTCGACCAGCGGGTCGTCGCGGCCATCCGGTGCAGTCGGCACACTTGTGCTCGTGCTGCACGCAGCGGCGACAACCAGGATGAGAATCTGAGAGCTCCGAGCGCGTTGCATGGGCGTTCCTGTTCGGGGTACGCCTGGTTGACGCCTAACGGTCGATCGCTCCCCTATGCTCGTGTCTGCTACACGTTGCCGCACCGATGCAACAGCGAGCGCTGAGCGACGAGCGCCCTGCGCCGAGCGCGTGCGGAATTGTGATCAGGCGCACGCGGCACCACCTCTCGGCGCTCAGCGCTCACTCGTATCTCAGCGCTTCCACCGGATCGAGCCCGGCTGCCTGAGATGCGGGAACGAGTCCGAAGAGGATTCCCGTCAGGCACGATGCAAGTAACGCCGCGACGATGGCACCTGGCGGCACCGAAGCGTTGACAGGCGTGGCATTGCGAATCAGGACGGCAATGAGCCACCCGAACACCAGGCCCGCGATCGCGCCGATCGCCGTCAGTGTCACGGCCTCGACGAGGAATTGCCAGAGGATCACGCGACGGGTCGCCCCGAGTGCCTTTCTGACGCCGATCTCACGGGTGCGCTCGGTGACCGAGATCATCATGATGGCCACCACACCGACGCCCCCGACGATCAGTCCAACCGCGGAGAGGACGAACATGACGAGGAAGAAGACCCCGGTCATCCTGCCCCAGGTCTCGAACAGCTTGTCCTGTGTAATGATGGCGAAATCGTTCGGCTGACCCGGACGGAGTCCGCGCATGCTGCGCAGCACCGCGGTCACGTCGTCGATCGTCAGGTCGCGATCGTCGCTACGCGGTTTCACGGTCAGGTCCGCCCAGTCGATGTTGGCGTTCAGGCTGCGGCGCCCAGCGGTCAGGGACACGATCGCTCGCGGGCGCTCACCCTCGCCCATGAATGAGCCGCCTGGATCGTAGATACCGATCACCTCGAACGGCGCATCGCGGATCATGATGACCTTGCCCAACGGCTCGCTCTCGCCGAACAGACGCTCGGCCATCTTGTCGTTGATGATGACGACACGGCTGCCGTTGCTCTCCTCGGCCTGCGTGAAGTCGCGGCCACGCGTAATGTCGCCACCGTCGACCTCCAGCCAGCCTGACGAGTAGGCATTGACCCCCGTGCTCGAGAGCTGCCGGTCGTGATACTTCACCGATGCGCCGATACCAGTTCGAATCGTCACCGACCGCACCGACGGAAGCTGCCGGATGGCCTCCGACTCGGCGATCGTGAAGGGCGGGTTGTTGCGCCACTTGCAGGTATCGTCGGACCCGTCGCAGGCCTCGAACGTGATCGGAAACCGGTTGACGAAGAACGTCGTCGGCCCCGCGCGCTCGAATTCGGCCGTGACACCGGCGTTGATGCCGTGAATCGCCGCCGAAATGATCACGACGACGAATACGCCGATGGCGATTCCGAGGATCGTCAGCGCCGCGCGAACCTTGTTGGCGCGCAACGCATCCAGCGCGATCACGACCCCTTCGCCGAGGGGTTTGAGCCTGGTGAGCACGTGCTACTCGTTGCGGAGGGATGCGACCGGATCCAGGCGTGCGGCGCGACTGGCTGGGTACACGCCGGCGACGATACCGACTCCCATGCCGACGCCCACCGCCACGATCACCGACCACAACGCAACCGCTGCGGGAAGCGGCGAAACGGCCGCGACAGCCTTCGCCAGCCCTACGCCGGACAGAATGCCGAGGATCGCCCCGACCACGCTCAGCGTCGTTGACTCGACCAGGAACTGGCGGAGGATGTCACGTCGCCGTGCGCCCAGCGCCTTCCGGATCCCGATCTCGTGCGTCCGCTCGGCTACGGCCACCAGCATGATGTTCATGATCACGATGGCCCCGACGATCAGCCCGATCGCCGGCAGGGCGATGCCAGCGATCACGAGATAACCCTGGATCTTCTTCCAGAACGCGAGCGCCGAGTCGGACGTCTCGAGCGTGAAATCGTCGCGCTGCGCCGGGCGGAGTTTATGACGGGCACGCATCAGCTCACGCACCTCCTCCATGTCCGCCTTCATCGCCGTCTCGTTGTCCGACTTCACGATGATCGCGTCGATCACCTTGAATCGGTTCACCATGCGATGCGCGGGCGCCTCGTACGGCACGACGACGAACTTGTCGGCCGAGATGCCGAAGATGCTTCCCTGCTTCTCCGCCACGCCGATGATCTCGTAGGGAAGCCCGCCGATGCGAACTTCACGGCCGATCGGGTCGAGCCCCGGGAAGTAGTGCGTCTTCACGTCCTCGCCGATGACCACGACCGGCGTGCCCAGCTGGTACTCCTGGGCGGTCGGAAGCCGGCCGGCCTGGAGACCCATGTTCTTGATCGCGAACCACTGCTCCGACACGCAATTGACCTCGACGCGTCGCGGGCGTGCATAACGAGATTCGACGGTCAACTGGTCGTAGCCGAGCATGGCCCACCGGGTCGACGGCGCGAGTGCCGCCGTCACGGGGCCGACGTCGTCTTCCGTGATCCTGGGGCGATTGCGCCAGGAGCGCCACTCGGACTCGTCGACGTCACCGATGGTGATGTTGGGACGGTAGCGGACCTCGAAGCTTCCCTTGGCGATGATCTTGCCGACGAGGTCCTCCTCCATGTAGCGCCCCATGCCCTCGACGATCGACACGACGGCGATGAGGAACATGACCCCGATGGTCACGCCAATCAGCGTGAAGAAGCTCTTCAGCTTCTGCACACGGATCTGGGCCAGGGCCAGCCGGACCGCCTCGAAGAGTCGCATGTGTCCGGACTACGGTGCTCCCAGAGACTCTGTTTCGGTAACCTCGAAAGGGGCGGATCGGGCGCCGAGATTGGAGCGGATCGCGGCCCTGCGGGACACCGAAGAACGCGCGTACTACAACAGAATCGAGACGCCGCCCCACCCGCGTTTCAGGGCAATTCGGCTACCGCGACGATCTTTCGGCAACTCTGAGTTCGGACCTCTGACCTCGATCAGTCTCTCATGGCATCGAGCGGGTCGAGGCGCACCGCACGCCGGGCGGGCAGCCAGGTGGCCAGGAGCGCAACCCCGCCCAGCACCGGGAGCACCGCCGCGAATGCCGTGAGATCGGTGGTCGAAACGCCGTAGAGTTGCGTGGAGAGAACGCGAGTGAGGGCCAGCGCGGCGACCACGCCAAACAACAGTCCCGCCACCGTGAGCCTCAGCCCCTGCCCCATGACGAGGCTCGTGACGCGTTCCGGCGTCGCGCCTAACGCGACGCGGATGCCGAGTTCGTGGCGCCGTTGTGCCACCGTGTAGCTCAGCACGCCGTGAATCCCGATCGCCGCCAGTATCACCGCGACGGCCGCAAACGCGATGAGGAGCAGCATGACGAAGCGCTGCTGGGCCACGGATTCGCCGACGGCGGCCGACAGGGGCTGGACGCCGAAGACCGCGAGTTGCGGATCGATCTGACGAACGGCGGCGCGCAGGGATGTGCCCAGCGTCGACGTCGCACCTGTCACGCGCACCAGCAGCGCCTCGGCGCCGTTGAACGAGGGCGCCTGTCGATAGGGGAGGTAGATCGCCGGCGGCGCTTCGCGCGACAGCCCGTTGATGCGCTCGTCCTTCACCACTCCCACGATCGTGCGCGCGGCGCCCCAGAGCCGGATCTGCTGCCCGATCGGCTCGCGTCCGTCGAAGAATCGGCGCGCCAGCGTCTCATTGATGATGGAAACAGCTGGATCGGTTGGACCATCGCGTTGTTCGAACGCTCGTCCACTGCGGAATGGAAGGTCGACGGTTTCGAAGTAGCCGGAGCTCACGCGACGGATGGGCACTTCCGGCCAGTTCTGCCCTTCAGCTTCGCGTCCCACGACTCGCCAGGAGTTCTGCGAACCAGGATCGACCGGATGATTGCCCACGATGGCCGACGCGCGAACGCCGGGAATGCCAGACACGCGGCGCAGGAGCTCGTCGTTGAAGCGGTGCACCTGGACGAAGTCCGGCCACCCCGCATTGGTGGGATAGCGGCTCGCCGGCAACTGGAACTCCGCCTTCACGACACCATCGGCACGGTAGCCGGTGTCGACCTGCGCCAGTCGCCAGGCGCTCTTCACCAGAAGTCCGGCGCCAACGAGCAGCACCACGGCCAGCGCCACCTCCGCGACGACAAGCGCTGACCTGAGCAGACTGCGCTCGCGGCCGGCGGTTGCGCCGCGCGAGTCGTCGGCCTTGAGCGCGCCCTGCAGGTCGACACGACGCGCCTGAATCGCCGGCACAACGCCAAATGCAAGACCGGTGACTATCGCGAGTCCCACGGCCACGGCGAGCACGAGTCCATCGACGCGAACGTCGGTGATGCGCGGGATGTCGGCCGGCGCCAGGGTCACGAGGAACCTCAGCCCGGCAATCGCGATCGCCACGCCGAGCACCGTCGCTACTGCCGTCAGCACGAGGTTCTCGGCAGCGAACTGACGCACGAGACGACGCAGGGGAGCACCCAGTGCCGTGCGCACGGCCACTTCTCTCAGACGCGCCGTGCCGCGAGCGAGAAGGAGGTTGGCCACGTTCACGCAGGCGATCAGGAGCACGAAGCCGACCGCGGCCAGCAGCACCCAGAGCGTGCCGCGGACCCTGGCAAACACCACGTCAGACAGTCCCTCAATGAAGGCGCCACGCGCCGCATTCGACGGGTATGCGGCTTCCAGGTCGGCCATGATACCGGTCAGTTCGGCCTGGGCGGAGGCGATGCTCGCTCCGGGGGCAAGACGTCCGAGGACAATCAACGGGTGCGTGTCGCGCACCAGAACGCGCAGGTCTCCGCGGAGTGGGAGCCAGATGTCGACTCGCGACCGCAGGTCGCGATCGGCGAAGCCGCGTCCGTAGGCGGCGGCGCGAAGGATCTGCATCGTCCCGAAGTCGGCGTCAGCGGGAACGACGCCGATGATCGTTGTCTCGACATCATTCAGCCTGATGGTCTTCCCCAGGATGTCGGGTGCGCGCTGGAACTGACGGTCCCAGAGTCGGTCGCTGATAAGGGCGAGATTCGGACCACCGGGGACGTCTTCTTCCGATGTGAAGGTTCGGCCCCTGGCCGGCGTGATGCCGAGTAGCGGAAGGAGTTCGTGCGTGCCGAACAGGACCGGCACGCGCATCGGTTCACCGTCGGATGGAGTGATCGTGCGTTCCGAGGGCGCAAACGCGGCGAACGATGCGAACTGGCGGCTTCGCTCCCTGAGATCGATGACGTCGGGGAGCGAAGCTGGTTCGCGAACGGTACCGGTGTTGCGATCGGTCTCCCAGACCATCGCCAGCCGGTCGATTTCGCTGAAGGGCACTGGCCGCAGGAGAACCGCATTGACGACGCTGAAGATTGCGGTCGTGGCCCCGATGCCAATCGCAAGCGTGAGTACTGCCGCCATGGCGAAACCGCGCGACCGCAGCAGCACCCGGGCACCGTACTTCAAGTCATGAACGAAGTCATTCCACATTGAAGGTGTTCCTCCGATGATCGGGGGCACGGGCGCGATGGATCGCGGGCGTGCGGACTGGCGCAGGGCGCGCGCCAGGGTCGCTGGTTCGGCGAGTTCGGCCACGGCGAGCTCGAGCGCGCGATCGCTGGTGATGCCTCGCGCGACGTGTTCGTCGAATCGCTGGGCCAGGTGCTGCGCCAGTTCCTCGACAATGTCCTCGTCGTGGGCAGGATCGCCGGTGATCCGGTCAACGGACGACTCCGAGAGCGTGGCCCGGACGAGTCCGCGCCAGTCATGCGAATGAGGCTTGGCGTTCACGTTGTTCGCAGCCTGGCGACGCGGTTGATGCCGACGAAGAACTCCTGCCAGAGGCTGCGCTGCGTGGAGAGGACGCTTGATCCCTCCGGCGTGAGCCGGTAGTAACGACGGCGGCGCTGTCCGGCTTTCTCGACCCAGCGCCCTTCAATCAGGCTCCGTGCCTCCAAGCGATAGAGCATTGGATAGAGGGATGCGACGTGAAAAGAGATCGCCCCTCGTGAGCGCCGCTCGATCTGCCGGGCGATCTCGTAACCGTGGCGATGGCCATCCTCGAGGATGGCAAGGATGAGGAGCTCGGCGCTCCCCTTCTTCATTTCCGACGTCAGGGCAGACTTGGCCATATGTGGTGTGACAACATATGGGCCCCGATGGTTGCCGAGGGTGGAATCGATGCCAGAAACGGCCCAGCCGACACGTTGTCGGACGAGTGCCCCTTGCCCTGCCACGCCTCCCGCGTTCGAATACAGGCATGAGTGCCAAGGATCTCACCGTAATGGCGATCGATGAGGGGAGCCTGCTGGTGCCCAGGCCCATGATGTCGGAGATCGACACGTTCGGGCTCACGGACCGCGGGCGCGTGCGACCAACGAACAACGATCACTTCCTCATTGCCAGCTTCCACCGGACGCTGCGGGTCCACTACACGTCAATCCCCGATGGACTCGGGGACGCGGAAACCGCGTCCCGCGGCTTCCTCTTCCTGGTGGCGGACGGCGTCGGCGGCCTGACCAGTGCGGGGACCGGAAGCGCCTTGGCGCTATCGACCCTGGCGCAGCACCTGCTTCACGCGACCGAGATCTGCTCCGAGCTGGTCCTGACGCAGCAGGAGAAATCGTCCGTGGAGCTGCGTGACGCGGTGATGCAGGCGCACGCGGCGTTGGTGGCGATGCAGAAGGAGTCGGGTGGCAAGCCAGCGACCACGCTGACCATGTGGGCCGCCTTCTGGCCGCGCGCCTTCATCGTTCACGTCGGTGACAGCCGGATGTATCGGTACCGCGACGGCGAGCTGACGCGGTTCACATCCGACCAGACCTATGAACAGCTCATGCTGGAATCCGGCGCCATCAAGCCCGGGAGTCCGGAAGCGGCACGGCTGAAGCACGTGCTCTGGAGCGCCGTCGGGAACGACGAAATGGTGCCGCAGGTCGTGTACACGGATGTCACGCGTCGCGATGTCACTCTCCTCTGTAGCGACGGCCTGACGAAGCATGTGAGCGACGATGAGATCCGCGACCGCCTCGCCCGCGACGAGACGTCTGAAGAAAACGTCCGAGCCCTGATCAACCTCGCGCTCGAGCGAGGCGGCACGGATAATGTGACGGCGATCGTCGGCAAGGTCCGCCCGAAGGTCAGGCCAATGTCGGTGGACGCGGCTCGTTAGGGCGGCTCAATACCCGCGACGCCGGAGAAGTAGATACCGGCCAGGACAGCTGCCATCACCGCCAGCGTCCGTACAGGATCCTTCTGTCGCATCTCGATCCGATTCACCTGGTCAAACGAGACGGTGAGGCGGGTGCGTGCCAGGTTGTTCCTTATCCCGAAGATGGAATCGGTGGCCACGACCAGCGTGAGGAACTCGACGGACTGTCCGCTGTTCAGGCGGATCCGCGAGAGACTGGGGACCACGCTCGGCGGTGCCGGCGCTACAGGCACGGGCACCTGCTTCCATCGCATGCACCCAGGAAGTCCGAGCAGGGAGACCATCAGCGCAAGCTTCCAGCGTTGCATCGCACACTCCCGGTGAATGGGTGACCATCCCGCCAAACCACGCGCCCCGCAAGCGCATGGATGCCTGCGATCCCGATGCCAGGTAACTTCCCCCAGATGCCTGTTCTGACCCATCCCGTGCCCGACATCTCGACGGCCGATGCCGGTGAAATCCTCGCTACGCATTGGAGGATCCAAGGCACCGTGCGCCCGCTCCCAGGCGAACGCGAGCGCAATTTTCACGTGTACACAGCCGAAGGCCGGGAGTTCGTTCTCAAGGTTGCCTCACCGCTCGAAGACCCTGCGGCGCTCGACCTGCAGGCATCGGCCATGGCCCACGTGGCGGCCCGGGCGCCGTCGGTGCCCATCCCACGCCTGGCGCCCGCGGCTGACGGCGGCCGGGTCGTGCACCACGTGGTCGGCGGCGAATCGCATGCGGCTCGCCTGCTGACCTGGCTCCCGGGGCGGCCATTGGCCGAGGTCTCCCCACACCGGCCCGCGCTCCTCCGGGCGATCGGCGAGTCGTTAGGCTCGCTGGCGCGCGCCTTGTCATCGTTCGAGCATCCCGCCTCGCGACGGGCCCTCAAGTGGGACCTGGCCGCGTCGGGCTGGATCGCCGATCACGTTCACCGCGTATCCGGCGACGCGCGCCGGGCGCAGATCGGCCGGATCCTGGAGGACTTCACCAGCGCGGTCAGCCCGGCACTCGGGGCTACGCGTTCCAGCGTCGTGCATAACGACGCGAACGACTGGAACCTGCTGGTCGCTGTGGACGCTGACGGCGCCATGGCGCCGTCGGGTATCATCGACTTCGGCGATCTCCTGCTCTCGCATCCGGCCTGCGACCTCGCGATCGCAATTGCCTATGCGATGACAGGCAAGCCGGACCCGCTCACGGCCGCGGCGCACGTGGTCGCGGGGTATCACGCCTCATTTCCACTGACCGAAGGCGAGATCGCGCTGCTTTTTCCGCTGGCCCGCACCCGCCTGGCCGTCAGCCTCGTGAACGCCGCGCTTCAGGCTGACGTCTCTCCCGACAACCCGTACCTGCAGATCAGCGCTGACGCCGCAGGTCGCCTGCTCGACCAGCTCGACGAAATTCATCAGCGGCTGGCGGAGTACCGGTTTCGCAACGCCTGTGGATTCGTGCCCTGTCCCGCGTCGGTGCCAATCGCAGGCTGGCTGACGATGAACGCCAGGCGGTTCGCCCCCCTGTTCGACGCACCGCTCAGTGCGGACAAAACGCTCATTCATGACTTCTCCGTCACCAGCGGAACGATCGGTTCCATCGATGACTGGCGAGACCAGCGCCGATTCTCGCGGGTCGTCGACGCGGAACTGGCCGCGGCGAACGTCCGGGTGGGCATTGGCCGGTACGACGAAGTGCGGGCGATCTACACGACGGATCTCTTCCGCGTGGAGGGGAACGACGGCCCGGAATGGAGGACCGTGCACCTTGGGATAGACGTGGGCGCTTCTCCGGGCACGGCGATTCATGTGCCCTTCGAGGGAAAGGTCCACAGCTTCCGCGATAACAACGCGCCTGGTGACTACGGTCCCACCGTCGTGCTGGAGCACGACGCCACCGACGGTCGGCCGGCCTTCTGGACGCTCTACGGACACCTGAGCCGCACCTCACTCGAGCGCCTGACCGTCGGTAAGGTGCTCCGCACGGGTGAGATCATCGGATGGCTGGGCGAGGTGACCGAGAACGGCGGCTGGTGGCCGCACGTCCATGTGCAGGTCGTCTGCGACCTGTTGGAGTGCTCCGGCAACTTCCAGGGCGTCGCCAGACCTGACGAGCGCGAGGTCATGCTGAGCGTCGTGCCCGACCCGTCGCCGCTGCTTGGACTCGACGCCTGCGCGCGCGCCTCGCGGCTGCCGGCAGTCGCTTCCCTGCTGGAGCGCCGCGATCACCTGCTCGGTCCATCGCTGAGCGTCTCGTACCGGCGGCCGTTGCACATGGTGCGCGGCGTCATGCAGTACCTGATCGATGCCGACGGGCGCCGGTACCTGGACGCCGTGAACAACGTCGCGCACGTGGGCCATGCGCATCCCGACGTGGTGCGCGCCGGGCAACGGCAGATGGCCGTGCTCAACACGAACACTCGCTACCTGCATGAGGCGATTCTCGAGTATGCCGAGCGCCTGACGGCGACGCTGCCGGAATCCCTGCGCTGCTGCTGGTTCGTGAACTCCGGCAGCGAGGCGAATGAGCTGGCCATCCGGATGGCGCGCGCGTATTCGGGCGAGCGCGACCTGTTGGTAGTTGAATCGGGGTATCACGGCAACACCACCACGCTGGTCGACGTGAGTCCGTACAAGTTCGACGGACCCGGCGGCGCGGGCGCGCCACCGTGGGTACACGTCGTGCCCATGCCCGACACGTTCCGCGGCGCTTTTCGCGAAGACGACGCGCACGCAGGCATGAAGTACGCCCAGGCGGTGCGCGAAGCGGTGGGCCGGATCCGCCAGGCCGGACGGCGCCCGGCGGGATTTCTCTGCGAGTCCATCCTCTCCTGCGGCGGCCAGGTTCCGCTGCCGCCCGGATACCTGGCGGAGGCGTATCGTCACGTCCGGGCGGCGGGTGGCGTGTGCATCGCCGACGAGGTGCAGGTTGGACTGGGTCGCGTCGGGGCGCACTGGTGGGCGTTCGAAGCGCATGGCGTGGTGCCGGACATCGTGACCATGGGCAAGCCGCTTGGGAACGGCCACCCGTTAGGCGCTGTCGTGACGACGCCCGACGTGGCCGCCCGCTTCACCAACGGCATGGAGTACTTCAATACGTTCGGCGGGAACCCGGTGTCGTGCGTGATCGGGACGGAAGTGCTCGACGTGATCCGGCGCGAGGGACTGCGTGAACGGGCTCTCACGACCGGCGACTATCTCATGGCGCGGCTGCGCGAACTGGGCGACCGGCATCGCCTGATTGGCGATGTGCGTGGCTCCGGCCTGTTTGTCGGCGTGGAACTCGTCACGGACCGCGCCGAGCGCACTCCTGCCGCGAAGGAGGCGAGCTACGTCGTCAATAGAATGCGGGAGATGGGTGTGCTGATGAGCACCGACGGCCCTGACCACAACGTGCTCAAGATCAAGCCACCTCTCTGCTTCGATACTTCGGATGCCGGCTTGCTTGCACAGACGCTCGATCGGGTTCTGGGGGAAAGCGCGTTGAGAGACTAGCGCAGAGCGCAAAGCGCCGGCGGATCGCCAGCACCAGCCCCAGTCCCAGCAAATAGGCCTGGCACCCAGCACTGACAACTCAGCTAGTACTTCAGTGCGCTCAGATACTTGTGGCTGGCGGCAATGCTGGCCATCGGATCCGCAGGGCTGTCGTGCTCGACAAAGTAGTGCTGGATCCCAGCCTGTCCTGACTGGGCGAAGTATCTCGCGAAGGGCAGCTGCCCCGCACCGACATCGACCATCGCGCCGTCGGCGGCCATGTCTTTCACGTGCACGCTGGCGAAACGGCCCGGATACTTCGCGAAGTACGCCAGCGGATCGCGGCCCGCCTTCACGGTCCAGAAGAGATCCAGTTGCATGGTGACGACCTTCGGATCGCACTCCGCCAGCAGGATGTCGTAACCGTTCGTGTCGCCCAGCGGCTGGAATTCGCCGTCGTGATTGTGGTAGCCGAGCCTGATCCCTGATTGCGCGGCGAGCGCCCCGGCCTGGTTGAATTCCGCGGCAACGCGCTTGTAGCCATCGGCGCTCTGCTCCGACCGCGGGAGCGAAGCGCAGACGACGTAGCTATGTCCGATGATGGTCGCGTCCTCGAGCACCTGGCCGAATCGGTCGCGGATCGACGGCAGGTCCGCTGAGTGCGCCGATGGAGCCGTCAGGCCGTTGGCATCGAGCAGCGCGCGAATGTCCTTTGCCGGGCGGCCGAAGTACCCGGCGAACTCCACTTCCTTGTACCCGATGCGAGCGACCTGCTCGAGTGTCTGCTCGACGCTTTCCTGCATGGCGCGGCGGACGGTGTAGAGTTGGACGCCGATTCTGCTCAGTGACTCGTGATTCGCGACTCGTGACTCGGCACTGCGGGTGATCAATTCAAGGTCTCGGGGCAGCAACGCGGCGGCTCCTAATACGCCGCCCGCTCGCGCGAGAAAGCGCCGTCGATCCATCGTCTCTGCGAGACACGGACCACGCAGTGAGGTGCCAGGCATCAATCCGAGGTCCTTGCCGAGTCACGAGTCACGAGTCACAGCCCCGGCTTGATCCGCTGCAACAGGTTTCGGATCTGGTTGTTGTTCGGCTCGATCACAATCGCCCTGTTGAGCGCATCGACCGCGCCCGCGGTGTCCGCCGCCTGAATCGATACATTCGCCATCGTGAACAGCGTCGGTACCGACTGCGGGAAGTACTCCAGGTTCAACTTCAGGATGGCGATAGCGGCCGCACGCTGCGCGGGGGTCGCTGCCAATTGACCGCCCGTCTCGTTCAGCGAGGGCTCGGAAAAATCATACGCGGCCGATCCGAAGTAGCGCAGTCGTAGCGAGCGGTACAGTGCGACCGCCGAGTCGGCGCCGCTTGCCTGCACGGCTTCCGTCAGCGCAGCACGCAAAGTGCGCGGCTTGGCCAGCCCGTGATGGCAGGTCTCGCACGTCACGCGGGTGAGATCGGTGATCGTCCGGCCCGTCGCCGGGAGGTACTTGCCATTGATGTCCATCACCATCTTGAGCATCTCGCGCGCGACCTTCTTGGTCTCCTTGTCGTCGAGCGAATAGTCGAGCTGCGGCCCGCCGCCCCGTCCACCCCTGCCGCCAGCCGGCGCATTGGCCGCCGCCGCCGCGGCGGCAGGGTCCTCGGCATGGCAGTGCTCGCAACGGACACCCAGACCCATGGCAAACGTGCGCATGAGCGCGGTGACCTGGTTGCGCGGCATGTCCTTCGGCAGTACCTGCAGATTCTTCGGCGGCTCACCCCCACCGCGGCCACCCTGCGCCAGGAGAGCGGCCGGGGCGGCGATCACCAGCAGGAGCGCGAACGAATGCGGACGGATGTGGGGCATTGCGACGGGCCTCGAAGAGTGGGTCAGGTTCGAATCTTGTGGCCAGTACGTCGCGGAAGCCAGAGGGGGCGCTGAGCGTAAGGCGCAAAGCGCAAAGCGGTGACAGTGCCTTCTTCCGTTACCCCCTTTGCGCCTTGCGCTATCGACTCCCGCCCCAGTTCACCACCGGCAGCACCCGCCGCGCCGGCGGGTTGTCGCGCACGATGTTCAGTAACCCGATCTGCACCCCGTTCAGCGACCAGGCGTAGTTCAGCAGGCCAATCGTTAGGCCGCTCTGGTGCCCTTTCACCTGGTTGAACGCGCTGACACCAATCCCCTCGAGTCGGGCTCCGTCGGGATCGAAAAACCGCCGCCCACGGCCGTCCTCTTCATTGCGGATCCTCAACCACACACCGGCCAGCATCAGCCCCTTTGCGTGAGGCGTGCCAATGACGGCGCCCGCAAGCGCTACT
Organism: Gemmatimonadaceae bacterium; assembly: GCA_036507855.1. Lineage (GTDB taxonomy): Bacteria > Gemmatimonadota > Gemmatimonadetes > Gemmatimonadales > Gemmatimonadaceae > JABWBJ01. Next base: position 2,791 of record DATCIJ010000207.1, on the reverse strand, counting down.
CCCTCGATTCTCGGTGCGCCGACACCAAAGCCGTTCAGCGTCACGAAGCTGATCTTGCCGCCAGCGCCCATTCCGAAGCCGTTGATGAAGACCCCTGTCGCGTCGCCGCCTACGCCCATCCCGACACCATTGATCAGCACGCCCGATGCTTTGCCACCCACACCCGCGCCGACCCCCGCGATCGAGATTCCGCTGAAGGCGCCGCCGACACCCATGCCAACACCGGTCAGGGCCAGACCGCGTAGCGCACCACCAACGCCTGCGCCAACGCCGCCCACCAGAAGGCCGTCGAATGCGCCGCCAACACCGGCTCCGAGCCCGCCGATCAGCGCGCCCCTCCCATCGCCGCCAGCGCCCACGCCAAGTCCGCCGATCACGATGCCTTCGACGCGTCCGCCAGCCCCGAATCCCAGTCCACCCAGCGCGAACCCGGTCAGGTCACCCCCGACACCGGCCCCCATTCCGCCAATCAGGATGCCCTTCGCGCGACCGCCAACGCCGAAGCCCAGTCCACCGATGGCCAGTCCCTCGAGGTCCGAACCGACGCCGCCGCCGGCGCCATTCACCGTGATGCCGCGCAGCGAACCGCCCACGCCCATGCCGAGTCCATTCAGCATGATTCCGCTCGCCTCACCCCCGACGCCGATGCCGAGCCCCGCGATGCTCAGCCCTTTGAAACGATCGGTCACCTCGGCGCCAAATCCGGCGACAAGCAGTCCCTGAATCCGTTTGCCCCCGGTGGCAGGAACGCCTAACGCAAGTCCCGTGATGTCGCCGTGCCCATGGCGATACGGCGTCCAGATCGTCGCGTTGATGCCGGTCGCGCTCTCGAGCCGGCTGTCGCGGAAGTTGAGTCGCAGGCCCTTCGCCTCGCGCGAGTCGCCGATTGAGAGGCCGACGCCGCCGATGGTGAGGTCAAGGCTGCGGCGGGAGTCCTGGGCCTGCCCGGGCTGGCTGAAGAGGGCCAGCACGAAGAGAGCCGGTGAAAACCATGGACGCGACACAACACCTCCGGATGGGAAGCGGTGTGCTCTCTACGCGCTGGGGATGGAAGGGTTTCAGGTTTCCCGCGTCGCGCTCACCGCACGGTGATCCGCTGGACGACCGGTGGCTTCCGCAGCGACCGGTGGATGGTGAGCGTGTACTCGCCGCGCCGCGGCGGCACAAACTCGAAGTCGGCGGTCTCGCCAACCTCGAGCACGGCCGTGGCCGGCCGCTCCAGGGCCTGCGACCGCGGCAAGTCAGCGCCGTCCTTGGCCACGGCGCGCCACGTGGATGTATCCGCACCCGATGACAGCGTAGCTCGAATCACCCCGGCTGGCCCGATGTTGATGAACCGCAACCGGTGCCGGCTCCCGGCGCGCCAGGTCATGGGCGCCTGGGACGAATCGCCATTCACCAGCAGATGGGCCGGATCCTCCGGCCCGTCCCACGACGCGAGATAGAGGTGATCGTTCGCGGGATCGAAAGGCTCACGCGGCTCTCGAACGATGATCGCGCCGTAGAGTCCCGACGTGAGCTGCTCCAGGTCGTTGAGGTGCGTGTGATAGATGAACGTGCCGGCGCGTGGCATCGTCAGCCGTGCCGTGAACGAATCGGCGGGAGCGATGCGCGGCGCCACGTGGCCGGGGTGTCCACTCCAGCCCACAACGCCATCCGAGTAACTCTCGAGCTCCAGGCCGTGCCAATGCACCGCGGTGGGCTCCTTCAGCCTGTTGATGACTGTGATATCGGTAGGTTGTCCTCGTGTAAGAACCAGCGGCGGTCCTCCCACACGTGTGAGTGATTCCGGAGGTTCTTCCGTGCCATGCTCGATGGAGTACCCGAGCGTGCGGTCGGACCTGCCGAGCTTCGGACCTTCCTGCACATACAGGCGCAGCGTGCGTGGGTTTTCGCGAGCCAACGAACTCCATCCTGGTGAGGCGGTCACGTTGATGCCGAGCACCAGCCCGGCCATGTGCTCGCGGGGATCGCCCGACATCATGGCGTGACTGTCCGGCGGATCCAATCGCGCCCCGTCGGCGATCGCGTGGAAGGCAATGTGGCAATGGAAGAGCCAGCGGCCGTCGCGATCCGGAACCCACGACATCGCCATGGTGCTGAACGGGTCCATGACTTCCGTGACGACGGTTCGCTGCCGCGGTGCGTCGTACGCCGTGTCGCGCAGCACGGACCCTCGCGACGCGACCGTGAAGTAGAACCCGTGCAAGTGCATGGGGTGAGGCCGGATCGTTCCGTTCACCCATCGCCAGCGCACCGTGTCGCTGGTGGACGCTTCGATCGTCTCCGAATACGGAAAGGACTTGCCGTTGATGGCGAGGATGTTCCGGTAGCGAGTGGAATCGACCAACTCGCCCCAGATGTTCATGACAAAGACGCGGTCATTCGGCGTCGAACCGGCCGAGTCGACGACGAAAGCACCGACGGTTTGTTCGCGCTCGCGCACTTCCTCGTCGACGTGACCGACGTTCACGCCGTACGCGTACGTCCCCGGCGATCCAGCCGCAAAGGTGACCGAGCGCGACTCGCCCGGCGGTACGGCGACGCTGTCGTCGTGCTCCGCGGGACGCGTGTAGAGCCCGTGCAGCCAGACCGTGGAGTCGGGCAGTGCGTTTCGCACCGTCGCGGAGATGACGGTCCCGGTCCGGACTCGCAGGAGCGGTGCGGGAACACTGGGCGCCTTCCCCTCCTCGCCTAACGCTTCGGTGTCGATGTACGAACCATCGGGCGCTTCGGGATGCCAGCGCGCCGCCCGCACCACCATTCGCACGACAAGCGTATCGCCGCGAAG
>DATCIJ010000206.1:0-11678 GCA_036507855.1 Gemmatimonadaceae bacterium | reverse complement strand
AAATAGGTCCTGCCGGTCGCGACCAGATACTGCTCCTCGGGCGGCAGCGCGAGGATCGACTCCTGGCCGAGTTCGCGGAGCGTGGTCACGCGAGTGCCGAGTCGCTCGCGAGCGCCGTAGAGGACGGCCGACTTGAGGGTTCGCATGTCTGGCGCGCTGACCAGGAAACGCAGTGACCCGTCACCCTGAAGCTCCCGGTACCAGACGGCGCCTTCCTCGCTGGCTTCAGGCTTCAAGCGGTTGCCGAGGTGCCCGAGATCGTCGAGACGGTCGAGCAGCAGCCAGGGCCGGAATCGAGCCTTCTCGCGAACCAGCCGGCCTTCGCCCGGGATGCGGCGCCAGATGGTCGCAAGGCCTGCTCCGTCGGCCCAAACCGAGACGATGCCGGGAGTGGGATCCCAGCCCCAGAGCCACTCTTCCGAGATGTGAGATGGGAGATTGGAGAATCGAGATGAACTGCTCACGGCCGGATTCCGCGGATCAATCGAGTGGCACTATCCGGGCATCTGCCCTGGTCCCTTCGATCTCCAGAATGGCGACGCTGGGCTTGATGTCGAATCTCGCCGGGCCGGCCGCTCCCGGATTCACCACCAGGCGGCCGTCCGCGCTGACGACGAGCGGCTCGTGCGTGTGGCCGAAGACGATGACGTCGGCCGCATAACGAGAAAGCAGCCGCTCCGGTTTTGGCGCGCCAAGTTCGTGACCATGGCTGACGTGGATGCGCACGCCGTGCACGACCATCTCGATGGCCGCCCGGAGGCGCGGGTTGCCTGGCGGGTCGGTGTTGCCGAAGACGGCATGCACGGGCGCGATGATCGACAGCTCGTCGAGGATCTCGTCACCACCGACATCGCCGGCGTGGAGGATCATCTGTACCCCCGCAAGCGCCGCATGCACGTCCGGACGGAGGAGACCGTGAGTGTCGGAGATCAACCCGAGACGTGAGATGGGAGATGGGAGAATTGAGATATGCTGCTCACCGCCGATCAGGTCGGATCGGGGCTGCCAGTCCACCTGGGCAACTCATGCGCCACTTCCACGTGGTCGAGGATCCGACCGACGACGAAGTCGACCAACTCCTCCACTCGGGTCGGGCGATGGTAGAATCCCGGCGACGCCGGGAGCACTACCGCGCCAGCCCTCGTCAGGCGGAGCATGTTCTCGAGGTGGATGTCGCTGTACGGCGTCTCCCGCGGCACCACCACAAGACGCCGACGTTCCTTCAGCACCACATCCGCCGCGCGCTCTATCAGGGAGCGTGAGGTGCCGTGTGCAATGGCCGCCACGGTGCCCATCGAACACGGACAGATCACCATTCCCTTTGTCTGAACGGAACCGGACGCGGGCAGCGCCCCACGATCACGATCGTCGAACACGCGCATGCTGGAATCCCACGCCGCCGACCCCACGCGATCGCGGAGTTCCTCCATGGACGCGATGCCGGACTCCGTCTCGAGCAGGCGGAATCCGTGCTCCGACACGATCAGCCACGTCGGCTGGCCGGCAGCCGCCAATGCCTGAAGCAGTCTGACGGCGTACGGGGCGCCCGAAGCACCAGTTACCGCCGCCACCAGGGGCAACGTCGTGCTCACGAGAGCACCGCGCTGCGGACGACGTGCGTCACGCCGTCGCCCATGCGCATGATTCGCTCGGCCAGTACAAACACAAAGAAGGCGATCGAGATCACGCCGTTCATGGTGAAGAAGGCCGCGTCCAGCCGCCGAAGGTCATCCGGCTTCACCAGCGAGTGCTCGTACAGGAGGAGCAACGCGGACACCCCCACGCCCACCGCGTAGAGCCAACCCGCACCAGTACTCCAGCCGACGGCCACGAGCGATACGACCGTGACGGCGTGCAACGCCCGGCTGATGCGCACAGCACGTTCGGCGCCAAACGCGACCGGGATCGAATGCAATCCCTGCGCGACGTCGAACGTTCGATCCTGCAGCGCATAGAGGACGTCGAACCCCGCTACCCACGAAGACACCGCCGCGGCCAGAACCAGCAGCATCCACCTCGGCTCGCTCCACTGCCCGGCGATGGCCAGGTACCCCCCGACCGGCGCGATGGACAGGCTCACGCCCAGGACGAGGTGCGACCATCGCGTGAAGCGCTTGGTGTAGCTGTAGGCCAGCACCCAGCCTAACGCGATTGGCGACAGCCAGCCGCAGAGCGGATTCAGCTGCCACGCCGCATACACGAAGAGCAGCGAGGCCACCGCCACCGCGGCCGACGCCTGGCGCAGGGTGAGCGTTCCCTTCGGCAGCTCCCGCCCGGCGGTGCGCGGATTCCGGGCGTCGATGTCACGATCGACGATGCGGTTGAATCCCATGGCCGCGAACCGGACGGCGGTGAACGCCGTCACGATCCAGCCTAACGAAGCCCACGTCACCGGCCGGGTGTAGCTCGCCAGCGTCGCCCCGACGAGCGCGAAGGGCAGCGCGAACAACGTGTGCGGCAGTTTCACGAAGTTCAGGTACCGGACCAGCAGCGAGTCGCCGCTCATCGTCTGTCCGTCGCGCCCCCCCGCCGACGCCGACGTCATCGAACGCCTCCGTCCAGGCCGAGCTTCGCCCACATTCCATCGACATGCGACTTCGTCGCGCCGTCCATCTCGATCCGCCGGGGCCAGTTCCGCGTGAAGCCCTCCTCGGGCCACTTTCGCGTGGCGTCGATTCCCATCTTCGAACCGTAGGTGAATGCCCTGCTCGAGTGATCGAGCACGTCGATGGGACCCATCGAAAAGCGCGTATCGCGTTCCGGATCGATGTTGTTCAGCGCGACCCACCAGGCCTCGCGCGGGTCTCGCACGTTCACTTCCTTGTCGACAACGATCAGCACCTTGGCGAGCGACATGAGACCGGCGCCCCACATGGCATTCATGACCTTGTACGCCTGCCCCGGATACTGCTTGTCGATCGACACGAAGACGAGGTTGTGGAAGATCCCCTCGGCCGGCATGTGGTAGTCGACGATCTCCGGCACCGTGAGGCGCAGCAGAGGCAGGAAGATCCGCTCCGTGGCGTGGCCGAGATAGTAGTCCTCCATGGGAGGGCGGCCCACGATGGTCGTGGCGTACACCGGGCTGCGCCGCATGGTGATCGCGGTGACGCGAACGCGCGGATACAGGTCCGCCTCGGAGTAGAAGCCGGTGTGGTCTCCAAACGGCCCCTCCGTCACGAGCGGCTCGGCGGGATCGATCTCGCCTTCGATGACGAACTCCGCTTCCGCCGGAACGTCGAGATCGCAGGTCACCGCCCTGGCGAGCGGCACCGGCGCCTGGCGAAGGAACCCGGCGAAGATGAACTCATCCACCATCGGCGGCAGCGGCGCCGACGCCGAGTAGACCGACGCCGGATCCGCGCCAATCGCAATGCAGACCGACATCTTCTCGCCACGCTCGGCCATCTCGCGCCAGTGCGCCGCGCCGACCTTGTGTCGCTGCCAGTGCATCGCCAGCGAGTCGCGACCCAGCACCTGGACGCGATACATCCCCACGTTCCGGATCCCGCGCTTCGGATCGACGGAGATGACCATCGGGAGCGTGATGTACGGGCCCCCGTCCTCGGGCCAGGTGGTCAGGATGGGCAGCTGCATGACGTCGATGTCGTTGCCGCGCCAGACCACCTCCTGGCAGGGCGGAGCGCCTTTCACCTTCCGCGGCGGAAACTTCGAGATCTCGAGAAGCCGCGGAATCAGGCCGAGCTTGGCAATGAGGCCGTCGGGGACCTTGAGGTCGAGGAGTCTCGTTATGCGCGCGCCGATCTCGTCGAGATCATCGACGCCGAGCGCCATCGACATGCGGCGCATGGAACCGAACAGGTTGATGGCGACCGGCCACGGTGAGCGCGAGCCGTCGTGGCGGATGACGTTCTCGAAGAGGAGGGCCTTGCCGCCGCCGGGTTGCTTCATGACGCGGTCGGCGATCTCGCAGAGTTCGAGCTTGGCTGCCACCGGATGTGAAACGCGTGACAGCTCTTCCGCTTCGTCCAAGGCGGCGATAAATGCGGATAGCGAATTGAGGGTCACGGATGGACGTGAGAGGGGAGATGGGAGAATCGAGAACACCTGCGAGGCGATGACCGCGGGAATATCATGGCAATCCGTTGTTGCAGTTTATCTCACGTCTCCCATCTCCCATCCCATGTCCCATCAGCGTTCTCCAACGTGGATCGCTACCACACCAAGCGTGAGGTATCGCCACCGCACATTGCGGAACCCTGACGCGCTCAGTCGATCCGCGAGCGCCTGCGCCTCTGGAAAGGTGTCCACGGACTCCGGCAGATAGCGGTAGGCCGTCGGGTGACCCGACATCAGTCTTCCGATGGCCGGAAGTACGTGATGCGAATAGAGGCGATACGCACCGCGAACCAGCGGGGACGGTGGCGTCGAAAACTCGAGAATGACAAAGCGGGCGCCGGGCGACAGGACGCGATGGACTTCCTGAAAACCCTCGTCCAGATCGGCAAGATTGCGAACACCGAATGCGACGATCGCTCCCGCGATCGAGGCGTCAGTTATCGGTAGCGAGAGTGCATCGGCGGCTACCGGCGCGAGCCGGGAGGCATCGGCCTTGCCGATTCCCTGCTTCAGCATTGGCTCGGCGAAATCGGCGCCGAGTACGAGACCGCCGAAACCTGCCGTGCGGGCGAGGCTGGCTCCCACGTCCAGCGTGCCGGCGCAGAGATCGAGGTAGGTGCCGTCGGGCCGATTCCGCCACTCCAGTTCGGCGAGGGCGGCGCGCCGCCAACCTCTGTCGATGTTGAGGCTGAGGACGTGATTCAGCAGGTCGTAGCGCGGCGCGATCTCTGAAAAGACCCGACGAACATAGGCGCGCTTGCCCGCTCCGCCGGATGCTGCCGCACGCGCTTCGACGGCATCGAGCCCGGTCGAAGTCATCGCGAGAAAGGTCGCCCGCAGGAGGAACCCGGGCAAGCTCGCGCTGGCCCGGGGTTTAGCGCGTCCTTAGCTTCCGTCGTCCCGTTGCCATCGCGTTCGCGCGAGCTCGACGGCCCCCTACATGCCCGAGCCACGCACCCTCGACCTCCAGAATCTCCCGGATGCCGACGTCGTCCTCCAGGCGCAACGCGGTCGCGAGGATGCCTTCCGGGAACTGGTCAGGCGCTACGAACGGCCGATCTTCTCGCTCATCTTTCGCATGGTGCGCGATCGGGAAACGTCGGAAGACCTGGCTCAGGACACCTTCATCAAGGTCCTGAACCACATCGACCGGTACCGGCCCGAGTTCCGCCTGTCGAGCTGGCTGTTCAAGATCGCGAACAATGTCGCGATCGATCATCTCCGCAAGCGACAGATCGCCACGATCAGTATCGACGGGTCTCCTCACGCAGCCACCGCTGCTGAAGTCGAGGCTACGTCGTTCGACGTGCGCGCAAAGCAGGAATCGGCGCTCGAGGAACTCGAAGCCAAAGAGCTTGGCGGAGCGATCGAACGCGCTATTGCCGCACTTCGACCGGAATACCGGTCGTGCATCATGCTGAGGCACGTCGAGGGGCGGTCGTATGAAGAGATCGCCGCGACCCTGGACCTGCCATTGGGAACCGTGAAGACATACATCCACCGAGCGCGGCATCAGCTGCGAGAAGCGCTCGGAGGCGAACGTGAATAAGCACTCAGGCCGGAAGCCAGAAGCCCGAGGCCAGAGCCATGCACCCCTCTGGCCTCCGGCCTCTGGACTCTGGCCTCGAACACTTGAAACCCTCACCCGACCCGGCTCGTACGACCCCCCGGAGGCTATTGTGGATCACCGTCACCTGACCCCGCAGGAATTCGCGCTCCTCGTCGACGGCGAGGAGGGTTTTGGCATGGCACCCCTCGCCGCGCATATCGACGAGTGTGTGACCTGCCGCACAGAACTCGAGGCGCAGCAGCAGCTCGTCGGCTCGCTCGAGAAACTCCCGCATTTCACGCCGTCGCCCTTGTTCGCGTATCACGTGATGAGGGAGGTCCAGGTCTTCGAGCCCTGGCACGTTGCGGCGGTCAATTCCGTGCAACGGTTCGTGCCCCGGTCGCGCCCGGCACGGGTACTGGCTGCAGGGCTGGCGGGGGTCGTTGCCGCCACCCTCACCGCCGGGACGGTGTGGATGGCAAGCCGCCTCGATACGGTCGCGTTCCTGGCCGGTGTGACGGTCGAACGGATGCGCGGTCTGGGCACCCAGGCGGTGAGCGGATTCGTCAATGCAGCGCTCGGCCAGGCCGGAACCGCCGTTTCCGGGAACGTCGGGATTGCTCTGACGGCCGCAGGATTCCTCGCGGCGGTCGCCGTCTCGGCATTCGGGCTGCGGGCGATCGCGGCAGCTTCCCGTCGCCGGAGGATGTAACATGCGCGCGACGGTCATTGCTCACGCCGTCGCGTCGCTGATCGTGGTGGCCCAGCCCCTGGCTCCGGCAAACGCCCAGGACACGGCCACCGCGGTTTCCGCCGCGACTCAGAACACTCCCGCTCCGGTCCCAGCCGTTGGATCGGACACCATTCGATTCGGCGGCAGGACCATTGAGGCTGGCGACACCGTGAACGGCCCGGTACTGTCGGCCGCCGGTGACCTCCGCGTGCGCGGTGTCATCCGCGGCACCGCGGTGGCAATAGCCGGCGACATCATCGTGGAGGACGGGGGTTCCATCACGGGTGACGCCATCGCCATCCTCGGCAGCGTGGTAGCCCAGCGAGGCGCCGTGGGAGGAGCAGCCCGCAACTTCTCGCGGACAATCGGGTGGCTGGACGAGGTCGAGCAGACACCGCCGCCGCCGCGGGGCACGTCGGATGCGATGAGCCTTTCGTTAGGCTGGCTGGTGGTGATGCTCCTCATCGGCATCGGCGTGCTCGTCTTCGCCGGAGCCTATCTCGACGGGGTCACCGATGTCCTGGAGCAGAGCTTCGGACGCTCGTTCCTGGTTGGCATCGCCGGCGAGCTCGGGGTGATTCCGGTGATGCTGCTGGTCGTGGCCGCGCTCGCCGTGACGGTGGTGGGGATTCTCCTCATCCCGTTCGCGATCGTGGCGTACGTCCTGGCCGTGATGGGGTTCCTCACGCTTGGATTCCTGTCGGTGGCCCGTCTGGCCGGTGGAAGCATCGGCGCCAACCGTGGCGAGGTTCGCGGAAGGGCGCTTCGCGCATTGGTGTTCGGCATCGGGATGTTCATGGGCGTCTGGGTGCTGGCCGCGGCCTTCCAGTGGTCTCCGGCCATCTCCGGAATACTGCGGATGATCGCGCTGGCGGTGACCTGGGTAGCGGCGACGGCGGGCTTCGGGGCGGCCATCCTTTCCCGCGGCGGCACGAATCGCGACGCGGCCAAGAAGGCTGTGGTCGACGAATCGGCGGCCTGGCAGACGCCCACGCCAATCACCGGGGTCGCGGCAGCACGGAAGCCGGTAAGAACATAGGTCCGAGGTCCGAGGTCCGAGGTCAGACTGGGACGGCGGATTGACCCACGTCCGCCGTACCCCTTCCGCTATCCCGGACTCGTACGACCGAACCGCGTGCGAGGCCGAGCAAGGCCGCCGCGCTTCCATCACGCACGGCGACTTCGATGAGGCCGGATGATCCCACCAGCGCCACGGCTTCCCCCGTGGCGACATCGGCGTAGGTGCGGCGCAGCGGGACGTCGCGCGAGCCGACGCGCACCTCGCCTCCGTGAACACCGAGGAGGTTCGTCACCGCGTTGCCGAACCGGTCGACCACGATGACCTCGCCGCGGAGCCAGCCGTCGGCTTCCCGTACCGCCTCGGGCGTACGCCGCACCACCGGATCGTGGTAGGGCGCGCCTAACGACTCGAGGCTGGCGGCACGGGCCAGGCACGCCGCCGCGGGGGCGAAGACGTCGCGTCCATGAAATGTCGGCGCGGCGTCGGATGCCACAGGCAGCGATACCACCTGCACGCCAGGCAGGAGCAAAGCCGGTGAGAGCACGCCATTGTCGGGACCAACCAGGAACCGCCCGTCGCTCGCGACGGCGATGGCCTCACGTGCCGAGCCGACACCGGGGTCGACGACAACGAGGTGAATGGTGCCGGTGGGGAAGCGTCGCCAGTAGCGCGCCACGACGAGCCGTGCCGCATCCACATCGTGCGGGACGATGTCGTGCGAAATGTCCACCAACTGGCTGCCCGGCGCCTGCGTCAGCAACACGCCCTTCAGCTCCGCGACGTACCCGTCGGCGGTGCCGAAGTCGGTAAGCAGGGTGATTATCGCGGGCATGGCAAAAGACCGATACAGAGCTTCTCACTTCTTACTGCTTGCTGCAAGCGACGTGCAACCCAGCAGGTAGCAGGTAGCAGGCAGCAAGCAGAAAGCAGCAAGCAGCTACGCTGCTAATCCGCGAGCACGACACCTAACGAAGCGGCAAGCCGGTCCGCCAGCGCCATGATCGCCTTCCCCGCGCCTGATTCCGGCTCTTCCAGAACGATCGGCCGCCCCTCGTCTCCGCCCTGCAGCACCCGCGGATACAACGGCACCTGGCCCAGCAACGGCAGCTCGAGTTCGTCCGCCAGCCGCTGGCCGCCCCCCGACCCGAAGATCGCGGTCGGCTTGCCGCAGTGCGGGCATTCAAACCAGCTCATGTTCTCCACGATGCCCAGCACCGGTACGCCGACACGCATGAACATCTTCGCGCCGCGGAGGGCATCACCGGTCGACACCTCCTGGGGTGTCGTGACAATAATTGCGCCCCGCACCTGCGTCGCCTGCACCAGTGAGAGCTGGGCATCGCCGGTGCCGGGCGGCATGTCCACGATCAGCGTATCGAGCTCCCCCCACTTCACGTCGCGCAGGAACTGCGTGACGATCTTCATGACGATCGGTCCGCGCCAGATGGCCGGCTGGTCGCGCTCGATCAGGAATCCGAGGCTGATCATCTTCACGCCGTGGGCTTCGAGCGGGATGATCTTCTCGTTCACCACTGGCGGCGGGGCGTTGACGCCCATCATGCGCGGGACGTTCGGGCCGTACACGTCGGCGTCCATCAGGCCGACTCGCGCCCCGCGGGCCGCCAGCGCCACCGCGATATTGACCGCCATCGTGGATTTGCCGACGCCGCCCTTGCCGCTCGACACGGCGATGATGTTCCCGAGGCCCGGATACGTCACCGGTGGGGGAACCGAGGGACGCGGTGCCGCCGGCCGGTCGTCCATGACCGGCAGCGCGCGCGCCGGCGCCGCTCGCGCCGGACGATGCTCCGCTTCGCGCGGGTCCTTCACGTCTATCGACACCTCGATAACGCCCGAGACGCGCTCGATCGCCTGCCTCACATCACGCACCAGCGTAGCGTCATCGCCGGCGTCCAGTACCATGATCAGCCGGACCTTTCCGTCCAGCGTGGTGCCAATGTTCTTCACCATCTCCGAAGCCAGGACGCCCGTCCCGGTGCGGGGATTGATGACGGTGCCAAGGGCAGAGGCTATGCGTTCCTGAAGATTCGGCGCCATTGGGGGCGTGGGGCGTGGGGCGTGGGGCGTTGGGCGTGTGCGTATCGGACGACCGTCAGGCTTTGGGAGCGCCGTTGCCTTCGGTGAGCAGGGGACCCATGAAGTCGCGCGCCGCGGTCACGATGCGATCACGCACCTCGTCGAGCGTTCCCGCGACCAGCGCTCCCGACGCCTTCTCGTGGCCGCCCCCGCCGAACTTCCGCGCCAGCTCGTTCACGTCGACGTCGCCCGTCGACCGGAACGACACCTTCACCTTGCCATAGCCGAGGTCACGGAAGAAGAGCGCCACGCGCGTGCCGGCAACGGATCGCGGATGTTCGACGATGCCGTCGAGATCGTCTGATCCGACGCCGTAGCGGTCCATGGCCTCATTGGACACCGAAACCCACGCCAGCCCGAACTCGGCGTCGACGCCTAACGTGTCGAGCGCATCCCGCAGCAGTTGCAGCCGGCCCGGCGACAGCGAGGCGTAAATGCGCCGGTACGTGTATTCCGGATCGACGCCATACGAGATGAGCTGCGCCGCGACGGCATGCGCCCGCGGCGAGGTGTTGCTGTAGCGGAACCCACCGGTGTCGGTGAGTATGGCCGTGTAGAGTGCCTCGGCCACCGGCCGATCGATGGCGAGATCGAGGACAGTCGCAAAATCGTACAGGAGTTCGCCGGTCGCGCACGCCATCGTGTCGGCCAGCACGATGTCACCGGCCGGTTCGTCGGTCGGTACATGGTGATCGATCACGATCCGGGGCCCGGGCAACGATCGTGCGGCATTCGCAAGGCTGCCGAGCCGGCGCACATCACTCACGTCGAGCGACACCAGAGCGCCGGCGCTCCGCAGCGCCTCGGCGCCGTTGGCCGTTCGGTCGTCCAGTCCTTCTTTCAGGAAGGCGAACAACGGCGGCCACGGAGTCGGGTTGACGACGACCGTCTTGAGACCGAGTTGCGGCAGCAGGCGAGCCATCGCCGCCACCGAACCGGCGGCGTCGCCGTCGGCGTTGATGTGCGTGGTCACGGCCACTGAAGAAACGCCGGTCAACGCGCTGGCGATCTTGTGGATCGCATCCGATCGCGCGCGCGGAATCTCGAGAAACGACGACTTGGGCATCGCAGGGTGCAAGAGAAAAGCGGCGCCCCGTGGGGCGCCGCACTAAAACTAACCACCGGCTGAACCCGCCGTGGGCTCAATCCACGTTGGCGAGGCGAGAGCGGCGCCGGCCGTAGAGGAAATAGATCGCCAAACCGATGGCCATCCAGATGATGAGCCGAAGCCACGTGTCCCGTGGCAACCCGTACATCATGTATCCGCAGATGAGGATCGCCAGGATGGGGACGGCCGGCACCATCGGGGTCTTGAACGGGCGTGTCAGTTCCGGGCTGCGATAACGCAAGACGAGGATTCCAGCGCTGACGATCACGAACGCCAGCAGCGTGCCGATGGACACCAGTTCACCGAGCAATCCGATGGGGAACAGGCCGGCAATGAGCGCCGCCACGGTGCCCGTAACGATCGTCGACAGGTACGGCGTCTGGAATCTTGGATGCACCTTGCCGAAGATGGGTGGCAGCAGGCCATCGCGCGCCATCGAATAGAAGATGCGCGGCTGACCCGTACCAGCACGACCGAAGCCAATCCGGCGATGGCTCCGATGTTCACCAGATAACCCAGCCACGCCAGTGACGGTCCGGCCTTCTGAATCGCGACGAATACAGGATGCGGGACGTTGAGTTCGGTGTAATTCGCCATATCAGTCATGACCAGCGCCCTCGCGATGTACAGCACCGTGCAGACGGCAAGGGATCCGAGAATACCGACGGGCAAGTCCTTCTGCGGATTCTTTGCTTCCTGTGCGGCGGTCGATACGGCATCGAATCCGATGTAGGCGAAGAAGATCACGCCCGCCCCGCGCAGCACTCCGCTCCAGCCGAACTGTCCGACCTCACCGAGGTTGGGCGGAAAGACCGGCGTCCAGTTGGCGGTGTTCACGAACCTGATGCCGAAGCCGATCACCAGCAGGACGATCGCGACCTTCACGACGACGATGATGTTGTTGAACCGCGCCGACTCGCGGATGCCGATCACCAGCAACGTCGTGAGCGTCTACCGATGCGAAAGTCTCGTTCACCAGGATTCGTCGAAGTCTGGAACTCGGATGTGTCGGATGAGACGGATGCGGCGGATCGGCCATCCGCGGACTGGCCGCCAACTGCGCTACGCTGATGGCGTCGGCACTGTGAAG
>DATCIJ010000205.1:0-11829 GCA_036507855.1 Gemmatimonadaceae bacterium | reverse complement strand
GCGTTGGCGCAACCACTTCGAACTCGGATCGCCGCAACCGGTGCATGGCGCCGTGTGACAAAAGCGCCGCCTACGTCATCGGCGTGAGGCAACTACGTCACCTTGACGAGTGTCCACGGGGCGGCGGCGCTGCATCCTCCGGCTGTCACCCTATCCGGAGAAGCCCATGTTGCGTGTCACGAGAGTACTGACGGCGCTGCTGCTGGTGGTCCCACTGCAGGGACTGACCGCCCAGATCAGCGGAAACCTGTTGCGCATCGAGGGACAGAAGGTCCGCATGCGAGTCGCCGTCGATACCGCCGATGCGTTCGCCAGCTCGATCGGGATTCAGGGCACCGTTTTCGAGCAGCGTGGCGATTCGATCCAGATTATTGAGGGCAGCGGGCGATTCTGGACCGTCCCGCTCTCGCGTGTACAGAGCCTCGATGTGAGCCATGGCCGGGATCGGTGGCGCGGTGCCGGGGTCGGAGCGCTGGCGGGGGTCGCACTGGGGCTCCTGATCAGCATGGAACCTCCCCTCTGCGACGGCCAGGGCAACGGCATCGACTGCCGGAGAGACGGGACCACTCCGTCGACTGCCCAGTACGTTGGAGATAACATCGGAATCGGAGTATTCGTCGGGGCGATCGTTGGCGCCGCAATCGGCGTCGAGCGGTGGGAGCGCCTCATGACACGACCGCGCATGAGCGTTGCGCCCGGCGCCGGTGGGATCGGGCTCAGGCTCACCTACTGAGGCGGGCGCCTGGGGACATGAGTGCCCGGCTGAACCCCGACGTCGGCACCAACCGCCACTCTCAGGTCGATGTTCATCGATGCCGGGGCCACCGTGCGCAGATACGCCGCGGACAGAACACGCGCCGCCCGCTCCGTCATCGCTCCCAGGATGCGGATGGTAAGCACCGCATCCACGGGCGCACTCGCCACGACAGAGCGGATCGCCGCCTCCAGGTGTTCGTCCGCAATCGCGTCGAGTCGCAGATCCCGCCTGACGAGTGGCCGCGCGGGGAGCTTCCGGAAGCTCCAGTCGACACGCACGCCGGACTCGTCGCGCGCCAGCTCGACGATCATGTATCCCTTCTCCTCGTCCGCCTCCGCGATCGACGTGCGTTCAATAGAGCCGGGATAGAGCACGGGCGCGGCCAGCGACCGACCGCGAAGGTCTCTTGTGAGTACCTGGTGGCGATGAATGTGCCCTGACAGTACCGCGGCCAGTCCACGCGGCACGTCCCCGGCGCGAATCACATCGGAGGCTGTCGTGAACGTGAAGTCGGCAGGTCCAACCGTCGCGCCTTCCACGCACTGGTGCAGGCACAGCAGCCGCACGCTCGCGCTCGCGTCGTGCCACCCTGTGCTCCCCACCAGACTGACGAACTTCGCGCGTACGTCGTGGCGCTCGGATGGAAAACCGGCCATCGCCACGCGAACACCTCGCACGTTCGCGACGAAGGTTCGTGGCTCGTCGAAGATATGGATACCCGGGTGTCTTGCGAACCTCAGATGAGGGATACGACCGCGCTCATGGTTGCCGGGCACCACGTACACCGGCACCCCCCGGTCGGCGACGCGCGCCAAAGGCTCGAACGCCTGCCAGGCAAGGCTGGTCGGCACTCGCGACCGGTTGAAGACGTCACCGCCATGCACCACGAGATCGACCTCGCCCGCGCGTGCCGGCGCCAGGGCGGTAGCGTAGTTCGCCAGGAAGTCGTGGCCCCGACGACGCCGATGGATGCGCGGCTGGACGGGCAGATCGAAGCCGAGGTGCGTGTCCGCGAGCAAGAGGATCCGGATGACGTCGTGCACAGATACAACCTATGAGAGTTGTCGCTCGGAGTGGCCCCCGGCGGCCGGTCGATCCACGGGGCGTTGGACGACGAACGTGATCCCGGGCATTTCGGACCACGAGCACGAGCCGGATCCTCCGACCTGGGCCAACACCACGGCCTGCAGCCCCGGGGGGTTTCCTCGGGGGCCCATCTCGAGGCGCGCTCCTCGCGCCACCTTGGTTGCCGATGCAGTTTTGGGCCCCTGCGAGATCCCCCCAGTCCGCCCAAAATGCCCACTGCCGACACCTACGATGGATCTGAGATTGCGACCGAAATACTCATCGTGGGCGCGGGAATGGCCGGGCTGTACTCCGCCTGGCGCCTGACGCAGGCCGGCCACCAGGTCCGGATCGTCGAGCAGCTCGGCCGCATCGGTGGACGCCTCGACACGGACCACGTCGTCATCCGTGGTGTGCCGGTTCAGACCGAAGAAGGCGGAATGCGGTTCATGTCAACGCAGCTCGAGCTGCAGGCGCTCATTCGCCAGCTGAATCTCGACGTCGTCGACTTCCCGATGGGCAGCGACCAGAACTTCTATTTTCTGCGCGGCCGGCGGTTCACCTTCGGCGAAGCCAAGGCAAACCCCGGGATCTGGGGCGAGCTTTACAATCTCGACGATGCGTCGAAGCAGAAGCAGCCGGGACAGATTCTCTGGCTGATTCGCAACGCGATTCTGAAGGAGAACGGCCAGGACCCGGACACCTGGGTCTCCTCACCGCAGAACTGGACCGACTTCCGGCTGAAGTACACGTACCGCGGAATTCCGACCTATCGGTGGGGCTTCTGGGCGCTGCTCGACGACTTCGGCTTGTCGCAGGACGCGATCGAAATGCTGTATCAGTCGAGTGGGTTTGTCGCTCCATACGATCAAGGCATCAATGCCGGGTGCGCGCTTCAGCTGGTGGCAGACTTCATCAATCCGCGGTTCTCGTCGCTACAAGCGGGCTATTCGGCGCTCCCCACCGCGTTGGGTGAACAGCTCACCGGCAAGGTTCCGATTCAACTCAATTGCGAAGTCCACGCGATCGATCGACTCGCGGACGGACGGCTGCGCGTACGCGCGCGCGGACCGGACGGTGAGATCGTGTACGTGTGCCGCACGCTCATCCTGGCCGTAACGCAGCTGGCGCTGCAGCGGCTGATTCCATTCGCGCCGATTCTCCGCGACAGCCAGCAGTTCTCCAGGGACGTGGAGTCCGTCGCCGACATGCCGCTCGGCAAGATCAACCTGTACTACGCGGAAAACTGGTGGACGCCACGATTCGGCATCCGCAATGGACCCTGCTTTACCGATCTGCCACTCGCGATGTTCTATTGCTTTGGCCAACCACGGGCCGCCGCGACTCCGAACGGTCCCAACGCGATTACGATCTACACCGACTACTACCGCAGCAACTTCTGGGCTGAGCTGCAGGAAATGGGCGAGCCGTACAGGACGAAGGACTTTCCAGTGAACCCGAAGCACACCGTCGCCGCCTCAACATCCGTCATCGCGGGGATAACTCGCCAAATGAAGCAGATGTTCGGCATCGACGATATTCCCGCACCGGTGTTGTCGACGTACAAGGTCTGGATCGATCCGCGGATGGGCGACGGGGACCATCAGTGGCTGATCGGCGTCATCGACACGGACGTGCGCTCGCGCATGGCGTGTCCGGTGGCTGACGTCCACGTGTGCGGAGAGTCATACTCGGATGATCAGGCGTGGGTGAACGGCGCGCTGCGCTCCGTGGATGAGATGCTGAGTGCGCATTTCGCCCTCCCGGCGCCGGACCTCCGCTCGGTCGCAACACCGTCAACGTGACCAGCGGGGAATCGGACGTCCTCGGCGCGACCTTCGCGTCGTTCGTCCCGATAGATCGCCTCCGCGCCCTGGCGAAGGGTGAAACGCTGCCCGACCGCGCCCGTGGCGCCGCGCTGATGGGCGACCTGTCTGGTTTCACGGCCCTCGCCGTCGAACTGCGCAAGTCGCATGCCGCCAAGCGCGCGGCCGAGGAGATCACCCGCCATCTGAACGCGATCTTCACCCCGATCGTCGACATCACGCACCGCTTCGGCGGAAGCGTCATCAATTTTGCCGGAGACGCGCTGACCTGCTGGTTCGATGCGGACGACGGCACCCGCGCCACGGCGGCGGCGCTGGCGATGGAGAAGTCCATCGCGGAGGTTCGTCCGGTCGAGCTGCCGGGCGGGCGCCGGCTGTCCGTGGGAATCAGGATCGCGGTGGTCGCGGGCGATGTCCGGAGGTTTCTCCTCGGCGATCCACGGCTGCAATGCATCGACACCCTCGCCGGATCGTTGCTCGACCGGCTCGACGGTGGGCTGCGTGTGGCCGCGCCGGCGGAGGTGTTGGTGGGTGAGGAAGTGGCCGCCGCACTCGGAGGGGACCTCGATGTTGCGGACCGGCGCGCGTCGGCGAGCGGAGAGCGATTTGTCCCGGTTCGTGGCCTGAAGCGGAACGTCGACGCGCTCCCCCTCATGGATGTGCCCCGCGTGCCGGCTGCGCAGTTGCGGCCCTGGGTCCCGCATCAGATCGCGACGCGGCTTGCCAGTGGCGGCGATTCACTGTTGGCTGAGGTCCGTCCCGTCGTCGCGCTGTTCATACGCTTCGATGGCGGGCAGTACGACGATGCTCAGTCGGACGGCAAGCCGCTCGACCACTATGTGCGCTTTGTGCAGCGCACCGTAGCCGAGCTGGAAGGTGATGTTGTCGAGCTGAACCTGGGCGACAAGGGGAGTTCCCTGTACGTCGTGTTCGGCGCGACGGTCGCGCACGAGGATGACGCAGTGCGGGCCGTTCGCGCCGCAATCGTGCTGCGAACACCGCCGGCCGACATCACGCTTGGACACAACCCGCAGATCGGCATCAGCATGGGCGAGATGCGCGTGGGGACGTATGGGAGCTCAGTGAGGCGCGGCTACGGCGTTCAGGGTCAGGAGGTGAATGTTGCCGCGCGTCTGATGATGGCGGCAGCGCCGGGCGACATCGTGGTCTCGCAACGCGTGGCGGATGCGGTTGCTCGCCGAGTGGAGGCAGCACCGGTTGGCGAACTCACGCTCAAAGGCATTGACCGGCCCGTGCGGGCCTGCCGCATCCTGCGGGAGCGCGACGATGCGGCGCCGGCGTTGACTGGACTGAGCGGGCCGCCGCTCGTCGGCCGAGCGACCGAGCGGGCAGCGATGATCGCGGCGTTCGACCGGGCGGTGACCGGGGCGTCCGAAGTCGTGTTCATCGAGGGGCCAGCTGGCATCGGCAAGTCGCGTCTGCTCAGAGAAGTGGTTTTGCTCGCGCACGATCGCGGAGTGGCAGTGTGGGGCGGCGCCGCGGAAGAGATCGAACGCCGCCGCCCGTACAACGTGTGGACGCAGGTTGCTCGTGCGGCGCTTGGCCTTGCGGCCGGAGAGCAGGGCAACGGTGCGCGCGCGCGCGTGCTCGAGCGGCTCGCTGGCGTGCCGGACGCGGAAGCCGCGCTCCCTCTGCTCAATGCGCTGTTGCCACTGCAGTCCGCGGAGACGTCGCTCACCATGAGCCTCACCGGCAAGCTGCGAGCAGACCGGACAACAGACCTCCTGCTTGCCGCGCTCCAGCAGGCGCGCGGCGCGCGTCCGATAGTCATTGTGCTGGAAGACGCGCACTGGATGGACGCGCTCTCGGTGGCGCTCGTGGCGGCCGCGCGCGAACGGATGCCAGGGGTGCTGATTGCACTCACGTCGCGTGACCTTCACGGCAACGCGGAGCTGGATGCCATTGCCGGCCACGCGCGCACGACGCACGTGCGATTGGGCAGTCTCGAGCGGGCGGAAACGGGTGCGTTGGCCGCGTGGCGCCTTGACGTTCGGGCACTGCCAGACGAACTGACGAAGTACATTCACGCGACCGCCGGCGGCCAGCCGTTCTTTGTCGAGGAACTCACGCTGGCGCTGCGCGACGCCGGATTGATCCGCGTCGTGGATGGCACCTGCCAGCTGACCTCAACGCGACGCCTTGACGAACTCGACTTCCCGGGCACGCTGCAGGGAGTCGTGACGAGCAGGGTCGACCGGCTCGATGCGTCGGAGCAACTGGTGCTGAAAGTCGCCAGCGTGATCGGCCGAACGTTCGACCTGGCGGCGCTCGAACACGCGTATCCCGATACGGCGGACCGGAACCGCATACGTTCGGATCTCGAGGCGCTCTCGCGCGCCGACATCACGTCGATTGTCAGCAGAGAGCCTGAGCTGACCTACATGTTCCGGCACGCGTTGATGCGCGACGTCGTCTATCGGCGACTCCTTTCTTCGCAGCGACGAGACCTGCATCAGGCCGTCGGGGCCTGGTACGAACACGCGCACGCCGATGATCTCAGCCGATACTGCACGGTGCTCGCGTATCACTGGCGCGAGGTCGCGTCGATCGACGGTGCGGACGTCGCGGCCCGTTCCAAGGCACTCGATTACCTGAGGAAGGCGGCGGGGCAGACGACGCACATCGGAATGCCGAAGGACGCCGTGGCGTTCGGACTGGACGCGGTTCGCCTCCTCGGAATGGATATTCCGGTCGATTCGGCAGCCGTCGGGGCGGCGATCGGCGAGGGGGAGGGTGCCCTCCAGCAGGAGCTGGCCGGACGCGACCCGAGTGCCCTGCTCGGATTGCGGCCAATGACCGCGGAGTCACCGGCGCGGATCATCGAGACGTTGCTCGAGATCATGCCCGCGGCGTTCATGGCGCAAATGGGCGAGGTGTTTGCGCTCGCCGCGATCACGAACCTCCGGCTCACGCTGGAACACGGCAATGCGCCGGCAACACCGGTGGCGCATTCGATGTATGCGATACTCCGTCGGAACGCCTTCCAGGATATCCAGGGCGCGCACGCATTCTCGCGCCTTGCACTCGCGCTGGACGAGCAGCAGGGAGGCTATTGCTTCGGCGTCTGCGCGTTCATCCACACGTGGTTCATCGACATGTGGCTCCATCCGCTGCGGCAATCCATCCCGCTCAGCCTTCGTGCGGGGCAGACGGCCCTGGATCGGGGGGATGTGCTGTACGGGTGCTTCAACCTGTCGGGGCACGTCCTGTATTCCGCGGGAGCCGGCCTCGAGCTGCCCACCGTTGAGCGCGTCGCGCGCGAACAACGCGATGCCATCGCACGCCGCGTGCTCAGCTCGACATTCCACTGCGTGATCGAGCTGCAGTTCGCAAAAGCGCTGGCGGGCCGGACACGCGACCGGTTCAGCCTCACGGACGACGAGCACGACGAGCAGGCGGATCTCGCGAGCATCTGCGACACCGATCAGTACAACCAGATGGCGTACTACCACGTGGCGCGGCTCAAGTTGCATGCATATCACCGCGATTTCGACGAAGCACTGCGTGCGGCAGATCGCGGTTTCGCCCTGCTCACGGCGTGCGGCGGCCAGGTCGCCGAAGCGGAACTCCGGTTCTTCTTCGTCATCGCCGCGGCGGGCGCGTGGGACACGTCTCCTGCGTCAGGCAGGCAGAGACTATTCGCCCGCGCCGAAGA
Organism: Gemmatimonadaceae bacterium; assembly: GCA_036507855.1. Classification (GTDB taxonomy): domain Bacteria; phylum Gemmatimonadota; class Gemmatimonadetes; order Gemmatimonadales; family Gemmatimonadaceae; genus JABWBJ01. The sequence continues at coordinate 4,505 of DATCIJ010000205.1, read as the reverse complement.
ACAGGCCGGCGTCATTCGAGGGTGGCGGGCGCATTGCGAGGCGAACTTTGGACACCTGTCGGACATGGCCGCGGGCGAGCTGGCGCGTCTCCGCGGACTGGACGACGATGCGACGCGATGCTTCGAGCATGCGGCGGCAGGGGCAGCCACGAATGAATACCATCAATACACCGCGCTGGCGCTCGAGCTGCTTGCGCGACACCACTCGCGCAACGCCCGCACGGAACCAGCGCGTGCCGCCTTCGAGGCCGCGGCAGCGGCGTACGACCGATGGGGCGCGACCCTCAAGGCGCAGGACGTGCGCGCGCAGCGCCCCTGACGCTCAGGCGTTGCGGCGCAGGAGCAATGCGATCGCCTGAAACTGCGGACCGACCGCGACCATCACGAGCCAGTCCTTCTCGATCTGCTGGTATGCCCGTGAAAGATTCACCGGAATGGACGCCAGCGTCATGTTCGCGAGTTCGGCGATCGAAAGGACGCTCTGCGCGGGCTTGATCTGGTCACGCCACGGATCGAACAAAACTGTCGATGCCTGGTACGGCAACAGCGTAATGTCAGCGCCACTCAGCCCATTGCGGGCAAGCATCGCGTTGACAATCGCGGGCGGCGTGTTCACCCCGAACCCCTTGAACATCGCTACGCCTTCGGCCGTGATGTTGTACCACGCCTTGGTGTAAGTGCCTCCGTCCGGTGTACCCGCCACCAGCTCCGGTGACATGTACATCCCGCCGTAACCATCGGGTTGCACGCTGACCTCGTAGTCGGCAAGGCTGAATCGCGAACGGTCGGTCGTCGCGCTCAGGATGAACGCGCCTGCGGCGTCGGACGAACTGATGGACTGTGGCTTCTGGTAGTTGCTGTACTGCGTCCAGTTGCATCCGACCACCACCAGGGCGTGACGCGCGCGTGTGGTGCGGATCATCGCGTCCGCGACGATCAGTCCTGACAGCGCATTGGTAAATTCGTCGGCAATGGGCAGCACGATACAGCGCGCCGGCAACTCCATCAGGTGATGGACCCGTGCGAGTCCATTTGGCGTAATGAACTCCGATATCGACGCGTATCCGGTGATCACGTCAATGTCGCCCGGTCCCAGCTTCGCGTCTTCGAGCGCGCGGCCCGCGGCGCCGATCATCAGGTCCTCGAGCGACACACCTGGATCAAGAACGCGCCGGTACTCGTACCCCTTGAACAGATCCGTGCCAGGTGGTTGATGCGCGTGCAGGTAGTCGAAGATCGGGTCGTCGTTACCGCGAATGGTCGGAGGCAGGTTGTGTCCCGTCCCGGTGATCGCGACGCGTTCGCCGTCGTTGATCACGTGTTCGGTGCCGGTGCCGTCGCGGGCGGCGTGACCCACGATGGTTTCTGCAGTCCAAAATGCGATTGCAGCATGATCTCGCTCGTCTCCAACGCGCCCTCCACCCATCCTTGCGTCTGCGAGTAGGCCTCGCCAACGACGTACACGGGCGCGTCGGGTACCGGCTGCACCATGCGCGGAATACAGTCCATGCTGTTGTATCCGATGTTCCAGAAGTGCACGCCGCCGCCGAAGGGATCCTCGCGCCAGTTGCGATAGGCGGCCGCGTACGGTGTCGGCGCGTAGCGCACGCCGTGGAGCGACAGCAATTGCCGGTGCGTTTCCTCAACCATCAGTCGCGGTGCCTTATAGCGCTGCCACGCATCGTCGCCGCCCGGGGCTGACGCGAAGCGGTTAGGCTGGTCTGCAAAGTGATCGGGGTGGAAGCTCGCGGTGCTTTCCAGGCCACTCCAGAAGTACGTCTCTCCCACATCCTCGTAGCTCGCCAGCACTACGGCGTTCTGATTGTCGGGGTGCGCCCCGGGTTGCCGGCCCTCGACGCCCCAGTAGTAGCACTGCCGGAGCGGGAGCGTCGTTGTCGAGCGGCCAGCAGTCACCCCGACCGTTTCCCACCACGGGGTGCGGTATGCCATGAACACCTTGAACAGCGGAATGCCTTCGACAGAATCGATGAGATTGTGAACGTCCTTGTGCTTCGGATCAAGCAGGCAGCCGGTTTGCGACAGCAACTGCAGGGACCGTCGCGGCATCGCGAGGACGAGATGCCGCGCGAGTACCGTCTGCTTACCCGCCGGCGTCACCAGTTCCAGTCGCACGCCGGTTGTCCCGTCAGGCAGCGATGTCCGATCGAAGGACTCGAGACGGTGTCCGCTGTGCACGCTACCGCCGGCCTTGATGAAGCGGTCGCGTAGCGCACGCGGTACCGATTCGAATCCGTCGTTCAGGCCGTGATACGTGATTCCCGGGGCGAAGTCGCCAATGCACATCCGGAGCGCGTCGCCCGCGTTCCAATTGGTCGTGATGGAGTAGTACCCGCTGGAATCCTGGATCAGCTCGTACGCTTCACCGCTCACGACACGCAGCAGCAGGTTCCAGAAACCCAGTTCGTAGAGGTGCCGGCCGTCAATCGTGAAGTTGCGATACACATCGTCGAACTGGGCGTCGGACAGCTTGTCGATGCCAGGCACGAGCTGTCGAAGCGCAAACAGCAGCAGCGTTCCCGGATCGAGGCCGACCTCGGCGTCCTCGAGATGGTACGGCAGTTTCGTTGTATCGGTCAGGTCTGTGAAACGGAGCCGCTTGTTGCGCAGGTAGCAGATGTTGCCGGGAATGCTCGTGGGAAAGTCGTGAATGCCAAGCTTCAGCACATTCTCGACCAGCGAACGGCACAGCGTATGGGTCGAGATGTAGCGCATGCCGCCAAGCTCGCACGTCACGTGGGACATGCCGGGCGGTTTCACCGAGAGCAAGCGTCCGCCTACGCGATCACTCATCTCGAAAAGCGCGACCTGCCGCCGCGCTCGCGGCTCTGGGGTTGGCGCGTCCGCGCCCAGCAACCGCCAGCCGGAATACACGCCGGCGACGCCGCCTCCGACAATCGCGACATCCAGTACGTCGTTCGTCATTGCGTGGTTCTCACTCAGAGCTTGTGATCCGCGGGCGGCGTCGGAATCCACGGAAACTGGTTGACGTAGAACGGCGGGACCGCCGATCGATCCTCCTTTACCGCGATGACCTGTGGCCGGCCGGCGCGGCCCCCTGCGATGGCCTTGAGGAACACCGCCTCGAAGTCGGCGGCGGTGGAAACCGTGTACGCGTCGGCGCCATAACCTTCGGCGATCTTCGCGATGTCCGGATTGCCGAGCTGGTAGTAGTGCCGATATACGTCCGGCTCCTTGAGGATGATGCCCATTCCCTGGCTCACCATGTTGAAGTCATCCTCCGACCATACCACCCAGATGGCACCGGCCTTGTGAGCGGCAGCCGTGGATACTTCGGACCCGTGCATCAGGAAACCGCCATCGCCGCACACGGCGACACACGTGGCGTCCGGCGCAGCGAGCTTCGCGCCGACGACCGCGCCGACGGAGTATCCCATGGTGCCTACTTCGAGTGCCGCGTGCGCCTGTGAGGGAGGGTCGATCACGAGATAGTGCGAGGTCCATCCGCACGAGTTGCCGGCGTCCGCGAACACGTGGCCGCCGGGTGGCAGGAGCGAACTGATGATGCCCATGACCCGTTCGGGACGGACGGGCGTGGCCTGGGAATCGCGTGCGGCCGGGTCGAAGAACGGCGAATAGGTTGACTTGAGCCACGAGAGGTACTGCAGGCGCGCCGTCACCTGCGCCGCGTCGGGCGTTCGCTGCGCCGCGATCGCGATCATGTCTTCGATGAATGCACCGGCTTCGGCGATGATGCCGCGATCGACCGGCATGCCTCGGGCAATACTCTCCTGGCGCGCGTCAACCTGCACGAATGACCCCTTCGGCTGGAGACGACCGTCCCAGAGGTTTGTCGCGAACTGATCCAGCATCGAGCCAATGACCAGCAGGTAGTCGTAGGGCGCAGCACCCGGTGCGTTTGGCGGCGGCGACAAATACGCGGCGGGCCACATGCAACCCGACTTGCCGTACGCCCGCAACGACAGTTGATGTGTTTCGGGGAATACGCCCTTACCGTCGAGCGTTGTCATCACGGGAATGCCGAACCGTTCGACGAACGCCTGAAATGGCGCCAGCTTGTCGCCGCGCAGAGCGAGCCGGCACCCGTTGCCCAGAAAAATAAGCGGACGCTTTGCCGCGAGCAGCTCATCGACCACCACGGCGGCCGCGGCAGGATCGTGACCATGAGACTGCGCGCGATAGTTCGCCGTTGAAGCCGGAACGACGCCGGTTGCCGGAAGATTCTGCACATCGAGCGGGACGCTCAGATGACTGCAGTGTCCCGGGATTCCTCGCGAGACGCGCAATGCCGTCGTCAGCATTGTCTGAAAGTTCTGCGCATCCGTCACGATGCCGCTGAACGACACGGCATTCTTGTAGAGCGCTGCGATATCCAGGGCCGCGTCGATCCCTTCCTGCTCCCAACCGCGCCCGAAGAATGCCTGGCTGACTTCGCCGGTGATCGTGAGCTGCTGTGACAGCGACGCGTCTGCATTCATCGCCCCATTGAGCGCATTGACCGCGCC
>DATCIJ010000204.1:0-23084 GCA_036507855.1 Gemmatimonadaceae bacterium | reverse complement strand
GACAGGATGAGCAGCAGCGGGACGAAGAACGGCGACGCGACCAGGATCGGGAGGTAGTAGGCCCAGACTTCCAGCGCGGTAATGACCGTGAGAATCAGCGCGACCCACCGGTACTGCTTCCAGGTCGGGTGCTCGTGAACGTGGTCGGGGTTGTCGTGCCCGGCGTTGTCGTGCGCCATGAGCTCTCCGCTACTTGATCAGGTAGACAAGCGTGAAGATCGCGATCCAGACGACGTCGACGAAGTGCCAGTACAGCGCGGCAATGTCGACCCAGACCGCGTCCTTGGGCTGAAGACCGCGCTTCATGTCGATGGCCAGCAGCGTACCCAGCCAGATGACGCCCGCCGTGACGTGGGCGCCGTGGAAGCCGGTCAAGGTGAAGAACGATGACCCGAAGAGGTTGCGACGAATCGTCAGGCCTTCGTGGACGAACGAGGTGAACTCGAATGCCTGAAAGCCGAGGAACGTCGCGCCCATCAGGCATGTCATGAACAGCCAGAGCCTGGAGCTACCCTCGACGCGCTGCCAGAAGCCGGGGTTCGCTGGTTTCGGCCTCCTGCGATTCTCGACGGCCGCGAGCGCCATCACCATCGCGAACGACGACATAAGGAGGACGAACGTCGAGATCGAGGTGACCGGAATGTTCAGGATCGCCTTGAACGTCTCGCCGGTCTGGGGGTTCGTCCACGCTTCATGGGGAAGCGGCCCGACGACGTTCTTTCCCTTGTAGATCAGGTACGTCGAGATGAGCGAGGCAAACAGCATGCACTCGGACCCGATGAACATCCAGATCCCGACCTTCCGGCTGTCGAGCCCCGTGGTCGTGTAGTGGTGCGTCGGTGCGTGCGTCTCAGCTGCGGAGTGGGCCATGTGTGGGAGTGCGGAGCGAAGAGCGATGAGCGGTGCGTGAAGAAGTCAGAAGGGAGTGAATCGCGAGCGCTCTTCGCTGCTCGCTCTTCGCTCCTCGCTATCTAGTGCGCATCTTCCAGCGGAGTGGTCAGCCAGGCGTACAGGAAACCGAGGAACATCGAGCCTCCCACCGCCATCATCATGAACGCGATTGCGTGCTTGCCGGCGTACATCACCGGGAGTGACGAAAACAGCACGAGAATCCCGGCGGCGACCCACAACGGCTTGATCGTCGGGTTAGGCATCGGGATGCCAAGCTCTTTCGCGCTCTTCCGTTCCGACTCGATGTGCATCGGCGCGACGTCGGCTTCGTGCCGGCCGCCCTTCGTGACGTGCTCACCCGTGCGGCGTTTGGCCTCATCCCATCCCTCGCTCGAGTGCGGGACGTCCGCCATCCGTTCCGGGTGCGTGAGATCCCACAGCGGATAGCGCGACGTCACCATCGGGATCTGGGCGAAGTTGTATTCCGGCGGCGGCGAGGGAATGGACCATTCCAACGTGGCCGCATCCCACGGATTGTCGCCGGCGATTTCGCCCACCTTCTTCGAACGGAAGAAGTTCCAGAGGAAGATCAGGAACGCCGGCGCCATGAGGAAGGCGCCGATGCTGGAGATCATGTTGAACAACTCCCATCCCTGGCCGGCGTCGTATGTGTAGATCCGGCGCGGCATGCCCAGCATGCCGGCGTAGTGCATGGGGAAGAACGTCAGGTTGAACGCGATGAAGTTGAGCCAGAAGTGCCACGTGCCCAGCGTCTCGTTCATCTTCCGGCCGTACCACTTGGGGAAGTAGTGATAGATGCCGGCGAAGATCCCCATGATCGCGCCACCATACAGCACGTAATGGAAGTGGGCGACGATGTAGTACGTGTCGGTCTGCTGCATGTCCGACGGCGGAGACGCGTGGGTGATGCCCGAGATGCCGCCAATGGTGAACATCGCGATGAGCGCGATGGCGAACTTCATGGCCGTCGTAAAGCGGATCGATCCACCCCACATGGTGAAGATCCAGTTGAAGATCTTTACGCCCGTGGGGATGGCGATCAGCATCGTCGTCACGCCGAACACCGTGTCGGCGATCGGTCCCATCCCGGCCGCGAACATGTGGTGCGCCCACACGCCGAAGCCGAGGAAGCCGATCAGGATGCCCGAGTAGGCGACGACGGCGTATCCGAACAACGGCTTCCTGGAGTACGTCGGCAGCACCTCGGACACGAGGCCGAAGGCCGGCAGGACGAGGATGTAGACCTCGGGATGGCCGAAGATCCAGAACAGGTGTTGCCACAGCAGCGGGTCGGCGCCGGCGCTCACGGTATAGAAGTTCGTGCCGAAGAACCGGTCGAACTGCATGAAGAAGAGCGCGATCGTGATGACCGGGAACGCCAGGATGATCAGCCACTGCACCACGAACGACATCCAGGTGAACATCGGCATGCGCATGAGGTGCATGCCCGGCGCGCGCAGGTTGATGATCGTGGTGGCGAAGTTGAACGCCGCCGCCAGCGATGAAATGCCGAGGATCTGGATGCCCAGCACCCAGAAGTTCAGGTTCTGTCCCGGCGAATACTGCCGTCCCGTGAGCGGCGTGTACGCGAACCACCCGCCGTCAGGCGCCGCATTGAAGAAGATGGGGATGGTGATGAACAGGCCGCCGAACAGGTAGATCCAATAGCTGAACGCGTTCAGGCGCGGGAAGGCCACGTCGCGCGCGCCGATCTGCAGCGGGATCAGGAAATTGAAGAACGCGGCCGACAGCGGCATGATCACGAGGAAGACCATCGTCGTGCCGTGCATCGTGAACAGCTGATTGAACACCTCGGCCGACACGAGCTTACCGTTGGGCCCCATCAACTGGGCCCGCATGATGATGGCCTCGACGCCGCCCACGACGAAGAAGAAGAGCGCGGTGTGCAGGTACAGCGTCCCGATCTTCTTGTGATCGACGGTCGTCAGCCAATCCATGATGCCGGTGCGCGGCGTACCGGCGGTTCCTGCGTATGTGGGTGATGCTGCGACTGTGGCCATGAGTTGTCGTGAATCGTGATTCGTGATTCGGTAGCTGAAGTCTGGAGCCAGAAGCCTGAACCCAGCCCTATTTCAGCGACATGAGATAAGCAACGATGTCGGCGATCTGCTGATCGGTCAGCCCGCCCAGCGCGGCAGTCACCGAAGTCTTGAGAAGCGGATCGAATTCGCCGATGCCGATGGTCGGCATACTGGCCGCGGCCAGGGACATCGGCTTCATCTTCCGTGCATTCTTGATCCACAGCGCGAGGTGCCGCGCGTCATTCGGGAATAGCCCTGCGCCGACGGTGTGGCGCGAACCGATGTGCGTCAGGTCCGGCCCGATGACGCCCAGCGAAGAGGGGTTCCCGCGTATCCGGTGGCACCCGATGCACAGGCTGCGGCTGTACTGCTCGAATCCCCGCTGCGCGTCGCCAGCGGCGAGCACGTCTTCGGCAAACGTGAGGCCTGCTGGAATCGGTGTCGTTGGAACCACGTGCGACGGCAGCTGATCGGCCGGGAACACCCAGGCGGCCACCGGAGCGGGTGGCGGCGTCTGCGCGGCCACCGGTGTCGCGGCGGTCGGCGCGCCTGAGGCCGGGGCCGGGGCGGGCGCCGCCGGGAAGATCGCCGTCGCCTGCTGCCCAGCAACCCAGCGATCGAATTCCTCTGGCGAGACCGTGTAGGCGCGGAAGCGCATGTTGGCATGCGAGGCTCCGCAGAACTCATTGCAGCTGCCGTTGAACGCGCGGGTACCGACTGAATCAGGCGTGAACCAGAGATGGTTCGTGCGGTTGTTGACGACGTCACGCTTGCCACCCAACTGGGGAATCCAGAACGAGTGAATCACGTCCTGCGAGCGGAGCGTGAAGTTGACCGGCCGTCCGGTTGGGAGGTAGAGCTCGTTCGCGGTGATGATGTTCTGTTCCGGGTATCGGAACTCCCACCACCACTGGTGGCCTATGACGTCGACCTGGAGGGCATTGGCGGGTGCGCCACTCTGGAATCTCCAGATCGACTTCACGGTCGGGACCGCGATGATCACCAGGATCACGGCGGGAAGGATGGTCCACGTCAACTCGAGCTTCGTGTTGCCGTGCACGTGTTCCGGCTCGGCGTCGTTCGGCCGGCGGCGGTACCTGATCATGACGAAGACCAGGAGCAGCTCCACGATCACGAACACGCCGATGCCGAGCCAGATCATCAGATTCCACAACGAGGTGGAATCGCGATTGAGGTCGGTGAGATCCGTGAAGGTCGAGTTCGGATACTGGCCGGAGCAGGCGGCGAGCAGCAGCGGCAAAGTCGCCGCCAGCGCAATAGCGGAATGGTGACGCGGGCGAGCAGTCCGTGTCATTCGCGGTTCTGAAAGAGGTCGGTCGGGAAGGGCCTGGAATGAGCCAGGCAACAGACCGCGAAAAGCTACCGGCGCTGCACGACCGGGGCAAGCTACAGAAGCATCCTTCAGCCGTATGTGGTAAGGGTTTAGCCGCTTTCCCGCACGGAGGAGGATTCGGCCCCGAGCAGCCACTATGAAGTCGCTGGACCGGCGGCCTCGTCGACGATGGTGTGCTGCTGCCTGACCCGCGTTTCTGTCGCCTCCAACTGCACGCGGATCTGCGCCACCGATTCACGCAGGGATCGCACCTTGTTTGCGTCAGTCCCACCTCGTGTGCTCACGAGGACGAGATTGGTCACCATGGTCGCGATGGGCTCGAACTGCGGCTTGAGCAGGCTGGCCACCGGTGCCGCGGCTCGCTGGATCTGTTGCCGGAACTGCGCCAGCGGTTGCTGCATGCGCTGCGCCTGGGCCATCCGCTCCACGATGGTGTTGAGGCGCTGGACAAGCGTAACAGCGCTCTCGAGAGTCTGGAGCTTGGCGAGTCCGGCGCCGTCAATGTGGGATGCCAATGAACTGGATGTGAGATGGGAGATGGGAGATGGGAGATGTGAGACAAACTCTCACACCCTGACCAGACCTGATCTCTGATGGAACTGCCGCCTGACTCTCAATGGTAATCGGATGTGATCGGGATAGCAGTTTATCTCAATTCTCCCTTCTCCCATCTCCCATCTAGACCATCGAGCGTGGATTGAGGATCTGATCGAGCTGCTCCCTGCTCATCAGCTTCTTCTCGAGGACGACGTCGTAGACACCGCGACCGCTCTCGAGCGCTTCCTTGGCCACCTGCGTCGCCGTCGAATACCCGAGCGTGGGTACGAGTGCCGTTACGATCCCGATGGAATACTCGACAAAACGCCGCAATTGATCCGGATTCGCCGTGATGCCCACTACGCACCGTGTCCGCAACACGACGCAGGCGTTCCGTAGCTCATCGATGCTGCGCAGAAGACGGAAGGCAATGATCGGCTCGAATGCGTTCAACTGCAGCTGGCCCGCTTCGGCCGCCATCGTGACCGTGATGTCACCACCGATCACATCGAAGCAGACCTGGTTCATCACTTCCGGTATGACCGGATTTACCTTGCCGGGCATGATCGACGAACCCGGCTGCCTGGCCGGAAGGTTGATCTCCCCGAATCCGGCGCGCGGGCCCGAGCTCAGCAGGCGGAGGTCATTGCAGATCTTCGAGAGCTTCACCGCGCAGCGCTTGAGCACGCCCGACAGCTGGACGAACGCGCCCGTGTCCGAGGTGGCTTCGATGAGATTGGGCGAGGTCACCAGCTCGAGGCCGGTGATTTCCGAAAGCCGCTTGCGTACCTGCTCCGTATAGCCGGCCGCCGCGGTGATGCCGGTGCCGATCGCGGTCGCGCCCATGTTGATCTCGCGCACGAGCGTGAGCGATTCGCCGAGCCGGTCCACGTCCTCGAGCAGCGTATGACCGAACGCGGCGAACTCCTGTCCAAGGGTCATGGGCACGGCGTCCTGCATCTGCGTCCGGCCCATCTTCAGCAGCCCCTCGAACTCACGACCCTTGTCCTGGAATGACTCGGCGAGATCCCGGAGGACCAGCCGCAGCGACTCGATTTCTCCATGCAGTGCCACGCGCACCGCGGTGGGGTATACGTCGTTCGTCGACTGGCTCAGGTTGACGTGGCTGTTGGGATGGAGCCGTTCGTAATTGCCACGCCGGTCACCGAGCAACTCCAGTGCGCGGTTGGCGATGACCTCGTTGGCGTTCATGTTGGTCGACGTGCCCGCGCCACCCTGGATCATGTCCACCAGGAAATGCTCGTGGTGGCGGCCGCCGCGGACTTCGCGCGCCGCGCGCACAATGGCATCGCTCAACTCGGACGACAGGAGCCCCAGATCGGCGTTGGTCTGCGCCGCCGCCTCCTTCACCGCCGCCAATGCCTCGATCAACGACGGGAATTCGCGGAGCGGCGTTCCTGAGATGGGGAAGTTCTCCAGCGCGCGCAGCGTCTGCACGCCGTAGAGCGCATCCTCAGGCACCTCGCGTTCCCCGAGGAGGTCCTTCTCCATTCGGAACCGGGCGCCGCCAAAGCTGAGCGTCCTGCCCCGGCCGACCAGCGTGGCGTCAGTGGCGGCGAGTCGCTGCGAGATTGCCCGTGCGGCACGTCCGACCAGCGCGGCGTACAGTGTGGCGTTCTCCTTCACCATTTCCTGCACGCGCTCCTTGGTGAGCACGTAGCCCTCGGTGGGCGAGAGCGTGCGAGCCGTCGTCCCGTGAGGGGTTTCGTCGAGCAACAGGCCTTCGCCCACGGAATCGCCGGGTCCCAGCGTCACGAGTCGCACCGGTCGGCCGTTCACGCTCTTCTCGATGGCCACGGCGCCCGAGTGAATGATGACCGCTACCTCGCGCGGTCCCCCTTCCTCGAAGATGAGCTGGTTGCCGGCGTAGGACACCCTGGTGACCAGCTTCGCCAGCTGATGAATCGCCGTGTCGGTGAGCCCGGTAAGGAAACGCGTTTCCTTCAGGTGCTCGCGGATAGTTGAGGAGGCCATGCGGAATTCTAAGCGGAGTGTCCCGCGGACCGCACTCCAGAAGGTCCGCCTTGCGGATGTGAACCCCGGCATCACATTCCCGGTCCAGATCGGTCCCTGTCGTCCAGCGCCTTACGGAGAGACGCGCATGCCGCACGCCCTCATGTACCACGGTGGTTTCGAATCCAACTTTTCGAGAATGAAGTCCGGTGCATCCACCTTCCTCGGCTCGGATGGTTCGGAGCGCGTCATCCCCCAGTGGCCGGGCGAAGCCGATGGGCTGCGCATCGGCTACATGGAGAAGGCGGGCAAGCGTTTCGTCGCCGTCCGCGTGATGGACGACCGGGACGATGTGGTGCTCGAAAACGAACTGCTCATCGATCCGCCGTCGCACATGGGTTATGGCAACCGCTTTTCTCCGGAGCCCACGATCATCGAGGACGATGCCGCGAAGCAGTTGCTCAACGACATCATCGAGAAGAACCCCGATCAGCGCGCGCAGCTTGCAGCGATGCGTGATCGGATGCCGTGGGGAAAAAGGTAGAGCAGAGCGTCTTGCTTCTGACTGGTTCTGGTGCTGGCTGCAGGTGCTGGCGCCGAGTCAGCTCCAGCCTCGAGCAGCCAGCTCCAGAAAGAAGTAAGCAGCAACCAGCACTCAGCGTCTCTTACGGGTTGAGCCAGTAGTTCATCTTCACCAGGAAGATGTTGTCCGGCCGCGTGCCGAAGAGCGCCCGCTGATCCCGCCCGAAGTCGAAGTCTCCGATGGGATCAGAGTCGCTCCTTCTCTGCTGCCAGGCCACGTAGAGCGTCGAACCCTCGCGCCATTCCCAGCGCAGTACGGCGGTGCCGCGCAGCGAGCGCAGGTTGAAGTCGAGGTTGGGCACCTGACCGCTGTACGCGGCGAACCGGAAGGTCTTCGGCGCCACGAACTGGACGGCACTTCCATAGTCGGCCGATGACAGCAACGGCTGCACGTACGTCTCGAGCGTGAGTGTCGGCGAAAACGTCATGTTGAGGCGCGTCTCGAGCCCGAAGCTGGTCTGCCGCAGCGGCGCAAAGACGTAACGGCGTCCATACGTGGCGACGTAGTCGGCATCGGGCACCTGGGTCACGTACTGCGCGCGGACGAACGAGCGGCTGAAGGTCGGACCGGCCGAGATGTTCCACCGCGTCGACGTCTTGATTCCGATGCTCAGGCGCGAGCTCCAGGCCCAGCTGCCGTATTCGTAGTTCTGCAGGTTGAAGCCGGCCGATCCGGTCACGGGCTTTCGTCCATCAGAGGAGATGGCGGCGTTTGCTGATGTCCATTGAGGACGAATCGCCAGCGGCCCACCCCTCGTCAGGCGGTCGTCGTACGCCTTGAAGAATCGCTGCACGGCCGCGGACACGCTCCAGTAGCCCAACGTCTGCGCCGATGCCTGCAGCAGGGCGAAGTTGAGGATCGACTGCCAGTCGTGGTTATGCTCCGAGCGGCCGACGACCCCGATGCTCCAGCGACGGAGACGTTTCGACGGCTGCTGGTGGAGGTATGTCACGCCGGCCTGCAGGTCCGCGCGATCCGTGCGCACCGCGAACCCGAGATCGTTGACCTCGTACTTCGGACTCACCACCGCGACGCCCAGCGAACCGCGCCAGTGCCGCCCGCCTTGCTTGGCCAACCCGAGGTTGATGGAATAGCCGGTGAGTGACGTCGCGGCTGGATCAACTTCAAGGTGATCTGCGTCCGGACGCTGGAAGAAATGGTTCGACCGCCGCTGCGTTGCGGCAATGGCTGATTCCGATCCGCGCACATGGCTCAACTCGGCGTCGCCGAAGAGCGCCCATGATCGATCGAGGAATTCGTGACGGAAATCCACGCCGCCGGCGTACGCAGCGCGGTGGAGCGCGCCTTCGAGCTGCGGCGTGTTCAGGTCCCGGTTCACCGCGGTCAAGATGCCGCCGAAGAGCGACTGGCCGTCCCGGAACTCCCGCCGCGCTCGACTCACGAAATAGTTCGCCCTGGGCTCGACGGTCATTCGATCGTCGGTGTCGTCAAGGCGGAACCGGGCGTCTTCGCGCGCCGTCAGCGCTTCGAGCACTCCGATCGACCATCCGGCGGGTTTGCCCGACACCTTCGCCGCGCCCAGGATCGTTGTCGCGTCAGGCATGTCGCTGATCGACGTCGGCGGTGCCAGCGAGGGCGAGCGCCCGACTCGCCGGCTGTAGAACAACTGGCCGCCACTGGTGCCCGCCGCCCCGAAGTCGAAGATCTCGCTCCCCTCGACGAAGAACGGGCGCTTCTCATCGAAGAACGTCTCGTAGACGCCAAGGTTCACGACGGCCGGATCCACCTCGACCTGGCCGAAGTCGGGGTTGAACGCGGCGTTCACGGTGAGATTGGAGCTGACGCGGAAGAGCAGATCGATGCCCGCCTCGGTGCCTAACTCGGGCTTGTCGCGATAAGGGTTTGACCCGGGGTCGACGTAGGAGGCCCGCTGCACAGTGTACGGCAGGGCCTCGATCCGCTTGCCCGGTCGGATGTCCTCCACGCCAAGCAGGTGACCGTACTGCGGTACGCCGCCGCGAATCGACTTCGGAATGAAGGTGGACACCGCGTATTCGCGGTTGCGACCAATGATGCGCTCGAACTGAACGCCCCATACCTGCGCCCGCCCGCCGGGAAACCGGAGCTGGCTGAACGGTATACGATACTCGGCCGTCCATCCGGCGGAATCCACGGTTGTCGCGGCTTCCCAGACCGGGTCCCAGGAATAGTCGTCAACGTCGATCGTTTTGATCTCGTCGTGGCGTACACCCGCCGGATTCACGTCGAATCCGAACGCGGTGCGATGGTCGAGGTAACTGTCGATCATCACGCCGAACCAGTCCGAATCGCCAAAGTCCATGTCGCGACGTCCCAGGCGACCCGTTATGCGTCCCGAGTCGTGCAGCCGCGCGCCGACATAGAGGAACGTGTCATCGTAAAGCACACGCACTTCGGTGCGCTGGCTCGCCGGGCGCCCCTCATCGGGATCGATCTGCGTAAATGAATCCGTCACCGGGGCCGTTGCCCAGGCGGATTCGCTGAGGCGACCATCAAGTTCGATCGGCGCGTTGATCCGCGCTGCGCGCGAGATCGTGATTGGGCGGTCGTGCTGGCTACCGGATCTGGAGACGGCCTGTGACAACAGGGCGGAAGGCACGAGCAGGACGGCCAGAATGTGACGGATCGGCACCAGGGACTCCTGAGGCGAAAGCGATCTCCGGAAGCGGAAAAATAGAGCCAGATCCCGGATCACGCGGCGGAGCGTGACCATCCGCGTTTCCAACGTGTCAGCCCGATCAAATCGAGGAAGCACGAAGCGGGCGGCAGGAAACACAGAAGGAACGAAGCGATAACGCTCGAGGCCCGAGCAACCGCCCCGGCCTCGCTCACTCCTGCCTCCTGCCTCCTTTCTCCTGTCTCCTCGCGGTTTACGCCGCGGCCGCTGATGAAGGCGACGGGGCCGCCGGCTCCGCTGCCGGTTCGGCGGGCATGGAGACGGACGTCTCCGCGGTGACAGTCGCGCCCACGCGAATGCCGGCCAGGGCGGACGTGGACCGCGCCGCATTGCGCGCCAAGGCGTTCGCCGCAACGGCCAGGTCTTGAATGCGCCCCTGCTGCGAGCCGGCTACTCCAGACGCGTCTTTCAGCGACGCCGCCAGCGATTCCGCCTCACGCGCCAGCTGCTGCAGCGGCAGCGCGATGGCATCGGTGGCCGTGCGGACGCCGCTCACGTCATCCTCCTCGGCGGCAGCGGCTGCGCCGGCGTCGCGCGCGGCGCGATCGAGTTCTTCGAGCGTGACCACGCTGGTCCCTGCTGACTCGCGCGAAAACCGCGCGGCGTCCACCGCACGCAGGCTGGCCTGCCTGACGCGTTCTACGCGCTCCAGAACGTCGGCCACCAGCTGATCTGTGCGGTCGGCCGCCTCGTTCGAACTCCGCGCCAGTCGACGGACCTCGCTGGCCACGACGGCAAACCCGCTCCCTTGTTCGCCGGCCCGGGCGGCTTCCATGGCCGCGTTCAGCGCGAGGAGCTTCGATTGCCGCGCCATCTTCCGGACGAGAAGGACGAACGAGTGGATCTCCCCGGACGCCTCCGCAAGCGCCGCGAGCTCTCCGGCATTGTCGCTCACGTCGGTCGCCAGCGCATCGAGCGCTCCCGTGCTCTCGCGCATGTTCGTCAGGCTAACCCCGGACAGTTCCTGCAATCGCCTTTCGTGCGTGCGCACCGCTCGCGCCTCTTCGACCAGCTGTGTGGCGTTCGCGGTCAATCGCGTCAGTTCTTCGCGCGCCCGGCGCGACAGCTCGGCCACTGACTGTCCGGCACGCGCCGCTGAACTCGCTGATTCGACGGCCCGCTGCGCGACGCTCAGTGCCGCGGCTCCCTGCAACGCCACGTCGTGCGCCTGCGAGCCGATTTCCTGGGAAGCATCACGCGCCTCGACTACCACGTCACGCATCGCGGCCAGCGCCGCGCGCGTCGCGTCGGCGAGGCGTTCCTCATCGACGTCGATGGCGAGGCGGCGCGGGTCGCCGGTCAGGTCACCCTGCGCTACGCCGCGCAGCACATCCGCGAGGTCCGCACTGCGCTCGCTGACCATCGGGACGAGTACGAGCCCGGTCAGGACCGCCGTGAGGATGATCGCGCCGCCCACCGCGATCAGCGCCACCGACGCCATGTCGCGCGCGTTCGCGGCGGCGATGAACGTGCGCTGGAACCAGAGACCAGCGAAGAGCAGGAGTGCCCCGGCAAAGCCAAGCCGGGCGACGAACGTCTCGAGATACGGACGCTGCGCAGCCGGCTGATTGCCTGTCCTGTCCATTTCCGGGCCGCTAGATTGGCTCACGACGACTCTCCGCAGAACAGCCGGCACTACCCGCACGCCGGCCGGACCCCCGAACATGACCCGGTTATCCGCCTCGTCGGACGCCCCCGTCCCGACGCACGACAGTTACGACCCTACGGCCATCGAGGCGAAGTGGCAGACGCGCTGGCGTGAGCGCGGCACCAACGAGACGGATATTGCCGCGGGGCCCAACCCATTCTACGCCTTGATGATGTTCCCCTACCCGTCGGCGGAAGGGTTGCACGTCGGCAACCTGTTCGCCTTCACTGGGAACGACATCTATGGACGATTCCAGAGGCTCCAGGGGCACACGGTCTTCGAGCCCATGGGGTTCGACGCTTTTGGCATCCATTCGGAGAACTACGCCCTCAAGGTGGGCGAGCACCCGATGCGCCTCATCCCGCGGAACGTCGCGAACTTCACCCGCCAGCTGAAGCGCGCCGGGCTGATGATCGACTGGCGTTACGCCGTCGACACGACCGACCCGGCCTACTACAAGTGGACCCAGTGGGTCTTTGTCCAGCTCTTCCGTAAGGGATTGGCCTACCGGAAGGAGGCGGCGGTCAATTGGTGCCCCGCGGACAAGACCGTCCTGGCCAACGAACAGGTCATCGCAGGGGCCTGCGAGCGATGCGGCACCAAGGTCGAGCAGCGGTTCCTGGCGCAGTGGTTCTTCCGGATCAGCAATTACGCGGAGCGGCTGCTCGACAATCTCGAGCACCTGGATTGGTCGGAAACCACGCTGACCGCGCAGCGCAACTGGATCGGCAGATCGGAAGGGGCTGAAATCCATTTCGTGGTCCGAGGTCCGAGCTCCGAGGTCCGAACTTCGCGATCCTCTGACCTCGGAGCTCCGACCTCGGACCTGGTCGTATTCACGACGAGACCGGATACAATCTTCGGCGCTACTTACATGGTGCTCGCGCCGGAGCATCCGCTGGTCGTCCGGATCACGTCACCCGACAGACGGGACTCGGTGCAGGCGTACCGCGACGACACGGCTCGCCAGGACATCGTCGCTCGCAAGATCAACAGGGAAAAGACCGGAGTCTTTACCGGCTCGTACGCGGTGAATCCCGCCACCGGCGCGGACATCCCCATCTGGATCGCCGACTATGTGCTGATGGACTACGGCACCGGTGCGATCATGGCGGTACCCGGGCACGACGAGCGCGACTTCGAGTTTGCGACGCTCTTCCATCTGCCCATCGTGCGCGTCACTGCGCCCGAAGGCGTTCCGGCGGATGCGCCGCTCGCCGAGCCCTTCGTCGATGACGAGGGCGCGCATCTCGTGAACTCGGCGCAGTTCGATGGCACGTCGGTCGCCCACGCGAAGCGGAAGGTCACCGAATGGCTCGAGTCGCGCGGCGCGGCGAAGGCCGTCGTCAACTTTCGCCTGCATGACTGGTGCATCTCCCGCCAGCGCTACTGGGGCCCGCCGATCCCGATCATCCACTGCGACCACTGCGGCCCTCAGCCCGTGCCCGAGAAGGACCTGCCGGTCGTGCTGCCGGACATTCCGGACTTCCGGCCGGACGACACGGGGATCTCGCCGCTGGCCAGACACGAGAAGTGGTACGTCGTGCCGTGCCCGAAGTGCGGCGGCACGGGGCGTCGCGAGACCGACGTATCCGACACGTTCCTCGACAGCGCCTGGTACTTCCTGCGCTACCCGAGCGCGGATCGTGACGATGTCCCGTTCGCGCCTGAAGCAACGCGCAAGTGGCTCCCGGTCACGTCGTACATCGGCGGCAACGAGCACGCGGTGCTTCATCTGATGTACTCGCGCTTCATAACGATGGTGCTTCACGACATGGGGCATCTTCATTTCGAGGAGCCGTTCACACGGTTCCGCGCCCATGGTCACATCATTCGCGAGGGGGCGAAGATGTCGAAGACCAAGGGCAACATCGTCAACCCCGACCGGTATTTCGAGCAGTGGGGCGCCGACGCGTTCCGCATGTACCTGATGTTCCTCGGTCCTTTCCAGGAGGGCGGTGACTTCCGAGACGCGGGCATCTCCGGCGTGCGCAGCTTCCTCAATCGCCTCTGGCTTGCCGTCGTCGACGCGCGCAAGGACGGAACGCCTGACGCGGACGTCCTGCGCAAGATGCACCAGACGATCCGGAAGGTCGGCGACGACACCGCGCGCCTTTCGTATAACACGGCGATCGCGGCGATGATGGAATACATGAACACGCTGCGTAAGGGCGACCGCACGCCACACCAGGACGAGGTCCGGCCGCTGGTGCAGCTTGTCGCCCCCTATGCCCCGCACGTCGCCGAGGAGCTTTGGGAGAAATTGGGCAACAGCTCATCCGTCATGGACGGCGGATGGCCAGCCTTTGATGCGGCACTGGCTCGCGAGGAATTCATCCAGCTCGCCGTGCAGGTGAACGGCAAGTTGCGGGGGACGATCAGCGTGCCGCGCGACATCGCGCAGGATGCCGCCGTAACCGCCGCGATGGCGGAACATCAGGTCGCGAAATTCGTGACCTCACCGCCGCGCAAGGTCGTATTCGTCCCGGGTCGCCTTCTGAATCTCGTGGTTTAGGGAACAGGTCGGAGTCCTCTTTCCGCAGCCTGTGCCCTGTGCCCTGTGCCCTCTGCCCTCTGCTCTGATTCATGAGGACTCTCCTCGTTTCCCACCGGGACGTTCCCGGACTGCTGCCGATGCAGGAGTGCATCGAGGCAATGGCTGACGCGTTCCGTGCGCTGGCCATCGGTGACGCCCGGCTTCCCCTGCGGCAGGTCATTTCACTGCCCGGGTCGCCGAACCTGCTGGCGCTGATGCCGGCACAGCTCGGCCTCAACTCGCGCGAGCATCAGTCGGCGATCGGCGCGAAGGTCATCACGGTCTTTCCCGGGAACGACACCTCGCCGTTCGATTCGCACCTCGGCGTCGTGCTGCTGTTCGAAGCGGAGATGGGCAGGTTGCTCGCGATCATCGACGCGACCTCGGTCACCGCGATCCGCACCGCGGCGGTGTCCGCTGTCGCCACGAAGCTGCTCTCCACGCCCGATGCGGGCGACCTCGCCATCCTCGGCACGGGCGTGCAGGCCATGACGCACCTCGAGGCAATGCGCGCGGTGCGCACCGTGCGTCGAGTTCGTGTCTGGAGTCGCACGGCCCAGCGACGGGTGAGGTTCGCGGAGAAGGCGCGGCAGCGATTCGGAGTCGCGGTGGACGTCATGCCGTCGCCGGAAGCATGCGTGAAGGGCGCCGACCTGATCTGCACGGTTACCGCGTCGCGTGAGCCGGTGCTTCGTGGGAACTGGATCGCCGACGGCGCGCACATCAACGCGGTGGGCGCGTCCCTGCCAACGGCGAGAGAACTCGACACGGCCGCCGTCGCCCGCAGCCGGCTGTTTGTGGACCGCCGTGAGTCCGCCCTGGCCGAGGCGGGCGACATCCTCATTCCGATGTCCGAGGGAGCGTTCAACGCCGATCACATCCGCGGCGACCTGGGCGCGGTGCTCATGGGCGCGGTGCCGGGGCGCGAGTCGGCGCGCGACGTGACGCTGTTCAAGTCGTTAGGCCTGGCGATCGAGGACCTTGCCGCGGCCCGGCGCATCTACGAGAAGGGCGTCGCGCTCGGCACCGGCGTCTGGGTGTCCCTCGGCGGGACCAGGGAGCCGTGAGCGCCAGGCCGGCGCTGCGGCTGCCGACCCTGGCGGACATCGAGGCAGCGAGGGAGCGACTGGCCGGTCTGGCGGTACGGACTCCCCTGGTGCGCCTTGCACTGCCCGCTGCCCGCGACCCGCAACCCGAAGTCTTCCTCAAGCTGGAGAACCTGCAGCCGATCGGTTCGTTCAAGCTGCGCGGGGCGGGGAACGCCATGCGGCGCCTGAACGCGACCGCGCTGCGTGATGGAGTCTGCACCGCCAGCGCCGGCAACATGGCGCAGGGTGTGGCATGGTGCGCGCGCGAGATGGGCGTCGCCTGCCGCGTCATCGTCCCGGACCAGGCGCCGGCGGCCAAGACCGACGCGGTCATCGCGTTAGGCGCCGAAGTGATCCGCGTCCCTTTCGCCGACTGGTGGGCGGTGATGGAGACGCACGACACGGGCGGCGTGCCGGGGGTGTTCATTCATCCCGTGGAGCACAACGACGTGATGGCGGGGAATGGGACTATCGCATTGGAGATCATGGAGGATCTCCCCGACACAGACGCCGTCGTGGTCCCGTTCGGCGGCGGAGGGCTGATCAGCGGGATCGGAGCCGGGATGCGCGCACTCCGGCCGGCGTCCCGCATAATCGCGGCCGAAGTGGAGACGGCGGCTCCGCTGAGGGCTTCGCTGGATGCCGGGGAAGCTCGCGCGATCGAGCGAATCCCGAGTTTCGTCGACGGTATAGGCGGTGCGAGCGTCCTGCCGGCGATGTGGCCACTCGTCAGGCAGGTCGTTCAGGATTCGGTCGTCGTCGCGCTTGAGGACGTGGCGGAGGCTATCAGACTGCTCGTCACGCGGGCCCGGATCGTGGCCGAGGGCGCCGGTGCCGCGCCCGTTGCCGCAGCGCGTTCAGGAAGGGCCGGCGCCGGCCGGATCGTCTGCGTCGTGTCCGGCGGGAACATCGACCAGGTTACCCTTGCGAAGATCCTCGGAGGCGCGGTTCCCGGGCGCTCAGTTCAAGCCCCCAACCATCCTGCCACCCAGTCGCCGGCGAAGTAGCCCACGACCGCCACGCCCAGGCCCACGACAAACATGTCAATCCCCGAGCGCACCATCCCGCGCCCGGTGAACACGGACCGCGCCGCGCCAACCAGGAAGTGCGCGGCCATCGCCACCCCGAAGGCCGTGACGATGGCCGGCAGTCCGCGAAGAATGAAGAACGGAAAGACCGGAAGGAGCGCGCCGATGGCGGTGGCGGAGCCGGTAATCCAGCCTTCGCGCAACGGCGACGCTCCGGCGGCGCCGATGCCGAGTTCGGCCTGCACTTTCTCCTGCAGCATTCGCTCCGGGTCCTTCAACGCCTCGTTGGCCAGAGCGCGCGCGGCTTCCGGCAGCATCCCCTTCGTCTCATAGATCAGCGCCAGCTCGTCGCGCTCCAGCTCGGGCATGTACTCGATTTCGTCACGCTCCATCGCGATCTCGTGCGCGTGCACCTCCTGCTCGCTCTTCGCCGCGAGATAACCGCTCGATCCCATTGAGAGCGCGTCGGCGATGACGCCGGCGACTCCGGCCACCACCACCGCTTCATGCTGCTGCGTCGCCGTCGCGCCTAACACGCCGGCCACGAGACCGAAGTTGGCCGTGAGTCCGTCGTTGAATCCGTACACGACATTGCGAAGGAATCCTCCGGACTCCACGCGGTGCCATGGCTCGCCCTCCCCGGACACGCCGGCCAGGTGCGCCAACTCCGTCGCGTGTTCGGCGCTCTCCTTCGCGAGCTGAAGCGCTTCGGCGCGTCCGGCCGTTTCGGGCGCTGTCTGACGATGCATGGTGAGGTACTCGCGGACCTCACGTCCTTCCTCACGAAGCAGCAGGGACACCAGCGAACCCGTTCCGAACCGCCGCCCCAGCATGGCGAGTATTCTCGCGCGCGCTGACGGACTGAATCGTCCCGGTGGCCGGCCATTCGCTGCGAGCAGTCGCGCCCAGATGGCCGCGTGCTCGGTCTCGATGTCGCGCAACTTGCCGAAGACGGTCGAGCGTTTCGGATCCGGCTCCAGTTCCGCCAGGATTCCGTACAGGTACGACGCGTCGCACTCGTCCTGCCAGTGCTCCTCGAACGAGTTCAGGTCCGGCCTCGGGACGATTTCCACGGCTGTAGTCATACTCAAATATGATCAGATCGGACACTTACGAACACGGACGGGATCGGCCACGCAACGGCCGCAATCGGCAGAGGCAACCGTTCGCGTCGTGTCGTGTGACGTACCAGCGAGACACCGAATCGAGGAATCGACTCTATGAAAACGATGCTGTCGGCAACGGCGCTGATCGCTCTTGCCCTTACCGCGCCTGCCGAAGCCATGGCTCAGGTGCGAGTACAAACCGTCCCTGGCGGGTTCGCCTACGTGACCGGGGATCCTGACCGCCCCATGATCGGTGTTTCCAGCAGAAGTTCAGGGAAGCGCGACACGTTGGGTCTGCTGATCGAGTCCGTCACCCGTGACAGCCCGGCGGAGAAGGCCGGCATTGAAGAAGGAGACCGGCTGGTCTCGGTCAACAACGTGAACCTCCGCCTGGCACCGGCCGACGCCGGCGAGTCCGACATGGAAGGCGTGGCGAATCGCCGCCTCATTCGCGAGCTCGAGAAATTGAAGGCCGGCGACGAGGTCGAGCTTCGCGTCTACCGTGACGGCAATACCCGCACGCTCCGGGTGAAGACCGTCGCGGCGGAGGAGCTCAACAAGAAGGTATTCGCCGCGACGACCGGGACGTGGCGGCGCGCCTCGGCTGATCGCGCGGCGCTCGGAATCTCGCTCGGTGGCAGCGGAAGCCGGCGTGATACGTTAGGCGTTCTGGTCGTTGGCGTGGCCAATGAAGGACCCGCGGCGAAGGCCGGCATCGACGAGGGCGACCGCCTGGCGGCGATCAACGGCGTCGATCTCCGCGTGGCCACAGAGGACGCCGGCGACTGGCAGGCCAGCAGCGCGCGGATCAACCGGCTGAACCGGGAGATGGAGAACGTGAAGGCCGGCGATGCGGTGGAGCTGCGCGTCTACAGCGCAGGCCAGGTGAAGACCGTTCGTGTGGAGTCGGTCAAGGCGTCCGACATCGAAGGCGAAGGCTTCTTCTTCGATGGCGGCGGCGCCCTCGGCAGGATCCGTTCGATGACCCTGCCCAGACCCGGTACGGTTCGCGTTCGTCCCCCTTCCGTCGAGTTCCCGGACTTTCCGATGAACTCCGCGCGGTCGAAGGCGCAGATAGAAGAGTCGATTCGGTCTCTGCAGGACGCGCTCAAGTTGCGGACCGAAAGACTGAGTGAGCAGTTCAAGACCGACGCCATAAGGAAGATCGCGACCGCGCGCAAGTTGAGTATCGCATAGGACTTCCCCCGCGGCCGGCGGTCGGGCAGCACTCAGGCCCGGCCGCCGGTCTTGCATTTCGGGAGGGGTCCGGGATAAGTTAGGCAGACCTAAATCACTAAATCGGTATGCCTAATACTGTCGCGGAGCCCTCACGGCGTCGCGGGAAGCTCGGAAAACGCACACTGGCAGGCACGATTGTTGGAGCGGCGCTGTCACTGGCCGCCTGCAGCGACCTGCTGACGGCTGCCCCCGACAGCGGCGACCTGCTCGACGCGCCGCTGGACGGACTCTCTTCCACGGAACTCGGCGCCTTCATTCGCGGTGACCAGGAATTCGGCCGTCGCTTCGCGCCAGCCACCGGACTCGGACCCATCTTCAACGACGTCTCCTGCGCCGCCTGCCACAGCGGAGACGGCCGCGGCCGTCCGGACAACGCGCTGTCGCGCATCGGGTCGCCCGAAAACGACATGTACCGGGCGTTAGGCGGTCCGCAGATCCAGGATCGCGCCATACCCGGAGCAATCCCCGAGGCCATACCGGCTGGCGTCCCGGTTTCACTGCGCCTGCCACCGCCGGTGTTCGGCGCCGGGCTGATCGAGGCGATTCCCGAGGCGGAAATCCTCTCTCTCGCCGACCCGGATGACGCCGATGGTGACGGCATTTCCGGACGGCCGAACTGGGTGACTCCGCCGTCATGGGTTCCCCCGACCGAACCGGGTGGCGGCAGCGCCGCGCGCATCGGTCGCTTTGGCCGCAAGGCACAGACCACGTCCATCCTGCAGCAGACCGTCGAGGCCTACCTGCAGGACATGGGGATCACGACCGACTTCCTGCTTGAGGAGAATCGGAACCCGCTCGCCGGACATCCTCACGATGCCGCCGACGTGGTGCCGGACCCGGAAGTGTCGCGCAGCACGGTCTTCGCCGTGGTGAATTACCTGCGACTTCTCGCGCCGCCAGCGCCAGGCCAGCCCAACGCCACGCGCGAGCGCGGGTCGGCCCTGTTCACGGAAGTCGGTTGCGCGTCGTGTCACGTGCCCGTGCTCCACACCGGGAATGCGGTCACTCCGGCGTTGGCCAACCGGCCGGTCGCGCTGTACTCGGACCTGCTGCTGCACGACATGGGCGATGCATTGGCCGATCACCGGCCGGACGCGGACGCGTCAGGTCGTGAGTGGCGGACGACACCACTCTGGGGCCTTCGACTGATCCGTCAGTTCCTGAACGGCGACGCTTTCCTGCTTCACGACGGCCGCGCGCGCACGATTGAAGACGCCATCCTGCTGCACGGAGGCGAGGCGCAGCGATCCCGCGACCTCTTCGGCTCGCTCAACGCCACCGATCGCGCCGCGCTGGTGGATTTCGTGGGGTCACGCTGATGTCGTGCGACCGACGTGAATTCGTCCGCGCCGGCACGACCGCGTTGGCTGCTGTCGTGCTGCTCCCCGGCTGTGCCTCGCTCGTCACGCGACGGGTGCCGCTCGAGGATGGGAGGGTGCGCCTCTCACTCCGGCAATATCCGGAACTTGCCGAGCCGCGCGGGTCGCTGCGCCTGATGCCTGACGGATGGGAGGACCCGCTCTACCTGCTCGCTCTCGATGGCGGCGGGTTTGCTGCGCTATCCTCGATCTGCACGCATCGGGGCTGCACGGTGGATCTGGGCGGTCCGGGATTGAGGTGTCCCTGCCACGGGTCGCAATATGATCGAGAGGGTCGCGTGACTCGTGGCCCTGCCAGTCGCGCGCTGACTCGCTATCAGGTACGGACGGCGGGCGATGAACTGATCATCGACGTGAGCACTGATCGATGACGCGCGCCATTCTCGCCATCCTCACTCTGGCCGCGTTCGCTCGTTCGGCGGGCGCACAACGGGACACCGTTCGTGCCGATACCACGCGCCCATTTGTTCGCGGCGGTGTGTACGACAAACCATACCAGACGCGACTCCTCGGCCGGACGGCCATCGGGGGCTACGCCGAGGCGCACGCGCGCTACGAGCGGGTGGATGGCGTCACCGACGAGGCGGGCTTCGAAGCGAAGCGGTTCAACATCTTCGCGTCGACTCAGGTCAGCGATTTCGTGCGGATGGCCGCCGAGCTGGAGTTCGAGGAGGCCGGTGAGGAAGTGAAGCTGGAATACGCGGCGATCGACGTGCGCATCCATCCCGCGCTGACCCTTCGCGGCGGCATGCTGCTCTCACCGCTGGGGCGGTTCAACCTGTCACACGACAGCCCGCTGAACGAATTCACCGATCGCCCCTTGGTGTCGACCGAGATCCTTGGCGTGGCACTCTCGGAACCGGGATTTGGCGTTCTGGGCCAGATGCCCGCGGGGCGGCGGGGACGCGTGACCTGGGAGGCGTACCTGACGAACGGGTTTCACGACGGCTTGATCACGGCTTCACCTGAGGGGACACGGATCCCGCTGGGACGCGGCAACACCGAGGATCAGAATTCGTCGCCGGCGTTCGTCGGCCGGCTGGCGTGGAGTCCGTCGGTCGGGTTCGAATTCGGCCTTTCGGGGCATCATGGGGCCTGGAACGTGTTCAGCGTCGACGGCACCAAGGTCGACGACCGGCGCGATCTCACGTTAGGCGTGCTCGATGGCGAAGTGGCCGTTGCCGGAATCCGCGTCAGCGGTGAGGCTGCCCTGGCCCGGGCCGACATTCCGCCCGGGCTTCGCGGCACGTATGCCTCCCGGCAGGCCGGCTGGTACGTCGACGTGGCGCGCGACATCGGCTCCAGCTGGATTCCCACGGCGCCGGGGAGCACGTTCACGCTCAAGGTCAGGATCGACGCCATCGATCTCGACACCGATGCCGTGGGTCAGCATGTTCGCCAGGCCGGTGCAGGCGTCAACTTCAGGCCCACGAGTGAATCCGTGATCAAGCTCGAGATCGTTCGGGGATGGAGCTTCGATCGGTTCAACAACCGAAGCGACTTCGCCCGGTTACTGGCCTCTTTCGCCACCTACTTCTGAGTCTCACACCGTCCGTTTGGGACGCTGAAGGCGGCGCGTCATATCCGCCGCTCAATGGAGCGTTGCGCGCCGAGGCCTGCGTGATCGGACTCGGCGGGAGTGGGCTGGCCTGCATCGACCAGTTCCTTCGAGCCGGTGTCCCGGTCGTGGGACTGGATGCGGGGCGCGTGGGCGGCGCGGCGGCGGGTCGGAACGGTGGCTTGCTGCGCGCAGGCAGCTCGCTGTTCCATCACGAGGCCCGTGCCCGATACGGGCACGAGCGGGCGTCACGGATCTACGCGTCGACGGTCCGCGAGCGGGAGAGGATCCTCCGCGACCTTCCCTCGATCGCCCGCCGGTGCGGGTACCTGCGCCTGGCACACGATGCCGAAGAGGAGCGAGACTGCCGCACACACCTCAGCGCCCTGCGTGACGATGGTTTCCAGGCTGACTGGTATGACGGGTCGTTGGGGCGGGGACTGCTGGTTCGCGAGGACGCGGCGATCGATCCGCTCGCTCGCTGTCGTCTTGAAGCGGCCGCCGTGATAACCGCCGGCGCGCGCTTGTTCGAGCGATCGTCCGTGCATCGCCTGACGACTGGTATCGTCGAGACGGCGGAAGGGACCGTGCGCTGCCGCGTGGTGGTCGTCGCGGTCGACGGAGCTCTTCCGAGTGTCCTCCCTGAATTGGAGGATCGCGTGTGGCCCATGCGACTCCAGATGCTGGCCGCGGGGCCACATTCGGTCGGGTTGTTGCCGCACGCCATAGGCACGCGATCGGGTTGGGACTACGCACAGCAGTTGCCGGACGGCTGTATTGCCTTCGGTGGCTGCCGCGACGTGGGTGGCGACGCCGAGCGGACGATCGAGGTCGCGACAACGACAAGCGTGCAATCGGCGCTCGAGCGTCGCTTTGCCGAAGTCATTGGCGTTGCACCCACGGTAACGCATCGATGGGCGGCCACTGTCGGTTACACGGCCGACGGCCTGCCGGTGCTGGAACAGGTGCGTCCGTTGATCTGGGCAACGGGAGGCTATTCCGGCACCGGCAACCTGCTTGGTGCGGTGTGCGGCCGGGCAGCGGCGCTGCTCGCGCTGGGCCGGAGTCAGGGCCCCATGGTTGCACCGAATGAATCGAGGCGCTGGACATGAATCGGAGAACTGAGATATGCCGCCAATCGATGATCCGATCCGATCGAAATGCAGTTTATCTCACGTCTCCCATCTCACATCCCGTTCGTTAGAACTCGATCTGCGCGCCGAGTTCGACGACCCGATTGGGCGGAATACCGAAGTACTGCGTGGCCGAGCGCGCATTCCGAGCCATGACGGCAAAAACTCCCTTCCGCCAACGCGCCATGCCGCTGCTCCCGACCGGAATGAGCTGCTCGCGGCCCAGGTAGTACGTGGTTTCCATGCGTCGCGTTCGCACGCC
Organism: Gemmatimonadaceae bacterium; assembly: GCA_036507855.1. Taxonomy (GTDB): domain Bacteria; phylum Gemmatimonadota; class Gemmatimonadetes; order Gemmatimonadales; family Gemmatimonadaceae; genus JABWBJ01. The sequence goes on along the minus strand of DATCIJ010000204.1, from coordinate 28 downwards.
GGCCTCGACGCACCGGGCCCGGATTTCC
>DATCIJ010000203.1:0-36221 GCA_036507855.1 Gemmatimonadaceae bacterium | reverse complement strand
GGCTGTCTTCCTCATCGCGCAGAAGCGCGCCACTGGCGTCGTCGACATCCTGCTCAAGGTCGCGCGAGAAGATCCGGCGCCCGACGTCCGCGAGCAGGCGGTGTTCTGGCTGAGCAATGTGCGCGACCCGCGCGTCGTGGACGTGCTGGCCGAAATGGCCAACAGTTCGAACGACCCGGCCATTCAGGAGAAGGCGATCTTCGCCCTCTCCAATACGCGCAGCGAACGCGCGTCACAGATCCTGCGCGACATCGCCCAGCGCGCCAACGCCCCCAAGGGTGCGCGCGAGCAGGCGATCTTCTGGCTCGGCAACCGGCGCGACACAGCGTCCACGTCATTCCTCCGCGGGCTGTACGCGCGGATGACTGATCGCGACCTCAAGGAACGCGTGCTGTTTTCGGTCGCGAACCAGCGGGCCACCGACAGCGGCGCGTGGCTGATCGGCATCGCCATGAACGATCGGGAGCCCATGGAACTCCGGAAGCAGGCGCTCTTCCACGCCGGCAATCAACGCGCGGCGTCGATGACGGAGATCACGGGGCTGTACGACCGTGTCACCGACAAGGAGATGAAGGAGCAGGTCATCTTCGTGCTCGCGCAGAGCAGGGCGGAAGCCGCGGTCGACAAGCTCATGGACATCGCGCGGCGCGACACCGATCGCGAGATGCGGTCCAAGGCAATCTTCTGGCTGGGACAGTCGCGCGATCCGCGCGTGCTGAAATTCCTGGAGGAGGTGATCAATCGATGAAACACACAGCGATCACCATGCTCACACTCGCCGCGCTGGGTATGCCCGGCGCTGGAGCGTCGCAGAACGTCGCCGCGCGCGTGAACAGCGTTCGTGAAGGCGATGTCAGGTTGACCTTCCCGCTGCGGCCAGGCGTCTGCGGCAACGGACGAAACGTGTGGACTTCAGGCAGCTCGACCTACAATCGGAACGACGCTCGCTCGTCTCGCGATGTGGAGTACGACATCGATTGCGATTCCGGTCCGGGTCGTCTGGTCGTCGTGCGCCGTGATGGAGAAACGACAGACCTCCGGTTCTACGTGGGTGGCCGTTGGCGCGCGTCGTCTACCGCAACCGACCTGGGAATGGTTGGCGCCCGCTCCGCGGTGGACTTTCTGATCGGGCTTGCCGAGTCGCACGATGGGAAGGCTGGTCGTGATGCCATCTTCCCGGTCACGCTGGTGGACAGCGTCACGGTCTGGCCCATGCTCATGCGCATTGCCCGCAACGACTCGCGGCCGCGCAACGTTCGTGAGGGCGCCACGTTCTGGCTGGGTCAGCTGGCCGAGGAGCCTGCCACGCGAGGGTTGACCGAGCTGGTCGGTGATGCCGCTCTCGATCGTGAAGTGCGGGAGAGCGCGATCTTTGCTCTCTCGAACAGGCGCGATCGCGAAGGCATTCCGGCGCTGATCAATGTCGTTCGCACCAGCCGTGATCCCGAACTGAGGAAAAAGGCGCTCTTCTGGCTGGCGAACTCGCGGGACCCGCGGGCCCTCGACCTGATTGAGGAGTTGCTGACCAAGCGATAGGCAATTCCTGCGTTCCAGGGCGCCGCTGCCGGTCATCCCGGCGGCGGCGCTTTTTCCGCCATCCGGCGCCTTGACGCGCCTTGGATCGAAACGCGTTCTTCAAGTGGATGGCGGATGTGGGATGGCGGATGTGAGAAGACCCCGCTGACCTCGGACCTCGGACCTCTGACCTCGGATCTCGTGTCAACCGTATATCTGAATGGCCAATTCCTCCCCCGTGCCGAGGCAAAGCTCTCGGTGGACGAGCGCGGATTCTTCTTCGGCGACGGCGTCTATGAAGTCACGCGCGTTGTCCGCGGCCGCCTCTTCGAGTGGGCTCGGCATGCTCGGCGCCTGGCGCGCGGACTGAAGGAGCTGCGGATCGATGCTGGGCTCGACCTCGACACGATCCGATCCTTGCAGGAACGGCTGGTGCGGGAAAACGACATGCTGGAGGGGCAGGGCACTGTCTACCTGCAGATCACCCGCGGTGCGGCGCCGCGCACGCATCACTTCCCGCCCCCTGGCACTCCAGCAACAGTCTTTTTGTCGGCGACTCCATTCGTCCCGGCCAGCGAAGTGCGTAACCGTGGCGTCGCGGTGGTGACCTATCCCGATTACCGATGGTCGCGTTGCGACCTGAAGACCGTGAACCTCCTGCCTGCCGTAATGGCCAAGCAATTCGCGGCGGACAACGGGGCGTACGAGTCGATCTTCGTGCGTGAAGCCGTCGTCACCGAGGGGTCGCACACCAATGTCTTTGGAGTGATCGGTGGCGAGGTCCGCACCTATCCGAACTCGAACTACGTGCTGCCGGGTGTGACGCGCGACGTCGTGATCGAGCTGGCGCGCGAGTTGGGTATCCCCGTGTCGGAGACGCCCATCTACCGGCACGAGATCGCGGCGCTCGAGGAGTGTTTCCTCACCGGCACGACAAGCGATGTCATGCCGGCCGTTTCCATCGACGGCAAGCCGGTTGGCAGCGGTCGGCCCGGGCCGATCGCGATGAAGCTCTACGAAGCACTCGCTCGCCGGCTCGCCGACGCCGCTGCCAAGCCTGCTCCCGCGGCGGCTATCGCGTGAAGCCATTCCCCGCATTTGCGGCCGCGCTCCTCGTAGCGGCCGCCGAGGGTTGCGTCCCACCCGCTTCCTTCGCCCAGCAGGTCAAGCCACGGGTACACGTCATCGCCACCGGCGGAACGATCTCCAACATGGGGAACGATCCACGACGTACCGCCGATGAACTGGTCGCCAATGCGCCGGGCATCGCGAACGTCGCCGAGTTGACGACCGAGCAGTTCAGCAACGTGGCCTCCGGTGCGATCACGCAGGAGATGCTGCGCGATCTCGCGCGGCGAATTCGCACCCTTCTGCAGGAACCCAATCCTCCGGCCGGGATCATCGTCACGCACGGCACCGATACCATGGAGGAAACCGCGTTCTTCCTCGATCTCACGGTCGGCGGGTGCGCCCCGGTCATTCTCACCGGTGCCATGCGGCAGGCCAACTGGGCGGGCGCGGACGGACCGGCCAACCTGCTGAACTCGGTGAGGCTGGCCACTTCACCTGAAGCGCGCGGGCGCGGGGCGCTGCTTCTGATGAACGACGAAGTCTTCCTCGCACGCGAAGTCACCAAGTCGAACACCACACGACTCAACGCCTTCTCGGCGCCCGAGGCCGGGCCGGCCGGTGTCACCGATCCCGACGGGATCTTCTTCCGTTCGCCTGCGCCGGCAAGCTGCCCGGCTCCATCAATTGACATCGATCGCGTCGATGCGTTCCCCCGCGTCGACATCGTGTACAGCCACATCGGCGCCGACAGCGCGCTGGTCGATGCTCTGGTAGAGGCGGGAGCACGTGGATTGGTGGTGGCTGGAGTCGGTCGCGGTGGCACCACGCCTTCCCAATCACGCGCCCTGCGGCGCGCGATCGAGAAGGGTGTCATTGTCGTCACCAGCAACCGGACGGGCGGCGGACGTGTTGGCCGTCCCACGGATCCCGGGAGCCTGGGTGATGTGCCGGAGGGTCGCGGCGCCACCATCGGTGCGGGCGATCTCAACCCGCAGAAGGCACGGATGTTGTTGTCACTCGCGCTTGCCGCAGGGCTCAAGCCCGCGGCCATTGCCACACTCATCGCTTCGGTGCAATGACGATCTCACGCTCTCTCGCGACGCTTCTTGCACTCGCCCTGAGTGTCCCCGCGACATCGCGCGCCCAGAACGATCCGGGCGGCAATCCGGCCATTCGCGCGGCGCTCGACCGCATCCGCGCCGACAACGCCTGGACCGTCGATCAGCAGATATCGATCTGCGAGATCCCCGCACCGCCATTCAAGGAAGAGCGTCGCGCCGCCGAGATGAAACGCCGCTTCGAGGCACTCGGCCTGCGGAACGTGCATATCGACTCGATAGGCAACGTTGTCGCCGAGCGGCCTGGCATGGGCGGAGGTCCCGTCGTGGTGATTGCCGCTCACCTCGATACCGTCTTTCCGGAAGGGACGAACGTGAACGTGCGACGCGAGGGCACAATGATGCGCGGGCCCGGCATTGGCGACGACTGCAGGGGTCTGGCGGTGTTGCTGGCCGTGGCGAAGGCGATGGGCACGGCCAGCGTGCGCACGCAGGGGACCGTCTACTTCGTGGCGAATGTCGGCGAGGAGGGTCCGGGCAATCTGCGCGGCGTGAAACATCTATTCGCCAAGCCACCCGCCAGGATCGACTACTTCATCTCGGTCGATGGCACGGGACTCGGGCTAACGAGCAAGGCGGTGGGAAGCAACCGGTACAAGGTGTCGTACACGGGGCCGGGTGGCCACAGCTTCGGCGCGTTCGGCATGCCGAGTCCCATCCATGCGCTGGGGCGGGCGATCGCGAAGATCTCGGCCATCCAGGTGCCGCGGAGCCCCAAGACCACGTTCAACGTCGGGATCATCGAGGGTGGAACGTCGGTCAACACGATCTCGCCCCTTGGCGCGATGGAAGTGGACCTTCGTTCAGAGTCGCCCGAGGAGCTGGCGAAGGTGGACGCTTCGTTCCGGCGCGCCGTCGATGAGGCGCTGTCCGATGAGAACGCGAGGTGGCCCCAGTCGCGCGTGAAGGTGACGGTCGATATCCAGTCGATGGGCATCCGCCCCGCCGCCGCGCCGCCGGATTCGCAGCGGATCATCCAGACCGCACAGGCGGCGGCGCGAGCGTTAGGCTTCGAGGCGCCCGGATCGGCGTCGAGCACCGACGCCAACTGGCCGATGAGCCTGGGCATCCAGGCGATCACGCTCGATGGAGGGGGCGAGGGGCAGGGCGCGCATTCGTTGGGCGAATCCTACGACGACGGTGAGCGGGGCTGGCTGGGGCCGCAGTGGGCCCTTCTGACTGTCGTGATGTTGGCGGGAGCGCGATAGACCGGAAGTGAGACGGGAGAATTGAGATAAACTGCTCACATCCTTGATTCGATCTGATCTTCGTTGGGAAGCACGACTTATCCAGTCAAGTCAGACCTGATCAGAGAGTTGAGCAGTTTATCTCACGTCTCCCATCTCACATCTCGCATCTATCTGGTCCATATCAGCACTATCGCACAGGTGCCCGCAAGCGACTGATACCTCGGCGGGGCCGACGAACCGCGTGGGTACACCTCGACCGCCGAGACGCCCGTGACCGGGATCAGTTCGTCGATCGCCGGCGCTTCGCTGGCATCCGCTGCCGCCGACCCCAGGCGGTTCAGCCTTTGTCCATCGAGGTACACTGTAGCGGCACAGCCACCCTGGCCGTAGACACGAAAACACGTCGCGATGATCTGACACCGATCCGCGCGCCGCACCGAGATCCCACGCCGCTGCTCCAACAACTGCGTTACGCGCTGAGGATTCCGCATCTCGACCTCTTCCGGCGTCACAAACTCCCCCACGAGCGAACCGCGCTCCTGATCCAGCATGCGTGAATAGAAGCCCCGGGTTTCAAGCACCCGGACCTGCTGCTGGGCGCGAACCACCTGGGTTGTGAGCAGGACTGCCAGCTGCTGGAGCGAAATGTTGATCGTCGTGTCCGATCCGGGCTCCACGCGGATCTTGCCCGGCAGGAACCCGATGCGACGGATCGCGATGTCGAGTCCGTCCTTCGAAGGCACCGAAAGCGTGAACTCGCCCGATCCATTCGAGAGGGTTCGGTACCTCGGACCACCGTCAATATTCACGTAGGGAATCGGTCGCCCGCCTGAGTCGGAGACGACGCCGGAAACCGTCCGACGGTCCTGCGCATGGGAAGGACTCGCGCCGGCGAGGACCAGCAAGCAGGCAAGAGCGATCCAACGAGTTCGAGATGGGAGACGTGACATGGGCGACATGAGGATAGACTGCTCACTGCCTGGGTCAGATTTTGATCATTGTGCGAAACAGGGCTGCCTCCAATCAAATCAGAACAGATCAGGTTCGGAGCAGTTTATCTCACGTCTCCCTTCTCACATCCCCTGCGGGGCCGCGGCAGACGGAACCGTGGCCAAGCCCTTTCGGTCCGGGCCAACTGACGTGAACTTCGGGATCAACGTGGGTGACCTCTTGGATAGAGCGTCGTCCCGACCCCGATCCTGCTCCCTCCGAATCAGTATCCCGTTACCCGGACCCTCCCATGTCTCTACCCAGGCGATTGATCGAAGCTGCGCTCTCGTTTGCCTTGGTCCTCACACTGGTCCCACCCGCCAGCGCCCAGGACGCGAATGCAAGCGCCATTGAAGCCGCACGGGACCTGCTGGCAAAGGAATCTTACGTCCGGCCGCCGGAAGTCATCCAGAAACTGGTGACAGCGCCCCGTCATCTGAACGTGTCCCTCACCCAGCCAAGTCCTGACCGGCGGTACTTCCTGAAGGAGAAGAGCGAAGGCCTGCCCTCCGTGACTGCGTTTGGCAAACCGCATTTCTACTTCGCCGGGCTTCAGGTCGATCCCGCCGCCAACAGGGCGCGCGCCCTGACCACACGAGGAGCGGTTGGCCTCTCCCTCATTGACGCAACGACTGGTGCGTCTACGACGATCGAGACGCCGAAGAACGCGACGGTCAGTGGCACATCGTGGTCTCCCGATGGAAAACAGCTCGCGTACATCGCCAACTTCGAGACAGCGTCGCAGGTGTTCGTCGCCGACCTGGCGACCCGAAAGTCCGTGCAGGTCACGAAGACTCCGTTGCTGGCAACGCTGGTGACGTCGGTCGATTGGACCGTCGATGGGAAGAACGTCGTTGTCGTTCTCGTGCCGGAGCCTCGTGCCGCGCAGCCGAAAAAGCCAGCCATCGCCACCGGTCCCCAGGTGCGCGTCTGGACTGACGGCAAGCAATCAGCACAGCGCAACTTCTGGAGCCTCCTGGAAGAGCCGTTCGACAGGGACCTGATGGAATGGTTCGTGACTGGACAACTGGCGGTCATCGATGTGAAATCCAAGGCCGTCCGGAAGGTCGGGTCTCCGGCGATGATCCGGAGCGTGGACGCGTCGCCAGACGGCCAGTACTTCCGCGTCAGTACCATGCAGAAGCCGTTCTCGTACGTCGTGCAGTACTCGTCGTTCGGCACGACCGAAGAAGTATGGGATGGAACCGGAAAGGTCCTGGCGACGATCGAAAAACGCGCACTGCGCGAAGCACCGGACAGCGGTGACACAGGCTTCGGCGGCCGAGCGGGCGGCGAAGGTGCGCGACGCGCGCTGGCGTGGATGCCATCAGGAACGGGTCTCTATTACCTCGCCTCCGACGCTCCGGCGCGCGGGGATTCCTCGGCGACGCCTGCCACCGTCGGCGGTCGCGCGGGTGGCGCAGGTCGAGGCGGAGCCGGTGGCGGTAACAACCGTCCCGACCGGCTCATCAAGTGGAATCCCCCCTTCGGTGAGAGCGACACCACGACTCTGTACCGTCACACAGGCCCGCTGAGTGGCGTGTTGTTCACCGACGACGCGAAGATGGTCTTTGGCGCGGCGACGGCGAACAATCAGGGCGAGATCTTTGCCGTCCGTCTTGACGATCCGGCCAGGCGATACACGGTCGTCCGGCAACGCGGCTATACGCCGTCGCTGGGTGGGGGTGGTGGTCGCTTTGGCGGGGGCGGTCGCGGTGGCGCGGTGGGCGACGACACCCTCGCGTTCTACAACAATCCGGGCACGCTCGTCACCAAACGTGGGTCAGCCGGCGGCCAGGTCGCCATGCTCACCGCTGACAGCGCGGTCTTCATGCGCGGCACCCAGTACTTCCGCGACTTCCTCCAGAATGCCCCGCGCGACTTCGTCGATCGCGTCGACATCCGGACGGGCACCAAGTCGCGCCTGTTCGAAGCGGCGAAGGATGCGGTCGAGACCGTGGCCGTTCCGCTCGACGATGAGTTCACGAAGGCGATCGTGGTGCGCGAATCAGCGTCGGAGGTCGCCAACTCGTATCTGCGCGACCTGAAGTCGGGCGCGATGACCCGCCTGACGAACAACGTCGATCCATCGCCCGACTACACGCGCGCCGTCCGCAAACGGGTCGTCGTCACGCGTCCAGACGGCATCTCGTTCGTCGTGAAGGTGACGTTGCCCGCCGATTACAGGGAAGGGACTCGGTTGCCGGGAATGTTCTGGCTCTATCCGTACGAGTACACGAGCCAGGCCGAGTACGACCGCACGCTGCGGACGGAAAACGTGAACCAGTTCCCGGCAGGAGGGACTCGCACGATCGAGTACCTGGCCACGCAAGGATACGCGGTGGCCAACTTCAACCCGCCCATCATGGGCGAGACCGGAAGGATGAACGACAACTACGTGTCCGATCTCCGCATGAACCTCTACGCGGTCATCGACGAGCTGGATCGCCAGGGCTGGATCGATCGCACTCGGCTCGGTATCGGTGGTCACAGCTATGGCGCATTCACTACTGCGAATGCGCTCGTTCACACGCCGTTCTTCAAGGCGGGCATCGCCGGCGACGGCATGTACAACCGCACGTTGACGCCAACGGGATTCCAGAGTGAGCGTCGCGACCTGTGGGACGGGCAGGGCACGTACCTCGAGTTGTCGCCCATGCTGTATGTCGACCAGATGCAGGGCGCCCTGCTGATGTATCACGCACTGGAAGACCAGAACGTGGGCACCAATCCCATCAGTTCGATCCGCATGATGCAGGCCCTCCGCGCACAAGGGAAAACCGCAGCGCTCTACATGTATCCCTACGAGGATCACGGACCGGCCACGGAGGAAACATTGCTCGACCTCTGGGGACGGTGGACGGCCTGGCTGGACATCTACGTCAAGAATGCGGGGAAGAAGCCGACGAAGATTGTGCAGTAGGCAAAGGGCACAGGGCACAGGGCAGAGGGCAGGGGTCCGGGATTCCGGGCCCCTTTTGCTTGCTGCGCAGGCCCCTCAGCGCCATCGTAGTTGCAGTTCACCCCAATCTCCCTGGCCATGCTGACGGAACTGTCGACCGTGCTCGGAGCGATCCGAGTTGATCTGCGTGTTATCCGCGTGATCCGTGTCCTCGCTGTATCCGCCCTTATCGCTTCTCCAGCATCGGGCCAAACGAACTTCGGTCAGCTCGCGGCGGGTCCATACAATCGGCTCGTCATTCGTGGCGCGATGGTCATCCCGGGACATGGCGGTCCGCCGGCCGGTCCGTACGACATCGTCATCGAGCGCAATGTCATCACGCAGATGATTCCGTTCGATCCCGTCACGGCCGAGCGGCGCGGAGACACTGATCGCCCAACCGGCGACCGAGTGATTGACGGCACAGGAAAGTTTGTCATGCCCGGCATGATCGACCTGCACACGCACATCCGCACGGCCCCTCAGGAAAACGAGTACGCCTGGTATCTGCGCCTCGCGCACGGCGTCACCACCATGGTCAATGCTCCTGACCGCGGCCTCGACTCGGCGCTGTACCAGCAGAAGCGGTCCCAGGACAACAGCATCCTCGCGCCGCGCATGTTTCCGATCTGGGGCTGGGGTGCCAATTCCTCGTACAAGCGGGAACAGCTCGAGGACCCGACGATGGCGCCCGAAATCGCGCGCGAGATGGTGTCGAAAGGCGCGCGAGTGGTTTCCCTTGGCGACGTCACCTGGGATACGACGCTCTTCGGCGCAGTCGCCAAAGCCGTATGGGCGGCGGGAGGCATAACGACGATTCACCTGCCGCCCTCCACCATCGCGGTCGTGAACGCCGTGAAAGCTGCCTGCCTCGGCGCCACGATGATCGAGCATCACTACGGGTACGCCGAATCGGCGCTCAACCGGCAGACCCAGGATTTCGTGCGCACCTACAGCTTCGACAACGAGAACGACCGCTTCCGCGCCGCCGGCTCCGTGTGGCTCGAGGCGGATCGCGCGCGGTTGCTGTCGCAGGTGGCCGATTCGCTGGTGAAGTGCGGCGCGACGATGTTGCCCACGCGGGTGGTCTACGAAGCGAATCGTGACTTCATCAGGTCATCGAGCCTGCCATGGCTCGAGAAGTACACGCACCAGTCACTGATCAACTGGAACCTGCCCAATCCCGCGTATCATGGGGCGTTCCATTACGACTGGACGTCGGACGACGAGTATTACTGGACGTATGCATTCCGCCTGTGGGGCGACCTGATCGCCGAGTTCAACAAGCGCGGCGGCCGCGTCGCGTACGGCACCGACGACAATTACATCTGGGCCACGCCCGGCTTCTCAGCCATTCGTGAGCTGCAGCTGCTGCGGGAGACGGGCATGCACTCGCTCGAAGTGCTCAAGGCTGCCACACGGAACAGTGCCGAAACGCTTCGCGAACCCCGGCTTGGCCTTGTTCGTCCCGGTTACCTGGCGGACCTGATCATCGTGGACGGGAATCCGGCTTACAACCTGAAGTTCCTCTATGCGTTCGGTGACCTGACGATCGACAAGGATCGGAAGATGTTCCGCACGAAGGGTATCGTGCACACCATCAAGGATGGAATCGTCATCGAGAATGCCCGGCTGATGACCGAAGTCGAGCGCATGGTGACGAAGTCGAAGCAGGGAGTGCCGGCGAGTAACGCGGTCACTTCACCCTTCCTGAGCGGCGTCCGTCCAATCATTCCGGACGGCAGGCGTTAGGTGAGTGCAGAAAAAAGCAACTGCCGGAACGGCGAGTCACCGCGAATCTTGCGGATGAGCGCGAATCAAGAAAACTGATATACAATCTGCGTTGATTCGCCTCATCGGCGAAGACTCGCCGTTCCGGAAGTTGCGGGATCGAACAGACCGCGTCAGGAGGCTCTGCCTAACGGCGCCTTGCCGTAACGAGTACCTCCACGTTGTCGTTGCGAGGATTGATGAAGTCCAGTCGCACACGACCATCGGCCTGTGTTGACACCGTGGCTGGTATCGAGCAGTTCGTCAGGTACCAGCCCTGCGGCAGCACCATGGCGTTCGCGGGACGTCCAAAGGCGCGGTCCCAGATCAATTCGTCGCCCGCCAACACGTAGCGGCCGGGGTCCGTGTAGGTCTCCGAAATTCGCAGTCGGACCGATTGCCCCTGTTTGACGGGCGCGAAACGGATGACCACGACTTCGCTCTGCTCAGTGACCGGTTCACCGATGTCGATGCGCGCGTCAGTGATTCGGCTGCCCTTGAGCGTTTCGACCACCAGCTTCTCGCCCGTGTCGAGAATCAGCGCCGACGGGTTCGACGCGGCGCTGCCGCCACGGACGACGTTGAGATACTTGTCCACGCCGGGCCGCGATTCCGTGTAGTCGTGGTACAGGTCGAACGCATGCGTCTCCGGCTGCTGCAGGAAGTAGACGATCTCCCGGTCCTGCCGCGCGCGCTCGGAAAGCCGTCCCGTGCGATTGGCGCCCAGCGTCGGCGCCGTTCCTTGCGCGGCACCAACGGTCGCGAACACGAGCATCGCGAATACAGCGAGCAGAGTCTTCACTTGCGCTTCCTCGCCTTCACGAGGTACGGAACCTGCGCGGTGCCAACGTTGATGAAACTGACCTGTAGACGGCCGTCGGCTTCCTGCCGCACCTGCGACGGGTAGTTGACGCTCGTGAGCTCATAACCGGCCGGCAGCACCACCGAGTTCTTCTTGATGCCTAACGGCCGGTTGAACACCAGCGTGTCGCCTCCGGCCATGTACGACGTGGCATCTTCGTACGTCTTGTCGATGAGGATCCGGGCTTCACCCCCCGCGGGCACCGGCCGCGCCAGGTGGACCATGATGTACTCACTCGTCGAGTCGGCGCCGCGGACGCCACCGGCCCGGGCCACATCGCCGCGCACGACCTCGAACTTGAGCGGCTGGCCGGTCATCCGGTCGAAGACCGCCTCGTCGGTCGCGACACTTCCACGACGGATCGGATTGAAGTAGCGGGTGGCCCCGGCCGTCGTTGCGGTGACTTCGTAGATGATCCTGAACTTCGCGCTCCCCGGCGCCAGGAGCTCGTAACGCGTGTAGTGATCGGAGTCGGTTTGCGGAGCCTGGCCCCACGCCGCCGGCGCTGCAAGCGCAAGCGCCAGCGGCGCGGCCAGGACCAATCGCATGTGCCTCGAGCGGGCGTTCGACGCCCGCCGTTCCTTCGTCATGTGCTTCCCTCCAGCTCGACGACTACGCACCCGCTGTCCCGGTCTTCGTTTTCCGGTAGACCCAGAGCACAAGAATCGCGCCGAGTACCGACGCGATCAGACCAGCGCCTTCACCTGGCTCGTACCAGCCCACGATGCGTCCAAGAAAGCCCGCAATGACGGCCCCGACAATACCGAGCAGCATTGTGATGAACCACCCGCCTGGATCTTTCCCGGGCATGATCCACTTGGCCAGCGCGCCAGCAACCAGCCCGATCAGGCACATCCAGATCAGTCCCATGCGTCCCTCCTCGGAATAGTGAACCTCGGATTCGGTCTGCACCGCGCCCGGGGCTTCTCTCAGCGGCCCTCCGAACTGAGCGCGAACGCCTGCAAGGTGGCGCCCTCACCGGAACCGGTCGCTATCACCACGAACTGTGCTCCACTACGGGTGCGATAGGTCATAGGGTTCGAGTACGCCCTTTGTCCGAGATCACCTGACCAGCGAATGGTGCCATCGCGGGTGTCGACAGCGTAGAGCGTGCTGCCTCCGCCGCTGAGGAAGACGAGCCCGCCCCGGGTCACCATTCCTCCAGGCGCTCCGGACACGCCGAGCATGGGCGGCAACGTCACCCCGCGAAGCGCCGGATGGCCGCGCACTTCCGGGGAGTCGCCGATCGGTATCTGCCAACGGAATGTTCCGGTCATCATGTCGATCGCCGTCAGCGTGCCGTACGGTGGCTTGTTGATCGGCAGCGCCGGTGTCCGCTGGCCCGACGGGCCCGGGACGCGCACGCCTATCGATGAGTTCCCCAGGTCCGGCGCATAGTCGAAGTCGACGGTGTCGGAAGGAGCGTCGCGCTTCACGATGCGCCATAGCGTGGGCGCGTTCGACGCCTTCACATAAAGCGTGTTCGTCTCGGGGTCGTACGCGCCACCACCCCAACCCACGCCGCCGATCGAACCCGGCGCCGTGATCGTTCCCTGCATCGAGGGCGGCGTGTAGAGCGGACCAAGGCGGTATCGAGAGGCAACGGAACGAGCCGAGTCGCGCAGCGCCGGCGTCAGATCGATGACGTCATCGAGGGAGAAGCCCTGTAGTGAAACCGGCGCCGGCCGCGAGGGGAAGGGCTGCGTGGGCCATGCTTCCTCGCCGGGGACGTCGCTGGACGGGACGCGCCGTTCCTCGATCGGCCACAGTGGCTCGCCGTTGACGCGATTGAACGCGAACACGAAGCCCTGCTTCGTCGGCACGATCACGGCGTCCACGGGCCCGCTCGGGCGACGAATGGTCACCACGTTGGGCGGCGCCGGCAGGTCGTAGTCCCAGAGCCCGTGGTGCACTACCTGGAAGTGCCACACCCGGCGACCCGTGCGCGCATCGAGACAGAGCACCGACTCGCCGAAGAGGTTCTCGCCTTTCCGCCGGCCGCCATACCAGTCATTGCTCGGCGTCCCGACCGGCAGGTACACGAGTCCGCGCGCGCTGTCGACGGTGAACGGTGCCCACACGTTCGTGTGGCCCGTGTGCTGCCACGAGCCATCGCGCCACGTGTCGTTGCCGTATTCACCGGGCTCGGGCACCGTCCTGAATCGCCACACGCGCCGGCCCGTGCGCGCATCGAACGCCTGGATGTCGCCTGGCGGATCCTTCCGGTACATCAACCGATCACCCACGCCGTTGCCGAGGATGACGAGATCGCCCCAGATCACCGGCGGCGACGTGTTCGTGTAGTGCAGCGGGTTGACCGGCCAGGCCAGACCTGCTGTGACGTCGACCTCCCCATTTGCACCGAACGAGGAGACCGGTTTCCCCGTCGAGGCGTCGAGCGCGATCAGGCGCCAACGGCTGTTGATGAACACCCGTCGCTGGCGGCCGTCGGTCCACAGCGCCACGCCGCGATGGACGAATCCAGTGCCATTGGACGGCTGGCCGTACCTGTGCGCGCCGGGATCGAAACGCCAGAGCTGGCGCCCGGTGCTCGCGTCGAGTGCCACGACCCGATTGTAGGGCGTGCTGAGGTAGAGCGTGTCGTTGACCATCAGCGGCGTGGCCTGGAACGTGCCTGGCCTCGCCGCTTTGGTGGAGTCGGTCTGCTGAATCGGCGATTCGCCGGTTGCCCAGGTCCAGGCTCGCGTCAGGCGGCTGACGTTGTCGCGATTCACGTCGTCCAGCGTCGAATACCGCATGCCGCCAGGATCGCCGCCGTACACCGGCCATTCGACGAGCTGGCCCCGGCCCTGCCTCAATGCCGGCCAGATGCCCACCGTCCCGAGCGCGGCGATGCCTAACGTGACAGCGATGCGGGTCCGGAGGATCACGCGACCTCAGGGCGCGTTGCGGTAGACCCGGCCTTCCTTCATCACGAAGATCACGCGACGCATCGCCGTGAAGTCCGCCAGGGGGTCACCCCGCACCGCAATGATGTCGGCGAGCAGGCCTTCCCTCAGCGTGCCGATGGAAGAGCCGAGTTTCATCGATTCCGCCGCCAGGGAGGTCGCCGACGTGATGGCGTCCATCGGTTTCTGCCCGGCTTCATTCACGCGGCACATCAGGTCATCGACATTGCGGCCATGCGCGCCCGCCACTGCGTCCGTTCCCAAGACGACTTTCAGGCCGGGCGTGGCGACCGCCTTGCGGATCGCCTCCACCGCCAGCGGAAGCGCCCGTTCCATCGAGGCAAAGCCTTCGGCGTTGTAGTTGCCGATCCCCTCGTACTTCGCGCGGTTCTCCAGGTAGTTCCTGAACACCAGCCCGCACTGCGGTGACAGGTAGGTCCCGCGGGCGGCCATGCGCGACAGGACTTCGGGGGTCGCGAAAACGCCGTGCTCGATCTGGTCACAGCCGGCATCGACCGCGAGCAGCATGGCCTCCGCGGCGTGCGCATGAACCATGGCCCGCAGCCCCTGCGCATGTGCCTCGCCGCACGCCGCCGCCAACTGTTCGGCGGTCATCGTCGGCCCTCCGCCGTCGCGGATGCTGCGCGACGCGAAGATCTTGATCAGGTCAGCGCCACGCGTCTTGAAGTCACGAACACGCTGGCGGATCTGTTCCGGTTCGCCTCCGCTGATGGAGCCAAGCGACGTGAGGATTCGTGGCCCCGGAACGGCGCCACGGGCGATGGCGTCGCGAAGATCGCGGTCCTCTGGTGAACCAGGACTCTGTAGCGTCGTGACGCCGGAGAGGAGCGTCTGGTACGCGTTGCCGGCGGCCGCCAGGGCGGACTGCACCGGTGTCTCGCCGTCGCTGGATGTGTGGTAGCGGCCCGTGGCGTTGAAGTGCCAGACCACGTGCGAGTGGACGTCGATGAGCCCGGGAAGGATTGTGGCGTCACCCAGGTCGATACGCCGCCCGCGGAACGACGCGGGCAGCGGGCCGACGCTCGTTATGCGATTGCCTTCGACGACGACGGCGGCGTTGTCGAGCTGGCGACCGGCGCCGTCGATGACGCGGCGAGCGGTCACCGCCACGGCTTCGGCTTGCTGCGCGCGGAGGATGGGAGACCAGGCCGCCGTCGCTGCCATGAAACACAGCGTGAATCGCATTGCAGGTAATCTCATGTCTCCCTTCTCCCATCTCCCATCCGTTTGGTGGGAAACTCCTTCCCTATCTCTGCCGCCGACCGCAGTGAGAGCGCGCAGAAAGTGAGCGTCGCGTTCGCGCAACTCCCACTGACCATGGTTGGCGCCCCGACCACGAACAGGTTCCGGTGCTCGAACGCGCGGCCCCACGAGTCCACGACGCCCGTGGACGCGTCACGGCCCATCCGGCAGCCGCCGGCGGGATGATCCTGGAAGCTGTCGCTGGCCGTGCGGATCACTCGTCCGTTTCCGGCGCGCGCCAGCGTCTCGAACAACGCGCGGATCCGCTCCTCGGTCCAGCCGCGCAGGTCACGAGACACTTCCGCGTCGCGCCACGAGAGTTTGGGCAACGGATCGCCGTGCGCATTGCGCCGCGTGGAGTCCAGCGTCAGCTCGCTCTCGCGCGCCGGGATCACGTCGTAATAGCATCGCACGCGCGCCGTTCCGGTCTCTGTGCGCTGGCGCCAGTCGTCCATGATCGCGTCGCCGAGCATCAGCGCACCCGCGTCATTGCGCAGCCGCGGACCCTTGTCCACGGCCGACTCCCACACGCGCAGATCGTGGCGGAGGTAGCGGTCGTACCGCGGGCGGCGCATGAACTGCTTCGACACCAGCGAATGCTGCCCATTGAGACCCGGGTACAGCTTGATCGGGAGCGCGACAAAACCGCTGACGTTGCGATGCCCCGTGAGGTACTTGCCGACCAGGCCGGAGCGATTGGCCAGGCCTTCAGGGAAACGGGAACTGCGCGATAGCAGGAGGAGATGCGCGCTCCAGACGTAGCCTCCGGCCACCACGAAGGTGCGAGCACGAATCGTGATCTCGTCTGACGGCCGCTCGCGTGAATATGCCTGCGCCACTTCGATGCGATCACTGTCGGGAGCTGGAATGAGCCGCCTGACGAGCGTGCGCGTCAGCAGCGTGACCCGTCGTCCGGTACGCAAGGCACGCCACGTGGCATCGGGCGAGTACTTGGCGCCGACCGGGCAGATGGGCGTGCAGGTGTCGTTGCGACAGCAGGCGCTGCGTCCCCTGTAGGGCACGGAGTTCTTCGCCGACGGCTGGCTCCACATGGGAATCCCGGCCGCGGTCACCCATGCATGCAGTTTCTCGAGATTGTATGAGAGCGGGAGTTTCGGCAGGGGAAACGGCTTGCCACGAGGATCGATATCCGCCGGCCCCTGTTCGCCCGAGACTCCCATCCGTTCCTCGGCTTCCTGGTAGAACGGATCGAGATCGTCGTACGTGATGGGCCAATCATCGCCGACGCCAGACGTCGATTTGAGCTGGAAGTCCTCGGGGCTGAAGCGCGGGGTCACGCCGCCCCAGTGCATCGCCAGTCCACCGACACACATCGAACGCGACTGGATGCCTTCCACGGCGGCGTCGTCGAGATGGTCCGACGGCCAGGGACTCTCGCCGTAGTCGAGAAAGCGACGCCTCAGGCGGTACCAGTCCTGAAGGGGCGGCATGTCATCTCCCGCTTCGACGACCACGACGCGCACGTTGCGCTCGTCGGCGAGCTTCTCCGCGACCATCGCGGCGGTGATCCCCGAGCCGACAATGCAAACGTCGGTTTCGATGACGCGTGCCGTCATGACACCGAGTCCCCGGTCTGCCGCCGTCCGTTTGCCAGCGGGAGTGGCTGTCGCGGCGCGTTAACCAGCGGTCGGCACTGGTTCCGTCCTATTCTCGCCTGGTAACAGAGGTCCGTGGCCTCCGGCGTGGCGAAGTACCAGGAGACGAGCGCCATCGCCACGTGGTTGGCATCCAGTGGTTCCGGCATCCGGTTGATGCGATCGGCGGACATGGCGGCGGTCACCAGCTCGCGCCGCTGCTCTCGCGTCAGCGCGCCGAATCCCCGCCGATGCTTCCTGCGCGCCTCGCTGTCCAGCGCGGCGAATTGAGCGCGCCAACGCCCCGCGGGCGACTCGCCGGTCTGGCGGAGGTTCGAGCTGCCGTACGGATGAACCAGTTCGACGCCCTTCCGATACTCCGCCACCCACTGCGTAAATGCACGACTCACGCGGCTTACTCCCGCATCCCCCAGTTCACCCGGCAGCACCGCCTCGGCGAGTCGCGTGACCATCGTGCGGTCGAGGGTCGCGGCCTGCTCGGGGACGACCGCGTCCAGTACTTTCGCGTCGCCCGATCGGGCGCGCACTCCGAGGCCGAGCGCGGCACCCAGACCGCTCAGCCAGCTGACAAATGTCCGGCGGGAGAGCATGGCGCGAATGTACGGCGCGCGGGGCGGGCCACAAGAAGTAGATGGCAGATGTGAGATGGGAGAATCGAGATAAACTGCGGTGCGATTTCCGCCGATAGTATCATGGCAATCCGCTTGGCAGGTTATCTCACGTCTCCCGTCTCCCATCTCCCATCTTCCATCCGGTGCTCATTCAGTTCGATGGCGGCTCTGTCCGCTCCTGGTCTCCCGGAGATGCGCCATCGCTGGCGCGTCACGCGAACGACCGAGCGATCTGGCGCAATCTGAAGGATCGGTTCCAGAATCCGTACACACTGTCGGACGCCGAAGGCTTCATTGCTCACTGTCTGAGTGAGAATCCGGAGAGCGCGTTCGCCATCGCAGTCGGTGATGAGGCCGTCGGCGCCATTGGCTTCGAGCATCGCGGCGACATCTGGCGACGTTCCGTCGAACTTGGCTACTGGCTCGCGCAGCCTTACTGGGGACGAGGAATCACGACCGGAGCAGTCCGTGCGGTCACCGACTGGGCGTTCCGGACCTGGAGCATCAACCGGGTGTGGGCCGGAGTCTTCGCGTGGAATCCGGCGTCAGCGCGCGTGCTGGAGAAGGCCGGATTCACCTGCGAGGGTCGCCTTCGTCAAAGCGCCGTCAAGGACGGCGAGCTTGTTGACGAGCTGATCTACGCCATCGTGCGGAGTTGAGACCGCCCTCTCAACTCTCAACTCTCAACTATTTCCTTCCACACAAGTACGCGAATTCCGGTGGCGCCTTGCACGTGCCGGTCGGAGTGACGCGGCGGGGCGCGTCGACCATTGCGTTCGCCGCTAGCGTGCGCCTCGGACGCGAATCCGACCACCGGGCACGAGTCCCGCGCACGTCGATGTGAGCGAACGGGCCGCTCGGCCCCATCGCACGATACAGTCCCAGGCCGCCTACCAGGTCCGGGTACTGCCGTTCGACACGCTCGACGGCGCGATTGATGACGTCCGTGTCCATGAAGTTGACGACACCATCGCGGTTCAGGTCGTCCATGCGTCCGTTGCCATCCGCATCGATGATGAGGTCTGCCGCGTCGCCGTACTGGTGCCTGCTGGCGTAGGCGGCGCCCTCGAAGACGGCCCGCCGGTTGTATTGCGGCGTCCGGAAACCGGAGAGAACCACCACGTTGCGCGTCGCAATCCCCTGCGCCTCGAGCGTCGTCAGGACGAGTTCCAGTTTGTCGAGGAGTTCTTCGCGCATCACGACGTACTTGGGCCAGACGCGGTCCTGGTCGTTCGTGATGAAGCTCCGGAGCGAGAAGTGCGTCGACAGCCTGAGATCGGCATTCTCGGGCGTCACTTCGATGAACCCGATCGGGTTCTCGTAGTTGTTGGGCATGTTGCGACGCTCACCGGGCCACTTGCCGACGTGGTAGGTGTTGATGAAGCTGCCCTGCTTCTCGCGCCACGGTTTCAGTGTCACGAACGCGAAGCTGGTTTTGTCGCGTGGGAATGAGAGCGTGCGGATGCCCGGCGTTCGGGCGTCGGGTCCGAAGTGATGGACCAGAGACGGGATTTGCTCGACATCTTCCGGCGTGAGGAACGCGACCCGCAGCGCGCCGCTGCGGCCGGCGAGCGAGTCCAGCGTCGTCGTGGGCACGGCGCTCCTCGAAGGAACGTTCACCAATTCGGCCCGGTTACCGTCGCGTTCGGAATTCCCGAACGCGGTGGTGGCGCGGGCAATGGGAACGGAAAAAAGAACCGAGGCGCCAATGGCCGAGTAGCGAAGCAATTGGCGTGAACGGAATCGAGGGACGCGCATCACCTCGAAGACGAGTTTCGCGAACGGCCTGCAACCGGGGTCCGGGCGGGTTTTGCCCCTGTTGGTGACCCGCGGCACACCGCGAATACGACGTCCGCGACAATCCCCGGAAAACCCGTTCTCGTGGCTGCAATCCGCGTCCAGTCGTCCACTGGGCGAGAGCAGCCATCAGCCCATGAAGAGAGCCCCCACTTACGCCGATCGCGTTATCGACGCCGCCGCCCTCGTGATGGTGTTGGGCGGAATCGGCCTGTTCGCTTTCGCGCGAAATGCGCTGACAGGTATTGGCGACGGCACCCGCCTGATGCCGGCCGGCTTATCAGCCGTCGCCGTCGCCGATCTCCAGGTCGCCCAGTCAACAATGGGACTGTGGATGGTGGGACTTGGCGTTCTCGTGGGAATCGTGGCCGCCGTCCGGCACCGTCTCCGCGGCTGAGGTCCGAGGTTCGAGCTCGGAGGTCAGGAGGAAACGCACCCCTCGGACCTCCAACCTCAGGGCCTCGGTCTCATCTTCTCAGATAATCGTCGGTCTTCTTCAGCCAGTCCTCTCTGGGCGGCGAAAAGACGTCCACGTCGAGCGTGTCGAACAACGCCTCGGCCTTGTGCCAGACGTTCGACGGGATGTAGAGCACCTCGCCGGCGTGCACATCCTGCACCTGTGACTCGTCTTCGCCGATCCAGAAACGAAGCGCACCATCCAGGATGTACGTGAACTGCTCGTTGTGATGCTGGTGGCGAGGCACGATGCATCCCTTCTTCAGGAAGACCTGCGCCAGCATCATCCGGTCGCCCGTGATCAGCTTGCGATCCAGCATCGGGGTGACCGTTTCAAGCGGGACGTCTGACCACTTGTAGAAGGTGACGGTATCTGAGGAAGGCATGGGCGTATTCTCGGGTGGGTTGAGGCTCGAGGCTCGAGGCTCGAGGGAAGGGAACAGTGGGCAGGATCGAGCCTCGACCCTACCTCACCATCTTTTTATACGACTCTGGATTCCACTGAGGCCGCGCCGGCGCGTTGGCGACCGCCACTGCCATGTGATAGATCAGCCGCACCACCCGCGACTCTTTCTCCGCGTCGATCTTCTCCGGCGAGTCGCTCGGCTGGTGGTAGTCGGCGTGCACGCCGTTGAAGAAGAAGAGCGCCGGAATCCCGCGACGCGCAAAGTTGTAATGGTCTGAACGGCCGAAGAAGTTTTCCTGCGGCCACGGATCGCGCATGGCAGTGATGCCAAGTTCCGGATGCGCGGCATTGACCTTCGCCAGCGTGCCCCCGAGGTCGGAGTGCTCCAGCCCGATCACGACAATTGAATCCTTCCAGTTCCTGCCGATCATGTCGAGGTTGAGATTCGCGACGATCCGATCGACCGGCACCGGCGGATGGCTGGTGAACCACGAGCTCCCCCACAGGCCGTGCTCCTCGCCGCTTACGGTGAGGAAGATGATGGAGCGCCGCGGAGGCGCCTTCGCGAGCGCTTCGGCCAGGGCCAGCACGCCCGCCGTCCCCGACGCATCGTCATCGGCGCCATTCCAGATGCTGTCCTTCACGCTGGCGCCATTGACGCCGACGTGATCCATGTGCGCCGAGACGACGATGTACTGGTCACGAAGCGCAGGATCGGTGCCACGCAGAATGCCAACCGAGTTTGGCGCGGACAGCGGATCGAAACCCAGGGGCGTCGGCGGGGAACCGCCGTTCGCTCCGCCCATCGGGGCCATCCCCAGCGGATATCGCTGGATGAAGGACCCGGAATCGCCGCCGGGCTTGAGTCCCAGTCGCTTGAACTGCGCCGCGATGTAGTTCGCGGTCAGGTCGAGGCCCCTGCTCGGCGTGTTGCGGCCGAGCATGGAGTCGTCGGCGATGACGTTGACGTGACGCCGGATGAGCGCCTCGCTGATCGCGCCCTCGCTGCCGCCGGAGGGACGCTGCGCGCACGCGAACTGCGGCGATATCGCAGTCGCCAGCAGCGCCAGTCGAAGATGCAGGCGGGACGTCATGATCAGGATTCTACCGGCCGAAGGGCAGTCGGTTCAGGGCCACTCGGCCATTGCTGATCACGACCAGAACGTCGGCGAGTGCGCGCGCATCCTGAAGCGGATTGCGCTCGACCACGATGAGATCGGCCTCCATTCCGGGTTGTATCGCGCCGGTCTTTCCGCCAAGTCCAAGCAGGTCCGCGGCTACCGTCGTCGCCGAACGCAGCGCCTCGACCGGCGTGAGTCCGAGTTCAACCAGCGACGCGACTTCACCCGATATTCGCGACAGACTCTCCGGTCCGTACTGCGTGTCGGCGCCGGTCACGATCTTCACGTCCATCCGATGCGCGCGCTGCACCGTCTCGCCCAGGCGCGGCAACATGTGCGCGCCGCGCAAGGTGAGCACCGGGTCGTCATAGTCGCCGCCTGGCTGCGTCAGGTCCACCACCGTGATATACGTCGGCACGAGGAAGGTGCCCCGCTGACGCATGAGGGCGAGGGTGGAATCCGAGAGATAGGTCCCGTGTTCAATCGACCGCACGCCCGCGCGGACCGCGGCATACGCTCCCTCGTCACCGTGAGCGTGGACCATCACCGGAACGCCACCCTTCGTGGCCTCGTCCACTATCCACGCCAGTTGCTGTTCCGTGTACGTCTGCTTGCGTGGATCGGTGTTCGGCAGTCCGGCTCGCTCCGTGCCACGCGTCTTGATGACGTTCACGTGGTGATCGAGGTTCACGCGCACCACGGCGCGCAGCGCCGCTTCCGTCGTCACGCCGTCCTTCAGTGCGCCGAGCCGGGCATCGGCCAGCATCGTCTCGCCGAGCTCCGGGGTGATGAACACGCCGGCGGCGACGACGTCCGGACCCGCTACGGCGCCCAGCTTCACCAGGTCACGCAGCGCGACGTCCTGATAGTTGTTGGTGCTCGCGCTGCGAACCGTCGTCACGCCCGACTCCAGTGCGCGTCGCGCGTTGGCCAGCGTCGAGATGTGCGTATGGGCATCGATAAGCCCCGGAACCACGTATCGCCCGCCCACGTCGATGACCGTCGCGCCGGCCGGTGGGTTGAATGGTTCGTTCTCGATTTGCGCGATCTGCCCGTCCCGTATCACGAGCGCCGCATTTGTCGCAATCGCGCCGCGCGCTCCGTCCGCGAGGTTGGCGTGTCGCAGCACCACGACCGGCGTCGCCTGTTGCGAGGCGACGACGGACGGCAACAGGAGCAGGGCGATCGGAAGAAGCCTTCGGTTCACGGCAGTTTCCAGGTCGTTTGACGAGAACGCAAACTATCCCCGGCCTCGCGTTGCTTCAATCGAAGGTTATTCATTCCCTCTTGCCTGTTTCCTGTTTCCTGTTTCCTGCCTCCTCGTAGTTCAATGCACCGAAAGGCTCTCGCACATCTTCGGCAAGCTGACCCTGTACTGCGGAAGGTCATCGAGCAGGTCGGTCCGTGCCGGCTGCGACCGCAGTCCGACGGATCCCACTTCGAGTTCATCGCCCGTGCGATCATCTACCAGCAGCTGTCCACCAAGGCCGCCGCGACGATCCACGGTCGCGTGCAGGCGCTCTGCGGAGGCGCTGTCGCCGCGGGTCCGCTGACCGGCCTTTCCGACGACGCGCTCCGGGGCGCCGGCCTGTCGCGACAGAAACTGGGTTATCTCCGCGATCTCTCGGCGCGCGCGGCCGACGGCAGCCTCAACACCGTTCACCTTCCTGATCTGCCTGACGAGGAGGTCACGCGCCAGTTGATCCAGGTGAAGGGCGTCGGTGTGTGGACGGCGCAGATGTTCCTGATGTTCCGGCTCGGACGACCGGATATCCTTCCGGTCCTCGACCTGGGGATCCGCAAGGGCGTGCAGCGGGCCTATCGTCTGCGCAAGCTTCCCGAAGCGAGACGTGTGGAGAAGATCGCCGCGTCCTGGGCGCCGTATCGCACGGTCGGCTCGTGGTACATGTGGCGTGTGCTGGAGCTCAAGGCCACGAAGGCCGCATGACTCCCAACAAGGGTCCGCGCCGCATCGCGATCGCCGGCGCATCAGGATTCATCGGATCGGCGCTGGCGAAGCATCTCGAGAGCCTGGGTCATGCGGTCATCCGGATCGGACGGCGGGAAGATCCCCGTCACGGCAACATCAAGTGGGATCCAGACAACGGCGTGCTCGACCCGGCGGGACTTGCCGGCGTGCGCATCGTGATCAACCTCTGCGGCGAGAGCGCGGACCAGCGCTGGACGCCTGAGGCCAAGAAGCGGCTGATCGACAGTCGGCAGCGCACCACCGACCTGCTTGCGCGCACCATCGCCAGGGTCGATCCGCATCCCCGGGTGCTCGTCAACATGTCGGCGATTGGGTACTACGGCAATCGCGGTGACGAGGAGATCGACGAGGATAGCACGGCCGGCTCCGGGTTTCTGGCGGAGCTGGTGCGGGCCTGGGAGGGCGCGGCCGATCCCGCGCGCGAGGCCGGCATTCGTGTCGTCCATCCACGCGCGGCGCCGGTCCTGCACCCCGACGGCGGAATGCTGGCCAGGTTGCTGCCGGTGTTCAGGCTGGGGATCGGGGGGGTGATCGGGAGCGGGCGGCAGTGGCTGTCATGGATCAGCCTCACCGATGCCATCCGGGCGCTGGCCTGGGCCTCGCTGCACGAGTCGTTAGGCGGCCCGTTGCTCGTGGCATCGCCGACGCCCGTGCGGAGCGAGGAATTCATGAAGACCCTCGCCAGCGTGCTGGGACGCCCCGCACTGACCAGGGTGCCCGAGTTCGCCATACGGATGATGTTCGGTGAAATGGGGCAGGAGACCATCCTGTCCGGGCAGAAGGTGATTCCGCGCCAGTTGCTCGACTCGGGGTTCCAGTTCGAGCACCCAGAGCTCCGCGAGGCTCTCGCGTACGAGGTCAGGTCGGCCTGACGATGTCCGTGGTCCGAAGGTTCCCCTGCCTGACGCTGACCGTCGCCGCACTTGCCTGTGCCCGCGGAGAAGTTGCCGATGCCGGCGGCCCGCTGGTCGTCTTCACCGCTGGAAGTCTTGCCCGGCCGATGCGTGCTGCGCTGGACTCGTTTGCGGCGCGCACTGGCGTGCGATTCGAGCTGGAAGCAGCGGGAAGTCTGGAGACCGCGCGCAAGCTGACCGAGCTCGGAAAAATTCCCGACGTGATCGCGCTTGCAGACGAGGATGTCTTTCCGAAGTTGCTCGTGCCGTCTCACGTCAGGTGGTACGTGCGCTTTGCCGAAAACCGGATTGTGCTGGCGTACACCGACCGGTCACGCTTTGCCGCCGAGATCGATTCGACGAATTGGTGGCAGGTGCTTCAGCGGCCCGGACTCGAGATCGGACGTGCGAACCCTGATATCGACCCCGCGGGCTATCGGACGCTGATGGTATTCCAACTCGCCGAGCGACGATACAACACTCCTGGGCTTGCGTCGTTGTTGGAGCAGGCGGCATCGCCACGGAACATGCGTCCCAAGGAGATCGAATTGGTGGCGCTGCTCGAGTCGGGTGACCTTGACTACGCCTGGTTCTACGAGTCAATGGCAAGGGCTTCGGGTATTCGACACGTCCGGCTGCCCGCGGCGATCGACCTCAGCAGTGCAGATCAGCGCGTGTCGTACGCGCTGGCATCGGTTCGCGTCATCGGTGCATCGGCTCACGATACTGTTACCATGCATGGAGCACCTATTCGGTACGCCTTTTCCATACCATTGAACGCGAGCCATCGCGAGTTGGCGGAGCGCTTCGCCGCGTTTCTGCTGTCGGATGGGAGGAAGGCGCTGGAAGGCGCGTTCCTGTCAACATTGCCAGACCCCGACGCGGTGGGGACGGGTGTCCCGCAGCTTGTCCAATCCGCGCTTGCTCGTTAGCCGAGTCACGAGGCACGATCCCATGCCCACAGTCCCGTTCCGCTCTCTCCCTGACGACGCACGCCTCTGGGTGTTCGCCGCAACCGATCCCGTCACCGGCGAACGGGCGGATCGATTGTTGGCCGCGGTCGATGAGTGGCTTTCGGAGTGGAAGGCCCACGGCGAGCCGCTGACCTGCGCCCGCGAGTGGCGTGAGGATCGCTTCCTGGTGATCGGCGTCGATCAATCGACCGCGGGCGCCTCCGGGTGCTCCATCGACGCGCTCTTTCACCTGCTTCAAGACCTTCAAAGCACGCTCGGCACTTCGATGCTGGGTGGCGGTCGTGTGTTCTATCGGGCTCGCGATGGCCAGGTGAAGTCTGCGACGCGCGGCGAATTCACTGCTCGCGCTGCGACCGGCGATGTCGATCTCGATACGACTGTGTTTGACACCAGCGTAACAACCGCCTCAGCATACCGGTCAGAATTCGAGGGTCGCGTTGCAGATTCCTGGCATCAGGATTTGCTCCCACGAGTGAACTCGCGCGAATCCGCTTGAGTCGCGAGCATCCGCGCTCAGGGTTTTCGCGGCGCGAACGGCCTCGTCGCGAAGCCGTGAATCCGGCGACAATCCGGACGCCGATTTCCGCAAATTGGGCGAATCAGCGCGGATCAACCGTGGGTCTCACTACCGAAGCCAGAGATCACGATTCTCGCGTACAAACTCGTCGTCCGTGAGCTGTGGATAGGACCGGATTACGCGATCGATCTCCGCGGCCTGCCCCGGAGAAAGTCGCTCGCGCGGGTCCAGGCACCACGTCCCGCGCATCAGTCCCTGGCGCCGCAGGACTTCGTGGATCCCGGGAATGCACCCGGCAAAGCGGTTCCTGGCGTCGAAGATGGCACCATTGGCATCGGTGATCGCGGCTGCCTCGGTGGCCCAACCGCGAGGGCCTGATTGCTTCGCGTTCTTCACCCGGTCGAGCAGCTCCACCGCCCGGCGTGTCCATACCGCCCACTGGCCCAGCAGGCCCCCCACAACGCGCCGCGTCATGACTTCGCCGCCCACCACACAGGGGAATGGCGTCACCAGGTCGCTCAGGATGGCGTCGTCGTTCCCGGTGTAGAGCGCGATGTCGGTGCGCCCCGAGTCGGCAACGGCGCGCACCACATCCAGCGTCGCATACCGGTCGAACGGGGCGATCTTGATCGCCACGACGCCGGGAACCTCGGCCAGTTCCCGCCAGAAGCGCCAGCCTAACGAGCGACCACCGACTGCCGGCTGGAGGTAGAATCCGAAGACGGGAATCACGTCGGCGATCCGCCGGCAGTGCTGCACCAGCTGTGCCTCGGTGGCGTCGGGAAGGGCGCCCAGGCTCACGAGCCCGGCGTGGTACCCCAGCGTTCGAGCCAATTCGGCTTCGCCCATTGCCTGCCGCGTGACACCGGATATGCCGGCAATGAGGGCAATGCGATCACCGTTTTTCCACGCGCGCGCGGTGGTCGCCGCCAGCTCCAGGACGGGCTGCAGCAGTCCATGCCCGGGCGCGCGGATGGCGAATTGCGTGGTGTGAACGCCCACCGCGACTCCGCCCGCGCCGGCATCGATGTAGTACCGCGTGAGCGCGGCCTGTCGCCGCTCGTCAAGCGTGCGCCGCGGAGTGAGGGCCAGCGGATGCGCCGGTATCACCCAACCGCGAAGGAGGTGGCGCCGGACGTTCAGAAGCTTCCCTCGCGCTGCTCGAAGTGCGTCGGTTTCCCGAGCGTGATCCCGCCGTGCATCACCCAATCCGCGACCCATTCAATCAACTGAGACGCGGAAACCGACGGCGGCCCCCAGAGGGACTGCGCACGATTCGTGTTGCTCAGCAGCGCGTCGGCCGCCTCCACGCCGGTGAACACCGGCTCCCTGCCGAGCAGGCGGCCGAATTCGTGCGCGACGTCGCGCACCGGCAATACCTCGGGTCCCGCGACGTTCACCACGAAGGGAGGCACGGTGGCGTGCGCCAGGCATTGCACCACCTGCATCGCGGCGTCCCGCTGCCAGATGACGTTGACGAAGCCCATTCGAAGGTCGATCCCGGTCCCGTTTGCGACTTTCAACGCGAGATCCACGAGTACGCCATAACGCAGGTCGACGGCATAGTTCAGCCGGACGATCGCGATCGGCGTCCCGCGTGTTCGCGATGCGTGCTCCAGCACGCGTTCACGTCCCAGGCACGACCAGGCGTATTCACCGATCGGCCCGGGAGCGTCGTCCTCCTCCGAGCCACCCGCGCTCGCCGGTGTGAGCGGATAGACGTTTCCGGTGGACAGCGCCACGATGCGCGATCCACGGAAGCGGTCCGCCACCAGCGCCGGGACGACCGTGTTGGTGACCCAGGTGGTTGCCGGGAGCGCGCGAGTCCCGAATTTCTGGCCGGCGAGGAAGATGACGTTAGGCGTCTCGGGGAGCGAGGCGAGTGATGCCCAATCCGTGAGGTCAGCCCGCACCACCTCCACGCCGGCCTCGGTCAGCTGGTCCGCCAGGGGCCCGCTGCCGAAGCGGGAGACTGCCAGGACGCGGCGGGACCCGCCGGCCTGATCCGCCGCCCGTCGCACCATGCGAGCGACTGAAGGACCCATTTTTCCACCGGCTCCCAGAACCGCCACGTCTCCGGGACAGTCCTCCAGGGCGCGGATCACGCCGACCGAGGGCCGAGCAAGGAGCTCCTCGAGCTCTGACTCGCTCCGGGGGGCCTGATCTCCTCGAGAGCCGGCGGTCACCGCGGGGTGATCCCGGGATCGGTGGCCTCGGGCCGCGGCCTCGAAGCCGCGGGCTCTGACGTTCCGACGAATCCGTTGCCACGGTGCGTCCCGTCGCAGAATGGCTTCGTCGATGAGCCTCCACAGCGGCACAGGGCAATCGAGCGGCCAGGCTCGGGAACCAGAGGTTTTCCTTCGGCGTCAACGACCGTGACCTGTGCCGCATCATCGAGGGCTATCAGGTACGGGCCGTTGCGTTTGAGGCGGATCGTGATGCTCACTTTGTGGGCTCGTCGTACGGCAACATGGAGGTTCGTGGCCTGGAGTATGGTGGCGGTCCTGTGATTCTCAACGCGACAGGCGATACAGCCGTTCAGGTTATGGGCCGGCGACTGGCCGAGTCTGGTTCCCAGTGATGACATTGTTGATCATCCACGCTCGGTCTACGGCCCCGCGCGGCCATCACCACCACCGGCCCGAAAAGCATGCGCTTCGTCATCGGAATAACCGTCGTCCTCGTTGGCCTCGTCCTCGATCCGGCGCGCGCCACGGCGCAGCGGGACACGGTAAGAGCCGACTCGGGACGGCGGTTGGATCGCATGACCATCACCGCCACGCGGCCGCCGCTGACGACGGCGGTCGGTGGGGTGGGTGTCCTCGTCATCTCGCCGGATTCCATGCGACTCACGCCGTCACCGGTGCTGTCCGATGTGCTTCGGGAGATCCCCTTCGTTCTCGTGAGACAGAACTCGCGCGGGGAGAACGAGATCTCCATTCGCGGGTCGGACTCGAGGCACCAGGTCGTGCTGTACGATGGCATACCGCTCACGCTGGGGTGGGACAGCCGCACGGATCCTTCGCTCATCCCGATGGGTGGCGCGCGCAGCATCGCGGTCGCCCGCGGACTGTCGACACTGTTGCAGGGACCTAACGTGATTGCCGGCGCCGTGGCGGTCGACCTGAACCGGGGCGACACCGACAACACGGTGGAGACAAGCGTCGAGGTGAGAACCGGCATCGACCAGGTGGGAGCGAGCGCGCTGTTTGGCTCGGTGGTGCGTCCATGGTATTCGTCCAGTGGAAAGTTCACGTTGAGGGCCGGCGGTGGGTACAGCTCGCGCAACGGCTTCCCGGTCAGCGGCAAGGTGTCGGACCAGTACACGACCAACGACGAGCGGACCAACAGCGACTTCGAGGAAATCCAGGCGTATCTGGGCCTGCGTCACACGACCGACGCCGGGCAGTGGTTGGCCGCTTCGGCCAGCGGATATAAGGCCGAGCGAGGAGTGCCGCCCGAGCTGCACATCGCGGAGCCGCGGCTCTGGCGGTATCCGGACACGCGTCGGATCATCGGTGTCTTCTCGGGCGGGCTGGGGCGCAAGCGCACGCCGTTCGGCAGCGGCGATGTGGAGTTCGTCGTGGCCGTGAACGATGGCAGCCTGCAGATCGACAACTACACCTCGGCCACGTACAGCCAGGTTGACGCCACCGAGTATGGCGACGAGCGCACGATCACCATGCGCGTCGAGGCTGATCACTCGGTCGGGCGCGGCGAATGGCGCAACGCCTTCACGATGGCGACGATCAACTATCGCGAGCAGTTCGATTCCGATCCCGCCAGCAGATACCGGCAGCGTTTGTCGAGCCTGGCGACGGAGCTGGACTATCCGCTGGTTGGACTCCTGCGAGCCAACATAGGTGGCGCTCTCGAATCCGCGGAGACGCCATTGGCTGGCGGTCGCCCCACTCAGCCCGGGCTGGACGCGGGGGCATTCCGCTTCGGGTTGAGCACCGTGCTCTCCAGCGGAGTGCGCCTGCACGCAGCCGCCAACCGGCGGTCGCGTTTCCCGGCGTTGCGCGAACTGTACTCCGGCGCGCTGAACCGCTTTGAACCGAACCCCGATCTCAAGCCGGAGCGATTTTCCGGCCTGGAGGCCGGCGCGACGATGTTTGCCTCGGGCGCGCAGTTGCAGGGTGTCTTCTTCAGCAACACCCTGTCCGACGCCATTCTGCGCATTACGCGGCCGGACGGGAAATTCCAGCGAATCAACCGCGACCGGCTCAAGAGCACAGGCGTCGAGCTACTTGGCAACTGGAGTGGCGAGTTGGTGACGCTGGGCGCCGACCTGATGATCCAGCACGTGCGGGTCTCGGATCCGGCGGCGTCGGGTACCTCGCGTCGACCGGAGAACGTTCCGGAACTGGGCGCCGGAGTGAATCTGGACGTGAGGTTCGGCGAATCGCTGGCGACGGCGGCCCTGAACTACAAGGGGGCTCAGTACTGCCTGCATCCGGACCTGGGCCAGAACGTGAAGTTGCGCGCTCGGACGAGCACCGACGCGAGCGTTGCGCGTGAGTTCACGGTTCGCCGGACGGGATTGCTGTCCCGGCTTCGAGGTGCGCTGTCGATCGACAACGCGTTCGATACGGCGATCTACGATCAGTGTGGTTTGCCGGAACCTGGGCGGACCATTCGGCTAGGGATGTCGCTCCGGTAGCCGAGTCACGAGTCACGAATAACAGTCGGCTTGACTCGTCTCAATTAATCGTTTAGTTAAAGCCGGTGGAACGCACACAGGCTACCGCCGAGAGAATCCTGGACGCCGCCGAACGGCTGTTCGCCACGCGTGGGTTCTCCGCGACCACAATCAAGACGATAGCCACAGAATCGAAGCAGAACAGCGCATTAATCTACTATTATTACGACAGCAAGGCGACTCTATACAGACATGTGTTGGAGCGCGTGGTCGAGAGGATTGCTGTAGAAGCGTCGAGCCGAATCCGAAGCGACTCCGCCCCAGAGGATGTCGTCGCCGCCGTCGTCGAAAGTCAGGTGGCCGTCCTCACCGCCAACCCGCACCTCCCCGTACTCCTCGCCCGCGAACTGATCGACTGGAAAGCGGCCCACGCCGAACCCGCGATCAGATCCCTCTCGGCCGGCCTCTTCGAACGACTCCGCGCCGCGATCGAGAGGGGCCAGCAAGAAGGGACATTCAGCAAAGCCGTCAATCCGCGTTTCGCCGCCATTTCGGTGGTCGCCCAGGTTGGGTATCTCGTCCTCGCCAGCCCGATCGCCGGCATTCTGCTGGGTCGCGGTCCGGAGGGGCCCACCAGGGACGATGTCCGAGCCTTTGGCCGGCACGCGGCCGCGTTCTCGCTCGCTGCCCTCCGTGACGACGAAACAACCGGTCGCCAGTCAACGAGTTCCTCCTTCGAGAAAGCGACTCCATGAAGCGCACGCTGACTGGTGTATGGGTCCTCTTCCTCCTCGCCCTGACGGCCTGCGATCGGCCCGACGGGACGACCGCGAGCGGCACCGTCGAATTCACCCAGACCGATGTCGCCGGCTCGGTTCCCGCCCGGGTCGACCGCGTGCTCGTCGAGGAGGGCGCCACGGTTCATGCCGGCGACACGCTCGCGGTCCTCACCCAGACCGGGCTTCCACAGGACATACAGCAACGTCGTGCCCGGCTCGCCGCGGCCGAATCCGAGCTCGCTGACCTGGTCCGCGGTGCGCGGCCCGCGGAACTGGAGCGCGCACGCGCCGAACTGCGGAGCGCGACCAGCGAAGCCGACCGCACCGCGGCCGATTCGGTTCGACTTGCCAGACTGCTCGCCGCCGGCGGCATCAGTCAATCCGCTTTCGACGCCTCGGCGAATGCGGCCCGCGTTGCCGGCGCGCGTCGCGACGTGGCGCGGGAGGCGCTCCTGCTTCTCGAGGCGGGGGCTCGCCCGGATAGAGTCGCGGCGGCGCGCGCCGCCGTGGCCACCGCCCGCGCGCAACTGGCCATGGGTGAAGCGGCCGCCGGTGATCTCGTGCTCACCGCTCCGGTCGATGGGCAGGTGATGGCGCGATACGCCGAGCCCGGCGAGGTCCTTGCCGCGGGTGTCCCGGTAATGTCGTTAGGCGATGCCCGCCATGCCTGGGTCAGGATCTACGTGACGGCTCCCGTCTTCGCTTCCATCCGGGTGGGAGACCTGGTTCCCCTCACGATCGACGGTCTGGAGGGCCAGACCTTCCAGGCGCGCGTGACCGCGCTCGCCACGGCGGCCGAGTTCACGCCGCGAGTGGCGCTCACGGAGAAGGAGCGAGCGGACCTGCTCTTCGGCGTGAAGCTTGAACTCTCTGATACAACGGGGCGGCTGAAGGCCGGGCTCCCCGCCACGGCCCGCTTCAATACAGATGGCGGAGGGCGGATGGCGGATGGCGGACCTCCAAGGAAAGACTCGTCGAACGATCGCCACCCATGACCGCTCCGTCCGCGCCCGCCATCCATCGCGCCGCCTCGAACGGCGATGTCGCGGTGCATACGGCCGCGCTGCGGAAGGTGTTCGGCTCGCTCGTCGCCGTGGAAGACCTCGACCTCGACATTCACCGGGGCGAGGTGTTCGGCCTGCTCGGACCGAACGGATCAGGCAAGACGACGACCATTCGCATGCTCTGCGGCTTGCTCGAGCCGACGGCCGGCCAGGCGACTGTCGTCGGGATTGACGTGGTGAAGGATCCTGAGGGCGTGCGCCGCCGCATCGGCTACATGTCGCAGCGATACGGGCTCTATGACGACCTGACGGTCGCCGAGAACATGCGCTTCTACGGATCCATGTATGGCCTGCGCGGTGCCAGGCGGGAAACACGCGCGCGGGCCCTGCTCGATGAACTCGGTCTCCGACCAAGGGAAAACCAGATGGCCGGTACGTTGTCGGGCGGATGGAAGCAGCGCCTCGCCCTCGCCTGCGCCACCGCGCATCAGCCCGACATGCTCTTCCTGGACGAGCCCACCGCCGGCGTCGATCCCGCGTCCCGGCGTCTCTTCTGGGACTGGATCTACGCGCTCGCCAACGGGGGCACGACGATCCTGGTGACGACGCACTACATGGACGAGGCGGAACGATGCCAGCGCCTGGGATTCCTGTCGCGCGGTCACCTCATCGCGTTAGGCACCGTCGATGAAGTCTCACATGCGTTCGGGCAACCCTCGATCGAAGACGTGTTCATCGAATTGCAGCGGCGAGACGAAGGCCAGAACGCGGAGGCCGGAGGCCAGAGGCCAGAGGCCAGAGGGGAAACCAGGAGACCGATTCCCGATTCCCGATTCCCGATTCCCTGACCCATGCTCGACAGGCTTCGTCAGTCACCGCTGTGGCCCATGCTCTGGAAGGAACTCGTCCAGATGAGAAGGGACCGGTTCACCCTTGGCATGCTCATCGGCATTCCGGCCATCCAGCTCCTGCTGTTCGGGTTCGCCATCCGCATGGAGGTCCGGCACCTCCCGGCGGTCGTGCTGGACGAGTCGAAGACGACCGAGAGCCGCGCGCTGACGCAGGCGATGGTGAACACGGGGAACTTCGACCTGATCGGTCCCGTCGCTGATCGCGAGGAAATGCGTCGCGTCATCGAACGCGGTGAGGCCAGGGCGGCTGTCGTCATCCCGCCCGACTTCGAGACCGACCTGAAGCGGCGCAGGACGGCGACCGCTCAGGTCATCATCGACGCCGCCGACCCGCTTGCCTCACAGGCGGCCATCGCTGCGGCCGCACTGGCATCGGCCGCGCGGAACGCCGCCCTCGCGCCGACCACGGCGCGAACCGGGCGACTCGAGATCCGAGTGCGCCCGTGGTACAACCCGGCGCTCGAGAGCGCGATCTACATCGTGCCCGGCGTCGCGGGTCTGATCCTTACGCTCACGCTGTCGGCGATCACATCGATGTCGATCGTGCGCGAACGTGAGCGTGGGACGCTGGAGCAATTGATCGTGACGCCCGTGACGCGCGCCGGGCTGATGCTCGGCAAGATTCTGCCGTTCGCGCTCGTGGGCTACGTCCAGATCACCGTGATCCTGCTGCTGGGGCGATTCGTCTTCGACGTGCCGCTGCAGGGGAGCCTGCTGCTGCTGTACGCGGCAACTGCCCCGTTCATTCTCGCCAGCCTCGCCCTCGGGCTCTTCATTTCGACCGCGGTGAAGACGCAGGTGCAGGCGATGCAGTTGTCGTTCCTGGTCATCCTGCCGTCGGTCCTGCTGTCGGGGTTCATGTTCCCCCGGGAAGCAATGCCGACGGCCGCGCAATGGATCGGCGGCGCCATCCCCCTCACGTATTTCCTCCGTATCCTCCGGGGAATCCTGCTGAAGGGGACGGGCATCGAGGCGATCTGGAAGGACGTGCTGTCGCTCTGCGCGTTTGCGCTGGTGTTGATCACGCTGAGCGCGACGAGGTTCCGGAAGTCGCTGGATTGATGGGCAGAGCGCAACGCACTGCCCCGATCGAACCTACGGCGTGATGTCGGGCGAATATGAGCCCACGAACTCGATGAACCTCGAGACTTCCACGATGTCCTTTCCCACGAACCGGATCGTGTGTGAGTTCACCCGGGTCACGATCGGGAGGTAGGCCAGCAGCTCCGCCGCGCGGTAGTTCTTGAACGACATCTCCAGCGTCACCGGTCCGCGAAGCACGTAAGGCTTCGCCGAGGCGCGCTGTTCGATACCGGCCTTCACGCGAGCACGAATGAGATCCTGCGCGGCCTTCGGTGTCATCGTCGCCGCGGAATGGAATGAAATGGCTCGCTTCACCACGGCGCCGGGCACGGGACCCGTGAACTTGCTCACCTCCGCCACGGCCGCGTCGTCTCCGGTGATGGCGACTACCGGCACGCCGAAGTATCCGGCAATAGCCGCGTTCAACCCGCCTTCCGGCACTTCCACCCCGTTGAGCTTCACGCCCGTCAGAGACGCGCTCGACATCGTGTGGGCGCGCACGCCGCTCGTATTCGCGGTGGACGCGTGATATCCGACGAAGACCGCGGCTGTGAACGTCGAATCGATCCCCTCCATCATCATGAGGGGACGCGGCCAGGATCTGATCACCGTGACATCCGCGGGGAAGAGATCGATGAGCAGGTTCTGGCCGTTGCCGTGTGAGTCGCTGACCAGGATCTCCGTTGCACCTGCCTCGCGCGCACCCTGAATGGCAGCCAGCGCTTCGTCAGTCATGAACTGCCGTGCACGCGCGTACTCGAACCCGGTCGGGCCGAGCTGCTCGTTCGTGACGACGCCGCCAATGCCTTCCATGTCGACCGAGATGTAGACCTTCAATGGGCGCTGGCCCGAAGCGGGTAACGCCAAGGCGCCGATGGCGAGTACACCGGCGGTGAGGATACGCGGGACGAACACGAGGCGACTCCGGTGAGAGGCCGGGATATGGTCGCATCGGAAGCCCGCCTGCACAACCAGCACGAATGATGACCACGCTCCTTGCGCCGCGTGCTCATCGTTTCCGACGACGAGGACTGACCGCGGGCAGGACCTGGAATCCCGCCACGACAAAGTGCGCATCGAGTGTCAACGCTTGCGAGATTCCGCGCGCCTTCATGACCGAAAAGCTGACGGCGTCAGCGAACGAGAATTGCTGATCTGCATACCGTGCCAGCCATTCGTCGACGGCACGCTGCTCCAGCTCAGGCCCTGACGACACGACCACGGTCGGCGGTTCCGAAACAGTCCGAGCAAAGTTCAATGCCACGCTCTGTCCGACCCGGATCAGCAGGAGCGCGTGGGTCTCCATGACCACCAGGTTGGTCGTGACAATCCGAGCACCGGCGCTGAGCGCGTCTGTGAGCGCGCCGGCGACCGCCGAGTGGTCCGGATGAGAAGCGACAATGGC
Source organism: Gemmatimonadaceae bacterium (assembly GCA_036507855.1). Taxonomy (GTDB): domain Bacteria; phylum Gemmatimonadota; class Gemmatimonadetes; order Gemmatimonadales; family Gemmatimonadaceae; genus JABWBJ01. Next base: position 387 of record DATCIJ010000203.1, on the reverse strand, counting down.
CGGATACCACGCGGACGTGTCGACGAAGAGCTCAGCCACGCCGCGACCGCCTGGTGGGTCTGCGCGCCGGAGGAGGGTCGTTCACCGAGGCCAGAAGTCGATCGTGTTCGCGGGCGACATCATACGCCGCGGATCGCTCCTCGTGTGCAGCCGCACCGACAAGCCGAAGCACCGGGTGCGATGAGGGGTCGGTGGTTTCCCGTTCAAGGGCGATCAACCCGCGCCGTAGGACCTCGGACTTGGTAGTCTCCAGGTCGTCCGCAAGCTGCTCGAGCCGGCGGCGGCTCTGGCGGTCGAGGTACACCTGGACCGGGGCGGTTTCGGACACGCGTTTGGTGGCCATGGATCATGAAGTCTGGGTTGCATTTCATGATATTATATCATGAA
>DATCIJ010000202.1:0-27548 GCA_036507855.1 Gemmatimonadaceae bacterium | reverse complement strand
AGGAGATCTCATGGCTTCGTTCACCGACCGTGAACTCGACGTGATGGCTGTCCTCTGGGAGCGCGGACCTTCGACCGTGGCCGAGGTGCGCGAGCATCTCGAGGACCCGCTGGCGTACACCACGGTGCTGACCGTGCTGCGCACGCTGGAGGCCAAGGGGTACGCCAGCCATGAGGAGGAAGGGAAGGCGCATCGTTATGCGCCGCTCGTCGCCCGTGATCGCGCCGGCAAGACCGCGCTCGGTCAGGTGCTCGACAAGATCTTCGGCGGCTCGCGCGAGATGCTGCTGGCGAACCTGGTGAAGGAACGTGGGATCGACGCTTCCGAGCTTCGCCGGCTCCGGAGAATCCTCGACGCGCGTCTGGGCGGAAAGGAGGAGAAATGACGCTCGTCATGGCGTACACAATCCTCCTCTCCGCGACCCTGGCGGCCGGCGCGACTCTCGCGGAACTGTTCGTCCGGTCACGGCGCATGGCGAGTCGATGGATCTGGCTTGTTGCGATGGTCCTTCTCATACCGGTCACCGGTTTCGTGATGCTGGCTCCGGCCGCGATCGAGTCGCGTTCGACTTCCGGAGTATCGGCTTCATTGCCATCAATTGTTCCCGGTCCCGTCGCGAGCGTGCCTGCTGCTACCTCCAGGTCGTACCTCGAGCTCACTGACGTCGCGCTCACCGTACTCTGGGCAGGCGCGAGCGTGCTGGTCTTCCTGGCGATCGGGGCCGGCCGGTGGCGACTGGCCCGAGCCAGGCGCCGGGCGCGGCCTGGGCGCATGCACGGGCATCCGGTGCTGTTGACCGACGATCTTGGTCCGGCCGTGGCCGGCGTCAGGCAGCCGGTGGTCTTTGTTCCAAGTTGGGCGCTCGCGCTGGACGACGAGTCGCAGAAGCTGTTGTTGGCGCACGAGCTCGAGCATGCGCGGCGACGGGACACGACACTCCTCATGATCGGCGCTGGACTTACGGCGCTTGTGCCGTGGAATCCGGTCGTATGGTGGATGGCACGTCGCCTTCGCGTCGCGGTCGAACTGGACTGCGACCACCGCGTGCTGGCCGCCAACCCGGGCGTGCGTCGTTATGCGGACCTGCTGCTCGTTGCGGCGGAGAAGCCGAGGTTCACGGCCAGCGTTCTGGCGGCGCACCTCGGCGAACAGGCTTCGGATCTCGAACGGAGGATTGTGGCGATGACCAATTCCAGCAGGCCGTGGCGGTCCATGACGACGGTCGCGGCGGTGGTGGTCGTGCTGGCGGTTGCGTCGTGCGAGGCCCCGCGTCCCGAGCCGCTGGCGCCGGGCGCGAATGCGCCGTCGTCTGCGGACGTGAGCCGGGCGAGTGCCGAGCCGTACTTCGAGTTTCAGGTCGAGAAGCCGGTCACGCGCGCCCCTGGTTCCGGGAATCCGCGCTACCCGGAGATACTGCGGCAGGCAGGGGTGGAAGGATCGGTGCTCGTCAGCTTCGTCGTGGACGAGACGGGCGCCGCCGATGTGGCCAGCCTCAAGGTCATCAAGTCGACGCACGAGTTGTTCACCGCGGCAGTGCGGCAGGCGTTAGGCTCGATGCAGTTCACACCGGCGGAACTCGGCGGCAGGAAGGTAAAACAACTGGTGCAGCAGCCGTTTCGATTCACCCTTCCCGGAGCCTCGGCAAGTGACGCGGGCGCCAACGCGGCCAAGACTCATCTGACGGAAGTTCCAGTACGAAGCCCGAGGAATCCCGTGATCCGGGGGTGGCAAAACGCGTCAGTCGACAATGCGAATTTTGTTATCCTGAGCAGCAGTGGTCAGTTGGTTGCCCGCTATCCGGCGAAAGGCGTGATCAAGGAAGTCAAGGTGGACGACATCGCCGCGATCGAGGTGTACAAGGGGCACACTTGTCCCGTTTCTGCAGAGGCGGCCTGCCCACTGATCCGGATCTATCTGAAGCCCGGTCGCGAGGCGGCGTACCGAATACGTTAGGCTTGCCTCACTCCGAGTTCTGAGTCGGAGTCAGTAATCCACTGGGCGCAGATAAGACTCGCCAATCGCGGTGTGGCTCAGCAGCGCGACCGTGGGGAGCTTCCGCTTCCAGTGCGTGCGCTCGAGGCGATTTCGCACCAGCTCCACCTCGAACTCGTTGAACCCGCGCGCGACCAGGTCCGCCGTCGTGAATCCCCACAGCAGCCAGTTCAGGATGGTGTCGGCCCGCGGGTAGGTAATGCCGAAGTCCGCCTCGTCGGTCTGGCCGGCCACCAGGTCAGCCGTGGCGGGCTTGGTGACGATGGCTTCCGGTACGCCGAGGTGGCGCGCCAGGGCCCAGACCTGTGTCTTGAACAGGTCGCCTAACGGATTGAGCGGCGGAGAATCGTCGGCGTGCCAGGTAAAATACCCGAACAGGCGCTCGGTCTTGTTGCCGGTGCCTAACGGCACGCCGCCAATGGACGCCGAGAGATCGAACAGCGCGATCATCCGCAGCCGGGCGATCACGTTGCCGCGTCGCGTTCCGTCGGCGGTGGGCTCCAGCGCCAGGTACCCGTCGGCCGCAGCCGAGAGGTCGATGGTCCGCGCCGGAATCCCCAGCGCGTCCACCACCAACTCGGCGTGGTCGAGGCTGTCAGGACTGGACGTCCGGTACGGCAACCGCACGCCGAGCACGTTTTCCGGTCCGATGGCGCGAGCGGCGAGGAATGCCGTGACGGCGGAATCGACGCCGCCTGACACGCCGACGACCGCCTTCCCAAAGCCGCGACGACCCATCTCGTCGCGGAGAAACCGGATCAGCCACTCCTCCACCATCTCGGGATCGATGTCGAGCGACGGCGGACACCCATGGGCATCGCGCGCCACGTGATGCGCTGGAATGATGACGCCTGAGTTTCCACGGTGACGGCTCTCCGCTGCCGCGGCGCCAAATTCGCTTTCGGGGGGGGCCCCCCGTGGCTGACTTTCCGTTTCTGCCAGATCGTACGGCGCCACGAATGGCTGCCGTCCTTCCACCGCATCGAGCGTGCGACGAAGATGCGGCAACGCGGTGCGTAGATCCGACAGCAGCGGCATGTCCGCGCGCGCCCGGGTGATGTCGCCCAGGTCGATCGTCAGGGTTACGATCGCTTCCTCGAACGCCGGCGCCCGCACCCGGATGTCCCCGCGCGGGCCCGCGACGCACGAACCGCCGCCGAAAACCTTGCCGCCCTCACTCCCGACAAGATTCGCCAGCGAGACGAACACCCCATGCTCATCCGCGATGTCCCTGACCAACCGCTCCCATCGTGCCAGACTGCCGGGTCCCGGCACGCCTTCACGAGACTGCAGTCCGCGCGCGGGCGCCGCCGCGCATAGGAAGATGACCTGGGCATCGTCCAACGCGGCCACGGTTCCGGTGACGCTGTGCCAGGCATCCTCGCAGATGAGGATTGCTGAACGACCCCATGGCGTGTCGAACGCGCGCTGAGTGTGTCCGCGCTCGACGAATCGTTCCTCGTCGAACAGACCGTAGGTCGGCAGGAAATTCTTCCGGTGAACGTGAAGGACTCTCGCCGCCCCATCTCCCAGCCGTACGTACGCGGCGCTGTTGTACAGCGTGTCGCGCCACTTCTCGTAGAATCCCACCACCACGTCGAGCGGCCGGCGTGCCCGGTCATCCCTCGGACCGTCGGAGTACGCCTGGTCCAGATCCCGGGCCAGCGTTCCGGCGGTCACCGCGACGTCACGCACGCCGCCTTCCACGAAGTACCCGCTCAGGACGGTCTCCGGGAAATGCAGGACCTGCGGATGCGGCGACAGCATCCTCACCTGCGCGAAGATATCCCGGAGGCGGTCAAGGTTCGCGCGGTAGTCCCCCTTATGAGGGTGCAACTGGGCGATCGCAACGGTCAGAGAGCGGGGCACGAGCAGAACCTGTGGGACGCACCACCACGCGGCAAGCGCGAGCTGAGTTGTGACTACTGGGTGCTAGAGCTAATTGCTGGAACTGGGGCTGGTGCTGGGTGATGCGGTGTTGGTAACGGGAAGAGCACCCGGCCGTCTGCATCCAGCACTCAGCAGAATCCGTGTGCGGTGTCACAATCTCACGCTGCCGGAACGACCAGCTTGGTCAGGGTACATTTCTTTCGCCCCGACATCCGCCACCGCTTCTTCCTCAATGCGTTTCCCTCACCTCCTGGTCGTTGCTCTCGCCGCGTCCGCGATCGGGGTCCGGTCACCGTTGCCAGCGCAGGCAGCGCCGGCTCGCGCGGACACCGCGGAGGCGTGGCGGATCATCCGCCCGCCGCAGTCCTCCATGGTTCTCGCGCGCGACGGTTCCCTCATTGGGGAGGTGGGGACCGAGTTCCGGACGAGCGTGCCGCTCTCGTCGCTGCCCCGTCACGTACCGCAAGCGTTCATCGCGATCGAAGATCAGCGCTTCTATCAGCACGATGGCGTCGACCTCGTTGGAATCGCCGGCGCGCTGAAAGACGCCATTCGCGGCAGCCCGCGTGGCGCAAGCACAATAACGCAGCAACTGGTCGGCAACATGCATCCGAGCCTGGTCGATCGGTCGGATCGGAGCCTGGGGCGCAAGCTTCGCGAACAGGCCGCGGCGCGTGAAATGGAGCGCCATTATACGAAGGACGAAATCCTCGAGGCCTATCTCAACCAGATTCACTTCGGCCATCGATGGTTCGGGATCGAGTCGGCGGCCCGGCACTATTTCGGCAAATCAGCGTCGCGCCTGACGCTGACCGAGGGCGCGACACTCGCCGCGGTCATCAACGGACCGGCCATCTTCGATCCCATCGGTCATCCTGATCGCGCGAAGGAACGCCGCGATCTCGTGCTCTCCCTGATGGCGAGCCAGGGCGTCATCGCGAAGGCAGAGGCCACCGCCGCGCAGGCCGAACCGGTCACCGTGGTAACGGACGCTGGATTCAGCGCGCCGTCGCCCTGGTTCGTGGACGTCGTGCGGGTCCAGGCCGAGCGTGCCGGCGTGGCGGTTCGCGACGGCGGCTTTCGAATTCACACCACGCTCGAGCCGGGCCTCCAGCGCGCCGCCACGGCAGCCCTCGTGGAGGGCCTCAACAGGATCGAGGCAGCGCCGGGTTACGCGCACCCGGTCTGGGCCCGGCGGCGGCAGGGTAGCGCGCGGCCAACAACCGCCGGCTCGCGCGCGCAACCCACCCCGGCCGCCTACCTGCAGGGCGCCGTGGTCGCGATGGACCCGTTCACGGGCGATGTGCGGGCGCTGGTCGGCGGTCGCGACTACGTGAACGCGCCATTCAATCGCGCCATCGATGCGAAGCGCCAGCCTGGCTCGGCGTTCAAGGTGTTCGTCTACACGGCCGCCGTGTCGGACAGCCTGGTGCCTAACGCTATGGTCGCCGACACGGCCCTCGCGATCCCGCTTCCCAATCGATCGGTCTATCGTCCGTCCAACTCGGATGGCGAGTTTCTCGGACCACTGACCCTGCGTACGGCGCTGGCGCGGTCGAGAAACCCGGTGGCCATCCAGCTCGCCTTGAGCCTCGGGATGGACACGGTGTCCGCGCTTGCCCATCGCATGGGGCTCGACTCGGACATCGCGCCGTACCCGTCCAGTGCAATCGGCGCGTCGGTCGTCCAGCCGCTCGACCTCGTGGCGGCTTATGCGACCGTTGCCAATCTGGGGGCGCGCGTGGAACCGCGTTTCATTACGCACATCGAAGACGCGTCCGGGCAGACCGTCTGGCAGAATCCCATCGTGGCGCCGCGCCCCGTGCTCGATCCCGCGGTCGCCTTCATCGTGCGCGACATGATGCGCGACGTGGTGGAGCGCGGAACAGCGACCGCCGTCAGGAACGAGGTGCCGGCGAACATCCCCGTGGCGGGGAAGACGGGAACGACCAATGACAACACCGACGTCTGGTTCCTGGGAATGACTCCCGACGTGGTTGCCGGTGTGTGGATCGGCTTCGATCGTCCCCGCACGATCACGCCGGGCGCCGCCGGGGGCTCCCTGGCCGCGCCGATCTGGGCGCAGATGGTGTCGCGAGCAGGGGTTGGCACGGGCGGCGTACCCTGGACCGCGCCGGACGGGGTCCTTTCGGCTGAACTCGACCGGGTGACGGGACGCCTTGCCGATCCGTCATCCCCGCCCGAGGGCCGGTACACGGAGTATTTTCTGAGCGGCACCGAGCCGCTTCCGGTGCGGCTCGATTCCTGGGGAGTCTTTCGTGGGCGCAGGTCGGCGATTCGTTAGGTCAGCCACCGCGGTACTCGTCCGCCTGGCGCCTGCCCTCGGCCTCGCCGCCTGCCGGGATGAGCCGACAAGCGCCACGGCTCCCTTTTCCATTGACGCGTCGCTCTCGGCGGAGCCGGACAACGCCGTCGCGGAGATCGTGACGCCGTCACCGACGTTCGTCGTCAGGAACTCCCTTGGCGACGTGCTCGCGAATGTCCCAGTCACCATTACCGTCACGGCAGGCAGCGGCACACTGCGAAACGCGCCACTGCGCACCGGGACTGGTCCCACGCCTGTTGGTGAATGGACGCTCGATACGATCGCTGGGACGAACGAAATCACGATCGTCGCAGGCTCCGCACCGCCCGCCAGAGTCACTGTCATCGGAATGGCTGGCGCGGCAGCCAGTGTGGCCGCGGATGCCGGAACGCTCGACGGATTCGCCGGTGACTTTCTTGGCGGCCTGTTCACCCTCCGCGTGCGTGATCGCTATGGCAATCCGGTGGGCGGCGCGGGGATCGACCTCGCGGTGGCGAAGGGCGGCGGCGAGGTCTCACCTCCCTCCGTCACCACCGATGGCAATGGGATCGCGTCGGGCATTTCCTGGCGCCTGGGTCGATTGGGCGGCTCGCAGCAGCTGATCGCGACCTCAGGCAGTGTTCGGGCCGAGATCGTGGCATCCATCCGTTCAGGATTCGACCCGATCGTGCGTGTTCTCGGGTCACCTCTGACCGAACAGCTCGCGACGGCGATGACGATGGCCGTCGATCGACTTCATGCCGGCATCGTGGGCGACGTGGGCGACGTGCCGATACTGAACTTCGACCTGTCGCGCTGTGGCCTGCAGGGTGCGACGCTCACGGAGACCGTCGACGACCTGATCATCTTCGCGATGGTCACGCCGATCGATGGCGTGGGGAAGGTCCTCGCATCCGCGGGACCCTGCGTGTTGCGCACCCAGAGCCGTTTCCCCGTCATCGGCATCATGCGTTTCGACGCCGATGATATCGACGCGCTGGCGGGGAACGGGCGACTGCCGGCCGTGGTGCTTCACGAGATGCTGCACGTCATCGGGATCGGCACGCTGTGGCGCACTCGCGACATGCTGTTCGGCTCCGGCACGACGGACCCGCGGTTCATCGGACTTCTCGCCGGCGCGCAGTGCATCTCCGCCGGGGGATTCGCTGGTTGCTCCGACGGTCGCGTTCCCGTTGAGAATCTGGGTGGTTCGGGCACGCAGGAAGTGCACTGGCGCGAATCGATCTTCGACCGTGAGGTGATGACCGGTTTCGTGGAGGCCAACGCCGACATGCCGTTCTCCAGCATGTCGATCGCGTCGCTCGAGGATGTTGGCTACGTCGTGAACCTGTTGTCCGCCGATCCGTACACCGTCCCCGCGCCCGGGACGGTTTCTCCGCGGCTGTCCCCGCTGCTGCTGCCGCCGTGGGAGTCGCTCATTGTGCCGCTCTTCGAAGTCACCGTACTGGGAAGGATCCGGCCTCTGCCAGGGAAATGAAGCTGCTTACTTCCTGCTCCTTGCTACTTGCAGGTAACAGGAAGAAAGCAGTAAGCAGCAACCAGTTTCATTTCCCAGCCATCCGCTGCACTTCTTCCATGACGCGCAGCAGGTTGCCGCTCCAGATCTTGCCGATCTGCTCCTCGGTGTAGCCGCGCTTCATGAGTTCCAGCGTCACGTTGAACGTTTCGGACGCATCGTTCCATCCGGTGACGCCGCCGCCGCCGTCAAAGTCCGAGCTGATGCCGACGTGGTCGATGCCGATCAGCTTCACGGCGTAGTCGATGTGGTTGACGAAATCGGCAACGGTGGCGCGCGCCGGCGCGGGGTGATCGCGATCGATTTCGGCCATTCGGCGATTGAACGCAGCGCGCCGTTCGGGCGGCAGCGAATCGATCGCGGCCTGCAATGCACCACGACCACCGCGTCCGCCACCTCCTCCACGCGCGGCGCCCGCAGCTCCGGCTCCCGCGGCACCACCCCGTGCACCGCCGGCTCCGCCCCCACGACCGGCCGGGACGGGAATGCCGAAGTCCTCATACAGCTTCTGAAGTGCGGGTGCCCGTTCCGGCGGAGGCGGATCGCACTTCACGTACGAAGCGAAAGCCACGACCTGGATCACGCCTCCATTCTTCTTCAGCGCCTGCAACTGCTCGTCGTCCATGTTGCGCGAATGGTTGCAGAGTGCGCGAACTCCGGAGTGCGAGGCGATCACGGGCGCCTTGCTCAGCTCGAACGTCTGCATCGAGGACGCCTTCGACGGATGCGAGATGTCGATCATCATGCCGACGCGGTTCATCTCGGCGATGGCTTGGCGGCCCAGGGGTGAGAGACCGTTCCACTTCCAGACACCCGACGCCTCGCCGTTGTTGGAGTCGGACCACTGCGAATGGCCGTTGTGGGCGAGCGACAGGTATCGACCGCCGCGATCATAGAAGGCCTTGATGTTCTTCAGGTCCTCGCCTAACGGGTAGGCGTTCTCGACTCCGATCATCGCCACCTTGCGCCCCGACGCCGCGATGCGTCGCACATCGGCCGGCCTGAGCGCGAGTCCGACCTTGTCCGGGGCGATCGTCCCGGTGAGGCGGTGAATGGCGTCGAACTTCGCGATCGCCTCGTCGTACGCCTTCTTGTATCCCTCGGGTGTGAAGTCCTGGGCCTGCCCCACATAGACGATCATGAACGAGACGTCCAGGCCACCCTCGACCATCTTCGGCAGGTTCACCTGGTTGTCGAGTCGCTGGGTGTAATTCCGCTCGGAAGTGAAGTTCGACGGACTGATGTCGTTGTGTGTGTCGAGCGTGATCACGCGTTCGTGAATGGCTCGCGCCCGGGCCACGATTTCGGGCGGACCCGCCTGACCCTGAGCGACTGACGTCGCGAGAATCACGGACGCGCCGGCGATGAAAAGCTGAGGACGACGCACGGAGTACCTCTTGGTAGGGGCCATTCTATCGAACGACGCTAGCGATCAAACCGCTGGAACGCCGAACGTAGATGCCGGGAGCGGCCGGCTCAAGATCGCGTCAACAGGCTCCTCACCCATCTCTCATCCACTGAGCTTACCCCACTGTCGCTGGCACTTCCTCTTCGACCGTCGCTGAATCGGACGTCAGCTCGTCCGCCATGGCGATGCGGAGCACCTCCGGCAGGGTCGCAACCGGGTGGAACGTCAGCTGCTGGCGAACCTCCTCAGGCACGTCCTCCAGGTCCGCCTCGTTGTCGAAAGGCAGGATGATGTGCTTGATGCCGGCACGATGGGCGCCGAGCACTTTCTCCTTCAGGCCGCCAATCGGCAGCACGCGCCCGCGGAGCGTGATCTCGCCGGTCATCGCCACGTCGCGACGCACCGGACGACCCGACATCTCCGATACCAGCGCTGTCGCGATGGCGATGCCGGCCGACGGACCATCCTTGGGGATGGCCCCCGCGGGCACGTGGATGTGCGCCTCCATGGCGCTATCCAGACGGTGGGGCGGGATCCCGAGCGTTGGTGCGTTGTTGGTGGCGTATGTGAGTGCCGCGCGGGCACTCTCCTTCATCACGTCACCCAATTGACCGGTGAGGATGAGCGACATCGGTGCCGGCTGTATCCGGGAGGCCGTCTCTCCGTCTTCGGTGGAGGCCGGTATTTCGCGGCGACGAATGGACGCTTCGACGAACATGATGTCGCCGCCAACGGGCGTGTAATACATGCCCGTCGCGATGCCGACCTCGTTCTGCTCGGCCGCGCGTTCAGGATGCACCCTGGGACGTCCGAGCAGCTCGCGCACCTCGGCCGCGTCAATGCGGCGGTCGGTCACAATGCCATCGCCGCCCGTCGCCACGCGGCGCGCCACTTTTCTGCAGACGGCACCAACCTGCCGTTCCAACTGCCGCACGCCGCTCTCGCGCGTGTAGTTGGCGACCACGCTGGCTACGGCTTCGTCGGTGAAGGTCACGCCCTTGTCGTCGAGTCCGTTCTCCTCGAGCTGACGAGGAATGAGGTATTTCTTCGCGATCTCGGCCTTTTCGCGCTCGGTATAGCCCGAGAACTCGACCATCTCCATCCGGTCGAGCAGCGGAACCGGAATGTTCTGGACGAAGTTCGCCGTCGCGATAAACAGGACCTCGCTGAGGTCGAACGGGATGCCAAGGTAGTGGTCAGTGAACGAATCGTTCTGCGCGGGATCGAGCACTTCGAGCAGTGCCGCCGAAGGATCTCCCTGGAACGACACGCCAAGCTTGTCGACTTCGTCGAGCAGGAACACCGGGTTCTTGGTTCCGGCCTGCTTCATGCCCTGAATGACGCGGCCGGGCATGGCGCCAACGTACGTGCGGCGATGCCCGCGGATGTCGGCCTCGTCACGCGCGCCGCCCAGCGACACGCGCACGTACTCTCGGCCTAACGATCGCGCGATCGACTTGGCGATGGAGGTCTTCCCCACGCCCGGCGGTCCCACGAAGAGGAGGATCGGCCCCTTGGCCATCGCCCGCGCCTTGGCTTCGCGCGCGTCCGTGATGAGCCGGTCATCGCCGTCACCCACCCCGAGCGCCGGCGTGGCGTCCTCCTTCGGCGGCTTGACCTTGAACGCCGGGAACTCGCCGGTCTTGGCGACTTCGTCCGCCAGTTGCCGGGCCCGCAGCTGGCGCACCGCGAGGTACTCCAGCACGCGGTCCTTGACGTCCTGCAAGCCGTAATGGTCCTCGTCGAGCACCGTGGCGGCCCGGTTCAGGTCGAGCTGGTCGTCGGAGCGCGTGTTCCACGGCAGTTCCGCGATCCACTCCAGGTAGGTGCGGATGACCTGCGCCTCCATGGACTCGCGACCGGTGCGCTCGAGGCGCCCCAGCTCACGCTCCACCTCGACGCGCGCCTCCTTGGGCAGGTCGAGCCTGGTCAGCTTCTCGCGGAGCTCCTCGATTTCGCGAGACTGGTCGTCATCGCCGAGCTCCTTCTGGATCGCCTTCATCTGCTCCCGCAGGAACATCTCGCGCTGCCGCTCGCCCAGTTCCTCCTGGACCTGCGACTTGATCTCCTCCTGCGCCTCGAGCATGCCGATCTGCCGCTGGACGTGCACGAGCACGCGGCGCAGCCGCTCCTCGACGCTGAGGGTCTCGAGCAGACCCTGCTTTTCGGGCACCGTCAGTTCGATGTAGCCGGCGACGAGGTCCGCAAAGCGACCGGGGTCCTCGACCGAGTCGAGGACCTGGTGCACGACCTCTTCGGGAAGGCCACGCTTTTCCCCGAGTTCCGCCGCGCGCTCCCTGGCTTCCTTGTGCAGCGCTTCGAACGCCGCATCGGACTCGCTGACCGGCGCCATTTCCTCGGTCGGCATAACGACGGCGCTCAGGAACCCGTCCCCGTCGCCCTGCGTGTACTGAAGCGAGGTCGCGCGTTGCTCGCCCTGGAGGAGCAGTTGCACGCCGCCCAAGCCGCGCTGGATCTGCCCGATCCGCGCGATGACACCCATGGAGTAGAGAATCTCGGGCGCCGGCTCGTCGGTGTTGTCGCGCTGCGCGACGGCGAACACCAACCGGTCGCCCTTCAGCGCCGATTCAATGGCGCGGAGGGTTCCGGGGCGCCCGGCCGCAATCGGCGCCGTCAGCCCGGGGAAGATCACGGTCCCCCTGAGCGGGAGCACCGGGAGCGTCTGTCGCTGTGCCATTCGGGTCAGGTCCTCAAACGGTTGTCCACCCTCGACACCGGCGCGATCCGCATCACGTGACCAAGGTGGAAGTCCCCCGCACTCGGGGTGTTTACCCCTGACGCAGTAATCGGGCTGCTGAATTACGCCAACGTGGCTGTCATTGCAACTTTTACGGGCCAATGTGACGTAGTGCTCTGGCCGCGAACAGCCGAAGCGGCTGATTGCTAATTGCTTGTTGCTGCAGACTGGGGCTGGGGCTGGGGACTGGCGCTGGCCACCGGTGGCCGGCAGCCGGGGCCGGACCATCAGAACCAGTACGAGCACCACCGCTCAGCGATCCAGCCGACCGTGAAGCGCGCGTTTCCTGTGACTTCGACCTGCCGTAACCGCACAGCGGATTTCGCTTTACGCTGCCGCACATGAGTGCTACACTACTCGACTGCCCCGTCGTCGTACCCAGTCAGGCCCACCGCGTGCCCGAGCCAGTCGGCCCACCGACAGACCCAGAACTTCGAGCGCACGTCGAGCGAGTCCTCGCGTCGACCTACGAACTCGACCGCGAGATCGGGCGGGGCGGGATGGGCATCGTGTACAAGGCCCGCGACCGTCGGCTGAAGCGTCTGGTTGCGATCAAGGTTCTGCCACCGGAGCTCGCCTTCCGATCGGAGATCCGGACGCGTTTCCTGCGCGAGGCGGAAACCGCGGCCCAGCTGAGTCATCCGAACATCGTCCCCATCTACAGCGTCGATGAGCGGGACGGAATCGTCTACTTCGTGATGGCGCTCGTTGAAGGCGAAAACCTGGCGGTGCGACTGCACACACAAGGCGCGTTGTCGCCCGGTGAGGCACGACGCATCATGCTCGAGGTCGCGCATGCTCTCGCGTACGCCCACGAGCGCAACGTTGTCCACAGGGACATCAAGCCCGACAATATCCTCCTCCAGTCCGGCGACGGACGGGTGCTGGTCACGGACTTCGGTATCGCCCGCGCCGTCACCGAGGGCGCCGACTCGCGGCTCACGGCCACCGGCATGGCGATCGGGACGCCGGCCTACATGTCGCCCGAGCAGTCCACCGGCGACCGGACCATCGACGGGCGCAGCGACCTTTATTCGTTAGGCGTGGTCGGCTACCAGATGCTGACCGGCGATCCCCCGTTCGAGGCGCCGAGCACGCCGGCCATGCTCGTCAAGCACTTGTCGGAGCGCCCGGAACCCATCGGGTCGCGCCGGCGCGGCGTCCCGCCCGATCTGGAGCGAGCGGTGATGCTGCTGCTGGAGAAGGATCCCGACCTGCGCTTCCCGAGCGCGTCCGCGCTGGCCGCGGCCCTCGAATCCGGGAACGTGCCCGCGCTTCCCGAGGCGCCGGCGCCACTGGTCAGGGCGTCGCGCTCGTCACGCGTGGCGGCGCCGGCGGTCGACGACGACGAGTGGTCGGTCTCGCGAGAGGAGCGGGCACGCTGGTACGATCCGCGCGTAGTGGCGTTTCGCAAGAAGCTCGGCCCGTACGTGATCGTGAATTCGGTGATCATCGTGTCGTCGATCCTGTTCGGCTTCAGCCTCGCATTCGTCACGGCGATCTGGAGCGTCGTGATGGCGTTCAAGTACGCCAAGCTGTGGAGCGAGGATTTCGATTGGCACGACGTGCTCCGCGAGCCACGCGATCGCATGTTCTTCGACGTGGTGGCCGAGTGGTTCGACAACGTCCGTGCGCTCTGGGACAAGAACAAGGCGGCAGAAGTGCGCGCGCGCGGCGTTGCCAAGGTGCGGACGGGCAGCAGCACCTATGGGTCCATCCCGGCAGCGCCCAGGGCGGGTCGAATGGCCGCACCGGAAGCGGCGCGGCGGTCCGGCATGCACAGTCCATCGGTGCGACAGGCGTCGAACCACCGCGACGACATCCTTCGCTGGGTGGCGACGCTGTCCAAGCGCGACAAGGCAATTGCGGCCGACGTAACGCCAACGGCGCACGCCCTCTATGACAACATCGTGGCGCTGGCGGCAAACGTGGCGACGCTGGATCGCGAAGTGTCGCCCGGCGCCGCGGCCGAGGTCGAAGCCGAGATCAGCGCGCTGGAAGCGCAGGCCAATCCGTTCGACGAGCGCGCCAGCGAGGAGCGGGTGCGGCGCCTGGCGCATCTCAAGCGACAACGCCGCGCCGTCGCGGACCTCGAAGCCCGGCGTGAGCGCTCCCGCGAGCGACTGGAGAGCTGCCTTCTCGCGCTGGAGAACCTGCGTCTGGACGTGATCAAGTTGAAGGCGGGCAGTCAGACGCTGCAGCAGATCACACTGGTGGCGGAGCGGGCCAGAGAGCTTGCCAGCGAGGTGGACAATGCGATGTACGTCGCCGACGAGATGGCGAAACTGAAGGGCGGAATCCGGGAGTCGGGGACCGGGCGCCGCTGACGGCCGGCCAATCCCGATGAGCGATACACTTCGCGACCGCGCCATCACCGCGTTTGGTGAGGGCTATGAACTCGACGCCGAGATCGGTCGTGGCGGCATGGGCGTCGTGTACCGGTGCAAGGACGTCAAGCTCCGCCGCTTCGTCGCGATCAAGGTCCTGCCACCAGACCTTGCCTTCCGCGACGAGGTCCGCACGCGGTTCCTTCGCGAAGCCGAGACGGCCGCCCAGCTGAACCATCCGAATATCGTCCCGATCTTCTCGGTCGATGATCGCGATGGACTGGTGTGGTTCGTCATGGGACTCGTCGATGGCGAGAGTCTCGCGGCGCGGCTCGTTCGCGAGCCACGGCCGCCGTTCGCTGACGTGCGGCGCATCCTGCGCGAGGTCGCCGATGCACTCGCCTACGCGCATGCGCGTGGCATCATCCACCGCGACATCAAGCCCGACAACATCCTCCTCGATCGACTGACAGGGCGTCCGATCGTGACGGACTTCGGTATCGCCCGCGCCATCGAAGGCGATTCGCGCCTGACGGTAACGGGAACAGCGGTCGGCACGCCGGCCTACATGTCGCCCGAACAGGCGATGGGCGAGGGTGAGATCGACGGTCGCAGCGACCTCTACTCGCTCGCGGTCGTGGGCTACCAGATGCTCGCCGGAGAATTGCCCTTCAAGGCTTCGAACACGCCGGCGATGCTGATGAAGCATCTGAGCGATCCCTTACGCCCGCTGCGGACCGTGCAGCCCGACGTGCCGCGGCAACTGGCCGCGCTCATCGAACGAACGCTGGCCAAGAAACCGCACCAGCGGTGGCGCGATGCGACGGAGTTCCGCGACGCCCTCGACGCCGTGTCAGTGAGTGGAGCGCCGGAGACCGTGTCGCCGGCTGGACATGCATCGGCGGCGTGGAAGCGTCCCGCGGTTCCCCCGCCGCCGCTGCCGGCTCGTTTCTCGCCAGCGCACGACGATCCGCCTGTGCGGTTGCCGCGGCTCTCGAATCCTTCAGCGGCCGGGCACAGGGAAATCGGAGGAACGTCATCGCGCGATCGGTCGCTGGCGCGCCGGCCGTCCCATCGCGCTGAGGACGACAGTCACGGCAACCGGCCTCCGGTGCCGTCCTTCATGCCCGATTCCTGGCATGATGCGCGCAGCGCGTGGGGACGGCGCGAAGAGCGAGGTGGCAAGCGTTCACGCGAGAGCAGGATTCGCGACTTCCGGCAGCACCTGGCGCGAACCGGCGTGATGGTGGCGACGCTCGGGACCGTCAACCTGATGTTTTCACCGGGCTTCCTCTGGTTCCTGTTTCCTACCGCGTTCTTCGGGCTTGGCATGCTCAGGCGCGCGGGATCGCTCTGGGCCGACGGAATCAGGGTCCGGGATGTGTTTGGCCCGCAGGCTTCGGAACAGCTGGCGCGCGGCGAAGTCCCCGAGCCGTCCCGCTCTTCGCGACCGCCTTCCGTGAATGAGCTTGCGCGTCAACTTGCGCCGGCTGACGTGCTGGCTGGTCCGTATGGCGACAGCATCCGGCGCGCGGCGTCGGATCGTGCCGCCGCCCGCGAAGCGCTGGCGCGGTTGGCTCCACCCGATCGCGAAATGATTCCCGATGTCGCGCCGACGCTCGACGCGCTGGCGGAACGCGTGTCGTCGCTGGCGCAGGCTCTCCATGGGCTGGAAAAGGCGGCGCCGGCGGACGCGATCGCGTCTGTCGATAAAGCGCTGGCCGAAGCCAGGACGAGGCCCGAGTCCGCCGAACGGGACCGGCGGGTGGAGATGCTCGAACGGCAGCGCGAAACCATCGCCGACCTCACCAACCGGCGCGAAGGCCTGAAGGAGCAACTGGAAAACGCCAATCTGCTCCTGCAGAGCATGCGGCTGGACCTCCTGGCGTTGGGATCGGCCGGTGTGCAGTCCGCGATCAACGACTCGACCAGCGCCACGCAGGAAGCCCGGGCGTTATCGCGCGACCTGCGGATCGCGCTGGACGCTGCCAAGCAGATCCGGACTGGCGCCTAACGCGGGACCCTGGCGGGGAGCCAACGCTCGCCGCCGACGCCCCAACCGATGACGGCGCCGCCGATCGCGCCGACCGCCAGTCCCACGGGGACTCCCCTCATGAAGTCGTTGGCGTCCGGATTCACTTCGGGCATTGATCCCAGCCCGAAGAGCACCGCCCCAGCCAGGGCCCCGAACACGGCGCCTCGCATCATGGTGCCGCGCACCGTCCGGCCTCCGCTCACTTCGAGCGCCTCGATGGTGGAAAGCCGGATCGTGACGCGACGGAACTGGTCCACCAGGACTGGACCGGATTCCATCCCGAGCACGGTGCGCACCTCACCGGTGTCCAGCACCATCACCGATCCGTCGATCGACTTGATGCGCCCGACGTAGCGATCCGTGCGCAGTTCAGGCGCGAAGACCCTGACGCGCCTGCCGACTTCCGGTCCTCGTCCTGAATCTGCCGATTGGGCGTCGAGCCTCGCCGCGAACATGAGCGTCGCCGCGATCATCAGCCCCGCGAATCGTGATTGAAGCACTCCTTCCTCCTGCCTCAGCTGCGGTCACGAACAGAGCAGGCGCGCCACGACGTCGGCGATGCGCTCAGGTGACTCCTCCGGAGAAAAGTGGCGAACGCCCCTGATGATGTCGAGCGTTGCCCCGGGAAGCGCTTCTCGGACCCGGTTCAGGGCGACGCTCGGGACGGCGGGGTCGTCGTCACTCGCCACGATCGCGACCGGCATGGTGAGGGTCGAAAGAAGGCGTGTGCACTCGATCATGTCCGCCGCGTTGAGGGCGGCGAGCTGACGAAGGAACTGCCGCCACCGTGCCGGCTTCTGCCAGGCGGCGAGGTACTGGTCGACCGACACCCTGGCTCGAATGGGATCGGAGAACCATCTGGTGAGTTCCGCGCGAATCGGTCTGCGGAGCAGTGATGTCGGAACGACCCGAACCAGAGGAAGGAAGGCTCGCAAGACCGCAAAGGTACCGGCCAAGGTGACGTCGCCCCCGAGGGGATGGAGGAGAGCGAGGTGCCGGACGCGGTGAGGGGCTCGCGCAGCGATGGTGGCGGCGATCGATGCCCCGAGGTGGTGTCCGACCAGGCAACCTTGCGTGATTCCCAGAGTGTCGAGCAGCCCGATCGTACGATCGGCGTGGCCCTTGATCGAGAGGTCCGCTCCGTCACCGAGATCAGACCGCCCGAAACCAAGCAGATCGGTGACTACGATTCGATGCCCGGCGGGGAGCAGCGCCACGAGGTCGCTCCATAGGTGGCTGCTGGTCGGAAAGCCGTGCAGGAGGATGATCGGATCCCCCTGACCCCGCGTACCGGCTGCATAGTAGTAGAGTCTGTGTGCGCCAACCTCCACGAACTCTCCTCGCATCAGCCTCCCAAGGGGCGAGTGGAGCCAAACCCGGTCATATATGGTCGCATATTGTTGCGACTACAAGATTTGCGTGCGGACTCTGGCGGAGTTCCGCAAAAGAGCTATCGTTAGCGCCCGAATAATACCCGTTCTCGGTCTGTAGTCGCATCTAGTTATTCAGCATACACTTAGCTCACAGCGCCCTGTGACCACCTCGTTCCTGCCCGATCAGTTCCCAGAAGGACAAGGTGGCGCCATGCAGTCCAATGCGGTCCAGTTCCCATTGGGCTGGATCCTGAGGAATGCGTCAGCAGCAATACAGTACAGAGCCATCATCGATGTAGCTGGCCTCAGCCAGGACCGCGAACTCTACCGCCGGCTTCCGCTGGCGTTTCCACCGGCGCTGCGACTGGCTCTCGCCCAAGGTGGGGATGGGACATGGGGAGGCTCGATCCTCGGGATTCCGGCGGGGAACGGGTCGGCCAGAATGGGCACGATACCGACGTTCAGGCGGCTGCTCGAGTATGGCTGGGATCGGGAGTCGCCTCCGCTCGTGCGAGCCCGGCGCGTTCTCTTCCGACTTCTCGCAGAGGATAACGACGCCGACCAGTTGTACGAATTCCGCGCCGAATGTGGCCACGACCCGGATCTGATTCACCGCACCCGCGTCATCCTCCGCGAGGCAGCGGCGGCGGCGCTGGCGCACGCGGGGTACGAGGGTGACCCCCGTCTTCGCGGCGCAGCGCGAAGGATCCTGGCCCGCGTGGATTCCTACTTGACCAGCCCGCTCGCCGAAAAGCCGTGGGTCCGGGTAGGAAACCGGCAGGTCCTCGCCGCCGAGGCGAGCCCGCCGTCGATCCACCTCATAACGATGGTGGCACACATGCCGCTCTTCCGGAGCGAGAATCACTCACCGATCGATCGTCTTCTGGCGCATTTGTCGCAGCCGTTGCCACGACAGGAAGCGTTTCAGCTCGCCGGCAAGCACATCGTGGCTCAGCCACATCTCTTGTTAGGCGATCCCCTCTCGAACCGGAATATCGCCGACGCCGACGTTCCCTTCGCACTGACATGGCTGGAGTTGATGGCGCGGCTGCAGTTTCTGCGGCGCAATGACGGCTGGATGAGTCTCTTCGATCGGTTTCTGGACGACCGGGATCGCGATTTCGTCTGGCATCCGCATCGTGGGACGGCCAAGCCCCGCACCGACCATCCAGATGTGTGGGCGCAATTCCCCCTCGACGAAGGCGCCCAGGGAGAGGATCGCTGGAGCGACGTGACGTTCCGGCTGGGTCTGATCGCCAGGCTGCTGGGTCGTCCAATCGAGCCGGTCTAGGTCAAAGCGCAAGGCGCAAAGGGCTGGACTGCTCATACCTTCCGCAGAAGATGGCGAGCGCTCCAGCTGGACTGCCTGACGAGCCATACCCGGCGCACGACGAGGACACGGCGGCGCGCGAGGTCGTCGTTAGCGGCGAACGCGTGCGGCTCGTCGAGTCGGGGGCTCAGGGAGCCTTCCCCATCGTGCTGCTGCATGGATGGGGAGCGTCGGCATACAACTTCCGCCGCATACTGGCCCCGCTGGGTCGGGCGGGTTTCCACGCGATCGCGCCTGACCTGAGGGGTCACGGCTGGAGCGAGACGAGCTTCCCGCGTGGCGCCTGGTCGGCTGGAGCGATGGCGGAGTGGTTGCAGCAGCTCCTCGACTCACTCGGTGTCGGACGCTGTGTGCTCGTTGGCCAGTCGATCGGGGGGGCCGTCGCACTGGATGCCGCGTCACTGCTGCGAAACCGCGTGGGCGCATTGGTGTTGCTGGCACCAATCGGATTCACCACGGTGCGTCGTGTTCTGCTCGCGCGCGGCATGCGGTGGTGGCACCCGGCGACAACGCCCCGGTGGATCGTCTCGCTCGTCCTGCAGAGGATCTATGGCACGCGAGGTCGTTGGACGGACGGCGACCTGCACGAATACTGGATGCCTTTGCGACGTTCGCATGTCGTAAAGGCGATCCTGCAGTCGGTCCGCGAATTCGACTTCACGCCAAGGGACCCAAGGTCACTGAACCTCGGAGACTGTCGCCTGGTAATCCGGTTCGGTGAGCTCGACCGACTCATCCCTCATCATGCGGCCGTGCTCCATGCACAGGGCTTTCGGGGCGCTGACATTGCGGTGCTGCGCGGCGTGGGACACGTCCCGGCGGAAGAGGTGCCTGACGAGGTGACTGAAATCATCGCGCGTGTTGCCGCGGAAGCGAATCGCGACGTCTGAGGTCGGATGGCGGATGTGGGATGTCAGAACCACGGCTTCTGAGCTCGGAGCTCTGACCTCTCAGCGCGCGATCTTCGACACTTCGAGAGTCGTCGCGGTGCCAAGCCCGAGCTGCTCAATCGGAGTCTTCACCTTCGCCAGATCGCCTACCACCACCACGTGTGCCCGATCCGGTGTGAGGTACTCCCGCGCCACACGCTGCACGTCAGCCGCGGTCACGGCGCGCACGCGAGCGGCCAGCCGCGGCAACTCGTCAAGCGTGAGACCGAACGTTGCCAGGAGCGCCATCTGGCCGGCCACCTGAGACGTCGACTCGAGGGTACCGGGTATGCCCAGCTCGACGTACGCCTTGGCGCGGTTGAGTTCATCCTCCGGCACGGCCACATCGCGCACGCCTCGCAGCTCCTTGAAGATTTCCACCAGCGAACTATCGGTGACATTCGTGCGGACTGATGAAGACGCGATGAATGGGCCGGGAACCACGCGATACGAGAACCCGGAACCGGCGCCGTAGCTGTAGCCCTTCGTTTCCCGGAGGTTCATGTTCAGCCGCGACGTGAATGACCCGCCGAGGAGCGTGTTCATTACCTGCAACGCGGCGTAGTCGGGCGACGTGCGCTCAACACCGGGCCACCCGATCATGATCACGCTCTGAGCGGCTTCGGGCTTGTCCACGAGCCAGACGCGCGTTGTGGCTGTAGGAGTGATGGCGGCAGGTGGCGCCGGCAGAGGGATTGCAGCTCCAGTCGCGCGCCATGCTCCAAAATGCTGCTCGACCAGCGTGCGAACCTGCGCTTCGGTGATATCGCCAACGACGAAGAGACTGGCGCGGTCGGGCCGCATCGCACCTTCATAGAAGCGTCGCACGAGCGCGGAGTCATATGCGGCAACCGTGACGCTGTCTCCGAGGGCGCTCCGCGCGTACGGGTGAGATGCCGGGTACACGACCTGATTGAACGCGAGGCCTGCCAGCGTATTGGGTTGGTCGCGCGCCTGCAGCAGCCCGGTCAACCGGAGGTCGCGCTGGCGCCGGACCTCTTCTGCCTGGAATGTCGGTCGAAGCACGACGTCACTCATGAGTGCCAGCGCGGCTGGCAGTGCGCGCAGCGGCACCTTGAGGCCCACGGTGAAGCGATCCCAGTCCGCCGTCGTGGAGAGGTTGGCGCCCAGGTAGGCCAGTTCGCTCTGCAGGGCGAGCGCATCGCGCGTTCCGGCGCCCTCGTCGAGCATGCCAGCCATGAACGTGGCGACTCCCGGCGTTCGGTCATCGAGCCGCGAACCACCGGTCACGGTCAGCGTCACCTGGACCAGCGGCAGCTCGTGCTGCTCCACCACGCGAAGCTGGATGCCGTTAGGCGTGACGCTGGAGCGGACCGCTGGAATTCCGAGGGGCGCCGCGGGCGCCAGCCCCGGTTGAGGGACCTGGGCGGAGAGCGCCGCGGGCGCCAGGAACAGCAGCGTGAAGAACCTCATCGGCCCCGTCATTGGATGGTCACCCGTGTGGCCGCGAGCTCGCGCTTGCCCGTCGGGACGATGCTCAGCATCACCCGTGGGCCGCGCAGGTAGGTGGTGATCACGCGCTTGATGTCCGCGGCGGTCACGGCTCGCAGTTCGTCGAGCTCCTTCTGGAAGTAGTCCGGTGTGCCCTTGAAGTAGGCGTACTGATTGAGCTGGTCCGCCTTCGAGTTGATGAACTCGAGTTGGTTGAGGAATGACGACTCGCGCGCATTCTTCGCCTGCTCGAGTTCCCGCGCCGTCGGTCCCTCACTGGCCAGCCGTGCCAACTCGCGCTCGATCGCGACCTTGAGCGAATCGAGCCCCTGTCCGGGACGGGCCCTCGCGACGATGGAGTAATCCCCGTCGAGGCGCTTGGCGTCGCTGAACGCCGAAACCGAGCTGGCGATCTCGCGCTGGTAAACCAGCGTGTTGGTCAATCGGCTGTTGCGCGCTCCCGAGAGCAGGTACGACAGGATGTCGAGCGGCGCCGCGTCCTTGTGATTCGCGTCAACGGTGTGCCAGGCAAGGTACAACTGTGGCAACTGCACGCGATCCTCGGCGACGATCGCCGTGTCACGAACGGTGAAACGCGGCGGCGTGGGACGCGAGATGGCCGGTCCACGGGGGATGCTCGAGAAGTACTGCCTGACGAGTCGGCGCACCGAGTCGGTGTTGACCGCGCCGGCCACGACGATGGCGGCGTTGTTGGGCGCGTAGTTCCGCCGGAAGAAGTCCTTCACGTCCTCGAGCGACGCCGCCGACAGGTCGGCCATGGACCCGATGACCGGCCAGGAGTACGGATGGCCCTTCGGGTAGAGCGCAGGCGGCAGGATGTCGGCGGCCACGCCGTACGGCTGGTTCTCGTAGCTCTGGCGGCGCTCGTTTTTCACGATGTCCCGCTGCGCGTCCACCTTGGCGCTGTCCATGGTAGGCAGCAACCAACCCATGCGGTCGGCTTCGAGCCACAGCATGAGTGGCAGCGAGTTGGACGGACCGAACTCGTAATAGTTGGTCCGGTCCTCGGTCGTGGAGCCGTTGTTGGCTGCCCCGGCGGCTTCGAGCAGCTTGTCGAACTGGGGATACGGCGCGTTCTCGGACCCCATGAACATCAGATGCTCGAAGAGGTGCGCGAAGCCGGTCCGGCCTGGCCGCTCGTCACCGGAACCGACGCGGTACCAGACGTTCGTCGCTACCCTCGGCACCGAGTGATCCTCGTGCACGATCAGCGTGAGCCCGTTGGGCAGCGTGTCGACGGTGGTCGGCACGCGAAGGCGCGTTGCCTGCGCGCCTGTCAAAGCCGGCGCCAGGAGTGTGAGGCAAGCCAGGAGGTGAATGCGCATGTCCAACGAGTTGAGAGCTGAGAGTTGAGAGCTGAGAGTATCGCGGACTCAAAGATGGCCACCCGGCAGGCCCCGTGGCGACCAGTGGTGATGGCACGCAACCCGGGGTGCCGGATGGGACTTCATTCGGGACAACTCGTGCCCGGGCCGAGGCGACACCAGTTAGCTTCAGGCGCGACGTGAAATCCAGCACATCTCGGTCAAAGCAGGAGCACACGGACGGGGCCCACAACGCCCCGACGCCGGTGAAAGGCTCGTCCTTCGACCAACTCGGGCTCTCCGAGGTCCTGCTCAGGGCGGTAGCGGACGCTGGATATACAGAGCCGACACCGATCCAGCGCGAGGCGATTCCGCGCATCCTGGAGGGTCGAGACATCATCGGCCTTGCGCAGACCGGCACCGGCAAGACCGCGGCGTTCACGTTGCCAATCGCCGACCGCCTGCTAGCCGGACCGCATCGCCTGCGCGCGCTGGTGCTCACGCCGACGCGTGAACTCTGCCAGCAGGTGGAAAAGAGCTTCAAGAAGTACGCGCAGCACACGTCGCTGGTCGTGACATCGATCTACGGCGGTGTGGGCATGGAACCCCAGGAGCGGGCATTACGCGGCGGGGTTGATGTCATTGTCGCGACGCCGGGACGGCTCATCGACCACCTCGAACGTGGCAACACCAGCTTCGACGACCTCGAGGTCCTGGTGCTCGACGAAGCCGATCGGATGCTGGACATGGGATTCGCGCCGCAGATCAACCGTCTGGTGTCGGCTATGCCGCCCTACCGGCAGACACTGCTCTTCAGCGCGACGATGCCCCCCGAGGTCGAAGTGCTGGCGCGAAAGTACCTGCGCCGGCCACACGTCGTGGAAGTCTCCAGGCGCATGACCGCGGCAACGACCGTCCAGCACGCCGTGTACCCGGTCCCTCGCAGCCGGAAAAGCGCGCTGCTCGTCGAGTTGCTGAAGCAGGCGGCGATGGATTCGGTCCTCGTTTTCACGCGGATGAAGGTCGGCGCGGACCGCGTGGTGCGCGACCTGGAGCACGCGGGCATCAGCGCCACGGCGCTGCACGCCGACAAGCGGCAGACGCAGCGGGATCAGGCGCTGGCCGACTTTCGTTCGGGGAAGATCCGCGTCCTTGTTGCCACCGACATCGCGCAGCGCGGCCTGGACATCAGCGGCATTTCGCACGTGATCAACTACGACGTGCCGGCCCAGGTGGAGGACTACGTGCATCGCATCGGACGGACCGGCCGCGCCGCACAGACCGGCGACGCCTACACGTTCATGGCGCCCGATGAAATCGCGATGGTGAGGATGATCGAGCGCGTGATCGGCCAGGAGATAGAACGGGTGTCGGTCCCCGGGTACGACTTCGGGACCGGCTGAACGGCCGACTGCGGATCATCTCCTGGCCCGGCCAAGTCGGGAGACCGCGATAGTGTCGGCCGCGGCGCCGCGGCGAATGATGATCCGCGTGTTGGATGCGCCGTATCCGAGTCCGCTCGGCGTAAAGGCAATGGAGTCGCGAGTAGTGGAGAACACGACGCCATGAACCTCATGAAGCGGCCTGCTCTCGATCGTGTCGACACCTGCGACGACAAGCACGATGGCGTTGGTCGTGTCGAAGTGGACGGCGGTCAGGGTGGCGCGTCGAAGCGCGGCGTGTCGAGCGGTAGCCAGCAGCGAGAGCGTTGACGAAGTGGCCGCGTCCACGGCGACGCGATCCCTGTACGATCCGAATCGCGGGAAAGTCAGGCCGGCCATGAGTCCGAGAATACTGATGGTCACGCCGATTTCGATGAGCGTCGTTCCTTTCTGCACGGTGGCCTCCTTGAGGAGCGCAACCATAGTCTCGTGGTGTCGCACCAGCTTCATCGTCATAACGCGCAGTCCAGCCTTTCAACGCGGGGGCACGGCCCTCGCCGCAACGCCGGCGGCGTCGTATCGTGCTGGCGATGTTGAGAACTCACTTCACGCGGATGCCGTGATCATGCTGAAGCGCCTTGCCCTGCTCGCCCTCGCAATGGGCGCGTCCGGATGCCTGCCGGCGACGGAGCGCGACTTCCAGGTTGCGCAGACCATCAACGAAATGGCCGATGCGGTCAACGAAATCCGGCAGCTCTCCTATGAGCTGCAGGACCGGGTCGACTCCCTGACAACAGTGGTTGCCCGGCGCGACACGGTCATTCGCCAACTGGCGAATCTGGCGGGGGTGACGCTACCGCCATAGGGCAGCGATCAGCGATCAGCGATCGGCAACGAGCGACCGAGGGGAGCTACCGGTCGAATCCCCCACTCCTCGTCATTAGTTTCCTGATCGCTGGTCGCTAATCGCTCACCGCTGAGACATGCACATCACGATTCGCTACTGCGTCGTTTGACACTACGAACCGCGGGCCGCCAGTCTGGCGGCCGAGATTCGCGCCGCGTATCCCGAGGCGACGGTGCAGTTGCTGGAGGGAAGCGGTGGCGTGTTCGAAGTCTCGAAAGACGGGGTGCTGGTGTTTTCCAAGCGGGCGCTCAAGCGCCACGCGAATCCCGGTGAGGTGCTCCGACTGCTGGCCTCCGCGCAGTAGGGCACGCTGATGCGGCTGGCGATCTCGACCGGCGGCGGGGACGCACCCGGACTCAATGCGGTCATCCGGGCTGCCGCGCTCGCGGCAATCCATCGTGGCTGGGACGTGCTTGGCATCTGCCGCGGCTACTACGGGCTGCTGGGTGAGGACGAGATCATCCCGCTCACGCGAGAGTCGGTACGCGGCATCGCGTACATGGGTGGCACGATCCTTCGGACCACGAATCGAGGAAACCCGTTCGAGTTTCCCGTGCAGCAAGCCGACGGGAGTTACGCGCTGGTGGACCGCTCGGGCGAGGTCCTCGACAATGCCCGGGCCATGGGCATCGATGCACTGATCTCGATAGGCGGAGATGGCTCTCTGGCCATCGCCCAGCGGTTCTTCGAGAAAGGCCTGCGGGTGGTCGGCGTGCCGAAGACCATCGACAACGATGTCAGCGGGACGATCACGACGTTCGGTTTCGATACCGCGGTGACGACGGCCATCGAGGCCATCGACAAGCTGCACACCACGGCCGAATCGCACGATCGCGTCCTCGTGATGGAGGTGATGGGACGGCATGCCGGCTTCATCGCGCTGCATTCGGGCCTGGCCGGCACGGCGGACGTGATCCTCATTCCCGAAATCCCGTATGATCTCGAGTGCGTCTGCGAAAAGATCAGGGCGCGCGATCGGATGGGACGTCACTTCTCGATCGTGGTGGTGGCGGAAGGTGCGTTCCCGAAGGGTGGGCAGGAGTCGGTGATTGGTGGCTCGCTTCCCGGGGAGAGTCGTCGTGTGGGAGGCATCGCAGGCCGGCTCGCCTGGGATATCGAACAGATGACGGGCAAGGAGTCACGCTCCCTCGTGCTCGGCCACCTGCAGCGCGGAGGAATGCCGACGGGATACGACCGACTCCTCGCCGCACGCTTCGGGGGTGCGGCGGTGGAGGCGGTCGAGAACGAGAAATGGGGCCACATGGTGGCCTTGCAGTCACCGCACATCGTGACGATTCCATTCACCGAGGCCCTGGCCGTACCCAAGCGCGTCGATCCCCATCACGACATTGTCCGTACCGCGCGCGCGACGGGGATCTCGTTCGGTGATTGAAGATCGGATGGCGGTTGGCGGATGGCGGATGGGGGATCCCTGCGGGCACATGAGATTCCGAACGGGGTACGCCCGAGGCATGACTCGACTTGCCGTCTTCCTTCTCATCCTGACCGTACTTGTTCCGGTGCGAGGAACGGCGCAGACGGCCAAGGCGAAGGAGAAGGAGAAGGAGGCTGTGCCGAAGGCGTACCTGCCGCCGGCCGGCATGTGCCGGATCTGGGTCGACAACGTGCCCGCCGCGCGGCAGCCGGCGCCGACCAATTGCGCGACGGCGATCCGCAACCGGCCGCCTAACGCGCGCGTGATCTTCCCGGCGGGGAAGGACGGTCGATCGGCCCAGCCGAAAGGGGCCGCCCCGAACCTTCCGCGAAAGGATACGAGCAAGCGGAAACCGCCCGCCTGAGGCGGCGGGCAACTCCCGCGCGGGCGCGCCAGGCGCGAGCTTGATCCGTGCTGCGCAACGTCCTCGATCGCTCGCTTCCGCCTGATCACCAGGCGTTCGTTGCCGCCGAACCCCCGACGGGGCGGGTCATCGTCATCGCGCCGACGCGCGCCGCCTGCGAAACGATCGAGCTGGCCCTGGGCCTCCACCTCGACACGCTGCTCGAGCGGGAGCACGGCTCCGAGATCCGCGATCTCGCCGGCGGTGGCAACGGCTTCGGGATCGTGGCTGGAACCGGCACCGGCAAGACCATGGCCATCCGGCCGATCGCCGAGCAGATCCTTGGAACGCGAGCGCTCCGTGTCGGTGTCGTGAACCGCGAACGGGAAGCCACGCCGGAGACGCCGACCTGGAACGTGATCATCGTGACCACGGGGATCGCGCGCCGCTGGTTCGAGGACGGCGACATCCTGCGCGTGGATACCCTGGTCGTCGACGAGATCCACCAGACGTCGGCGGAGCTGGAACTGTGTCTCGCGTTAGGTAGACGCACGGGATGCCGGTTCATCTGGCTGTCGGCGACGGTGGACCCGGCCTTCTACGCGGCGTACCTCGAATCAGCGGCGGTGCTGCAGACCGTCGCCTTCGATCCCGACCGGGCGGCCACGGTGAAAGTGATGAACGAGGCGCCGGCGCGTTTCCTCAGCGACCGGTTCCTGCAGCAGGTCATGCGGCAGAAGCGCGGCGTGGGCGTGTTCCTGCCGACGCGCGCCGGCGTCGAGGAAGCGGCGCGGCTCGTCGGCGAGCGATTCCCCCGGAT